>NZ_JAJALF010000008.1:0-179765 GCF_020514995.1 Leisingera sp. McT4-56 | reverse complement strand
ATGGTGCCCAGGAGAGGACTCGAACCTCCACGTCCATACGGACACTAGCACCTGAAGCTAGCGCGTCTACCAATTCCGCCACCTGGGCAGGTGTCGTGAGGAGGGCGTATAAGCGGAGTCGCAGGCAGCGTCAAACGGAAAATGTGCCTCTAGGCCGAATTTCCCCAGAATTTGCCTTGTGATCGTTTTCCCAAGTGAATCCAGTGCGTTGCCGGAAGTGCCCCGGTTTCCGCCTATTCAGAATTCCGGATGGCGGTTTGATCCTGCGCAAAGTAGCGGATTCGCAAAAGGGGCATAGGAAAGTCATGAAACAGATTGACCGCCTCCAAGCCCTTGGGCTGTTCGACAGCCGGGTGCCCCGCTACACCTCATATCCGACCGCGCCAGTGTTTTCCGCTGCTGTGGGGGCTGCGGAACAGGCCCGCGAGCTGCAGTCGCTGGACCCCGACGTGCCGGTTTCCGTCTATTTGCACATCCCCTTCTGTGAGCGGCTGTGCTGGTTCTGCGCCTGCCGGACGCAAGGCACTCAGACGCTGAGTCCAGTGGAAAGCTACATCGGCACGCTTGAACAGGAGCTGAAGCTGGTGGCACCGCTTTTGCCCAAGGGGTTGCGGATGGGGCGGATGCATTGGGGCGGCGGAACTCCGACCATCCTGCCGCCGCAGCTGATCCACCGGCTGGCGCAGGCGGTGAAGGCTGTATTTCCGCATACTGACGATTGGGAGTTCTCGGTCGAGATTGATCCCACCATGGTCGACCGCGAGAAAATTGCTGCGCTGGCAGCGGAAGGCATGAACCGGGCCAGCATCGGCATTCAGGACTTCGATCCGCTTGTGCAGCAAGCGATCGGCCGCGCGCAGCCGTTTGAAGTGACAAAGGCCTGTGTAGAGGATTTGCGCGCGGCGGGGATCAATTCGCTGAATGCCGACCTGGTCTACGGCTTGCCGCATCAAACGCAGGCACGGATGGCGGACACGGTGGAGAAGGTGCTGAGCCTCGATCCCGACCGGCTGGCGCTGTTCGGTTACGCGCATGTGCCCTGGGTGGCCAAGCGTCAGAAGCTGATCAAGGAAGAGACGCTGCCGGACGATCTGGCCCGCTACCATCTGGCCGGGCTTGCGGCGGAGAAATTCGCCGAGGCGGGGTTTGCGGCAATCGGCATCGACCATTTTGCCAAACCCGGCGACGGGCTGGAGGTGGCGGCCCGCACCGGCCATCTGCGGCGGAACTTCCAGGGCTATACCGACGACACATGCCCGACGCTGATCGGCTTCGGCGCGTCGTCGATCTCCCGTTTTGCCGGCGGTTACATCCAGAACGCAGCGGCCACACCTGCGTATGTGCAGCGGGTTGAGGCCGGGCAGCTGACCGGTGCACGCGGCCATGTGATGAGCCAGGAGGATCTGCTGCGCGGCCGTGCCATCGAAATGCTGATGTGCGAATTCCGGCTGGACCGAGTAGAGCTGCAGCAGCGCTTCGGTGGTCTGGCGGCAACACTGGATGCGGATCTGGCGCAGATCGCAGCCCGCTTTGGCGATCTTGTGCTCTTGGATGGGGAAGCTCTGGAGATCCTGCCTGAAGGCCGCCCGCTGACCCGGATTATCGCCAGTTGCTTTGACGCGCATGTGCCCGAAGGGGTGCGCTACAGCCGGGCATCCTGACCTCGGGAGCAGGGCGCTCCCGCCCGTTTCTGGACTCCTTGCGGAGATCCCTCACAGTTGGGTGTGGCGCTGTGCTGATGCACAGCGCGGCACCCTGTTTTCCAGCCCGGTTCACAATCCCGCGCTTGGCGCAGCGGTTTCTGTACGCGCTGGGCCAAGACCGGCCAGCCTGTGCCACCCAATGCGCCACTGCCCGTCGGTGAATACCGGCCGCCGCGCTGCACGCATTTTCAACGGGCCTATGTTAGGGTTTTGTCTTTCCGGCCCCTGATGCTGTCCCTGACCTGGATCCGATAAAGACCGGCGTTCTGTGCGGCTGGCGGCAATGGCAGATCAACTGCAAAAGCGTGATGGCCCAAGCCGCGCCCCACAGTGCGTGGGCGGATGGCAGCATCTCTGCCAGACGCGCAATGACCGCTGCGTGAAGCAATGCGGCGCCCGCGAGACTGGTCGGCCTAGCTGCCAGTCCAGCCCCGGTGCGCCGGGCAAACACCCGCGATAGGAAGGCATGGATCATGCCGCCAATGCCACCCATCGTTAGCGTATGCAGGGCCAGCGACGGCTGCTGTTCCCACTGCATCATCAGCAGCAGCGACGCTGCTAGCCAAAGCCACGGCGGCAGCAGAAGCAAGCCGATCGGTGGCAGCCGCAGCGGCCATTGAAGCATTTGCCAGGCCAAGGCAGCTACAGCGGCGGCATACCAGCCTGGATGCGGCAGCACGGCCGCCCCGAGGATGTACAGTGCGGTGGCGATCCGGATAAGCGGGCGGTCCGATGGCTGCGGGAGTCTCGCGGCGCTGGCAAGAAAGGACGGCAGCGCACGCCCGCCGACCACGGCAATAAGGGCCGCAATCAGAAGCGGCGGCACACCGCTGTCAAGACCAGGCAGCAATGCGGCCAGGGCAAGAAGTACCGCCGCCAGCGGCGCCCACAGCCGATCCCACAGCTGTGCGCGCAGAACCGGCGGGGCCAACGTTGCAGCCAGCAGCAAAAAGAACGGCGCCTCGGCGGGGCCGGGCAGCAGCCGCCCCAGCAGCCACAGCGCCGTCAGCAGCGCCACCCGCGCAGGCGAAGCGCGCGCACCGGTCCAGCCCGGCAGCACTGTCAGCAGATAGGCAGCAATGGCCCCTCCGGCAAAGCCGAAGACCATCATGCGGGCGTGGTTCTGCGGATCCGCTGCAGCCAGCAATGGTCCGGCCAGCGCGGCCAGCACCGCACACAGCATCAGCGGCCGGTGCGGCGCCCGCCAGAAACTGGCGCCAAGCTCCGCAGATGCATCAGTTGCCGCGGGCGTCATCGCCCCGGGCCAAAGCGGCTGCCCTGCACCGTAGCGACTGCGCTAGTGGCTGGTGCCTTCGGAAAAGGTGATCTTGTTCCAGACATTGTATTTTCCAGACGGTTTGCGCATCGGCAGCCGCTTGACGATCTCCAGCGTCTTGGCGTCATAGACCAGAACCTCGCCGTCGTCCTCCCAGACCGATACCAGAGCATGCTTGCCGTCCCGGGTGAACTCCACATGCGCAACCGTGGCGCCAGGCACCGGGTCCAGGGTCTTGATGATTTCGAGGGTCTTCTTGTCGATCACATGCATCTTGTCCTTATGCGGTCCGAAGAACACATCGGCCCAGACATAAGGGGAGTTTTCGTGACTGCGCATGAAGAAGCCCGGACCCTGGGTTTCTATTCGCTTGACGGTTTCCCAGCTTTCCATGTCGATCACGGAGATGGTGCCATCCTTCAGGTGCGGCGTCGCCATGACTGTCGTGTCGCCGTACTTCCAGGTGATCCCGGACCCGAGGTGCGGCATGCCGGGAAGGTCCAGATCTGCCACTTTCTGACCGATCACCAGATCAATAACCTGGCCGCCTTCACCGCTGCGCGAAGCGCCCATCACGTATTCGTAGGTCTGGTCAAAGAAGAAATCGTCGAGATAGTCCGGGGTGGTGATCTTGCGAACCGGGAAAGGGATATCGGTGTGGGCAGGCCCCTCCATGCGCCAGTCATGGGCAAAACCCTGCTGGGGCGGGTTCTTGCCATAAAAGACTTCCCAGATCTCCGGCACATCCTTCAGCGCCAGCACGAAGCTTTCGCGCGGCGGCGCCTGGTACACGGCGGACACGCGACTGGGCGTTCCATCCTTGCCTTTGACCTCGCGCACGTCCGCAACAGACAGGTCCTCAGTGGACAGGATCGTCAGGGTATTGGGCAGGTAATTGGCTACGGCTAGCCAGTTTCCATCGGCGCTCATTGCGATGTTGCGGCTGTTGAGGCCCGCTCGGACACGGCCCACTTCTTTCAGTGAATACAGGTCGTATTTCTGCACCCAGCCGTCCCGCGACATGATGAAGACAAACCGGCCCTTCGGGTCGAACTTGGGTCCGCCATGAACAGCAAAAGGCGTTGGGAACCGGTCGAGCACCTCAAAGGTGTCGCCGTCCAGCACACTCACGTGGTGATCGCCGGTCTCTACCGCCAGGGTGATATTCATCGGGTCCGAAGACCACACGGGGGCATCCGCCGGCGCATAGTCCGGGTTCATCTGGCGGCTTTCCGCAATCTGCTCTGCGTTCCAGGTCGGCACCTCCGTCAGCGGCGTCTTGAGCCAGGCTGCCAGTTCATCAACCTGATCCGCCGGAATCACTTCGGCAAAGGCTGGCATCTGCGTGGCCTCGCGGCCGTGCAGAATGACATTTGCCACCTTCGGCCCGCGCATGCGCTTCAGTGTTTCAGGGATCAGCGCGGGGCCGGTTCCGCCCAAACGGCTTTCACCGTGGCAGCTGCTGCACTGCTCATGATACAGCTCGGCGGGATCGGCAGCGGCGGGTCCGCCAAACAGCATGAGCGCCGGCAGGGCTGCAGCCCAGATTTTTTTCCGCACCAGCGGTTTCGGCGCGGGGTTATCCGAAAAACCGGTGTTGTGGGTCATGGCTCTTTCCTTTGAAGGGGGTGACTTCCAGCCGCGGGCCGGCAGAGGCAACACCAATTTCGCTGTCGGTCAGGTAGCAGGCCGGGTCTTCCGCCCATGGGTTGCCGGTCAGCTGAAGCGCGCGGATACGGGTATTGCCGCCGCAGACATCTTTCAGGCTGCAGGCGCCGCAGCGGCCTTCCAGCGGGCGCGGGCGGGTCCGCAGCGTTGCCAGCATCGGATCATTGCCGGTCCAGAGCTCGGTAAAAGGTGTCTTCTTGACGTTGCCGACAGTGTAGCTGGACCAGTAGGTATCCGGGTGCACATCGCCGAGGAAGTCGATATTGGCAACGCCGAGGCCGGAGGAGTTGCCGCCCCAGGTCACAAGATGCTCGCGCACGTGGGCGGTCTGCTCGGCGCTGAAATTGCGGCGCACCCAGTCCAGGAAATACCCGGCATCGGCATCGTTGTTTCCGGTGACCACGTCCAGCGGTGCGCGCTTCCCGGTCACTCCGTCCCAAGCGCGTTCGATCAGCAGGTCCAGGCCCGCGCGGGTGCGTTTGTGATGCGCGTCCTCACCGCGGTTCTTGTCGCCGCGCCCCGCATAGACAAGATGCGAGAGGTAAAACTTGTCCACCCCTTCATCGTCGCACAACTGCAGCAGGTCCGGCAGGTGGTGGCCGGTGCCTTCGGTCAGGCAGAAGCGCAGCCCCACTTTGACACCACGCTTCTTGAGCGCGCGCACTCCGCGCACGGCGGCGTCAAAGGCGCCTTCGACACCGCGGAACCAGTCGTTGGTGGCGCCGATGCCGTCGATCGAGATGCCCACGTAGTCATATCCAATGTCTGCAATCCGGTCTGCGGCATCGCCGTGGATCTTGGTGCCGTTGGTCGACAGCGCCAGCACCCGGACCAGTTCCCGCGCCCGGCGGGCCAGAGGATCAAGGTACTTGCAGTCCAAAGGCTCGCCGCCCGACAGGATCAGTGCGGGGACGCGGAACCGCCCCAAATCCTCCAGCGTCTCCATCGCCTGCTGCTGGCTCAGCTCGCCAGGGAAATCGACATCAGCCGAAACCGTATAGCAGTGGCGGCATTTCAGGTTGCAGCGGCGGGTGAGGTTCCAGATCACCACCGGCTTGACCATCCCCGCGCCACCGCGCTTGCGCACGGGTTTCGGCTCGGTCAGCTGCTTCATGTATTCGGACATGCGAAACATGGGATTACCCCCGCTTGCGGAGCCTGAGCCCCGTCTTTTTCAGAATGCGCTTGGAATAGAGAATGTCGTGGCTGCGGCAGGCACCGCCCAGCAGCACGGCAATTTCCTGGCGTTTGGCCTCGACTTCGTCACGGGTGTCGCCGTGGACCATGGCAAAGAGGTTGTAGGTCCAGCCGGCCTCCGGTGCGCGCGGCCGTTCGTAGCAATGGGTGACAAAAGGCAGCGCGCCAATGCAGGCGCCTAGTTCCGCCACCCGGGCATCTTCGACATCCCAGACGGTCATGCCGTTTGCCACCATGCCCAGCTTGTAGTGGTTCGCAGCCGCGGCGATGCGGCGGATCGCACCGCTTTCTTTCATGGCCCGGATCCGTTCGATCAGTGCCTCTTCGCTGATACCGAGGCGCCCGGCCACTTCGGCGTATGGCTCAGCTACCAGAGGCAGGCCGCCCTGAAGCGCCGCAGTAATCTCGCGGTCAGAAATTTCGGTCTCGACAGTCATGCATTCACCCGGAAGCCGATGAAGAACTCCTGCAGTTTCGGGAAACACAGAACCTGCAGGCCGGTCTTGCGCTCGATCCGCGCTGCTGTATCCGCAATGCCCTCCGGTGTTTCGGTGGCTAGAACGAACCACATGTTGAGCGCGTGGTCGCGCTCATAGTTGTGCGCCACTTCCGGGAAGTCATTGACTTCGGTCATGACTTCTTCAAAACGGTCCGCCGGCACCTCCATCGCACACAAGCAGAAAGCCCCGCCCATGGCTGCCACGTCGAAGAACGGACCGAAGCGGGTGATCGCGCCTGCGTCCTTCATCGCTTTCGTGCGCTCGATGACCTCGGTTTCTGAGAGCCCCAGTTCCGCCCCGACGGCGGCAAAGGGGCGGCTGGAAAGCGGCAGGTCGTCCTGCAGCCTGTTGATCAATGCGCGATCGGTATCGTCCAGCATCATGCAGCCCTTCCATCGCTTCGGGCAATCAGAGCCCCGGTCTGTTTGAAGCAGCGGCTCGAGAAGAGCACCTTGGTGCGCGCGCCAGCCAGTTCAGGGAGGGCGCTTGCGGCATCGATCACCGTCTGCGCGCCGCTGCGGGTGCGGGCGTGCACCATGTTGTAGAGCCTGTACGGCCAGACACCCGGAACTGGCCTGCGTTCATAGGCAAGCGTCACCCCGTCCAGCGCTGCAAGCGCGGGCCCCGCGGTGCCGATCTGCGCTTGGGGCAGGTCCCAGACCACCATTGCATTGGCCGACCATCCCAGCGCCCTGTGGCGGACGATGACGCCAAGACGCGAAATGATCCCTGCCTGCTGAAGCACGTTGATCCGGTCGATCACAACTGCTTCGCCCAAACCGAGCTGCAGCCCGATTTCAGCATACGGCCGCTTCGCCAGGGGCATGCCCCTGGCAAGGATTTGCAGCAAGTCCCTGTCGCCATCAAGCAGCACGCTGCGGTCGGCCGGGCGCGGCGGGTTGAGCTGGCGCGGGCCGTTCATCCGGAACCCCAGATCGACGTTGAAGGGACGCACAAGCCGCAGATCCAGAACCCGCAGGCCAGTGGCCTTCTCAATGCAGGCAAGTGTTTCATCCACATGCGCACGGTCCGGTCCTGTCGCCACAAACCAAAGGTTCCAGAAGTCTTCGCGCTGGTAATTGTGATTCACGCCAGGCTGCGTGCCGATCAGCGCCGCGACTTCCTCGATGCGGTTGGGCGGGGCCGCCACCGCAGCCAAAGTAGAGGCCGAAATTGTGTTGGGCGCGATGGTTGCGCCGAGCCGGCTGACGCGGCCAGCGCCCTGCATGAACGACAGGCGCGCGATGACCTCGTCCTCGCCGATCCCGAGCGCCTCGCCCAGCAGGGCGAAGGGGCGCGCGGTGACTGGGAAATCCCTCTGCCAGTCATCCAGCAGGCGGCGGTCGGTCGAGCAGGCGATCCCGTCCATCTCTTACAAACCCGTCCTGTGCGCCCGCGCGGTAAAGAAGATTCCCGAAGGGCTTTCTGCGTCTATTTCACGAAGTTTCTCAAAGGTCTGCGTGTCGTAGACCATGATCTTTCCGGCGTCCCGGACGCTCAGCCAGACTTCGTGCCCGCGCGGAGTGAATTCCATGTGCAGCACCGCTGGTCCGGGCTTGAACTGGTGGATTACTTCCTTGGAAACACTGTCGATTACCTGGATCGTGTCATTCAGAGGGTGGGCAAAGTTGACCCAGACCTGCCGCCCGTCGGGCCGTGCCATGGCAAAGACCGGCTGGCCGTGCGTCTTGGTGCGGGCGGTCTCCTCTAGAGTGTTTGCGTCCACCCACAGCACTTCGTGGTGGCCTACTGCCGGCAGCACGAACTCCTGCCCGGTCAGTGCCCAGCCTTCCAGGTGAGGCATTTTGTAGACCGGCATTTCTTCCTGCCCCCGGCCATAGCCGGGCAGCACCCGGATGGGCTCCGGCTGCTCGGCCCAAAGGTCCAGTGCAGTCAGCCCGTCTTCCCCGAACAGGCCGGTGATATAGGTCCGCCCGCTGGCCGTGATCAGCGCATCATAGGGGCGGTCGCCCATTCCCTGGATACGGGTGATTTGCGGTTCCGCCCCGGACATGTCGGCGATCCAGGTCTCGCCTGTGTCCCAGACGGTGAACACAAAACGGGTGCCGGGCGCATCCACCAGGCCGATGGTCTTGCCGCCGGTGGGAATGTCCAGAACCATTTCCAGGGTGTCCGCGTCGAAAATGCGCACGCCGCCGGGGTCATAGTTGGAAACCGCCACCAGCTTGCCGTCGTCCGAGATCGCCCCGCCGATGGCATTTCCCGACTGCATCACCCGGCCAGCAACCTTGCGGGTGGTGATGTCCAGTTTGGTTAGCCCGCCGTCGCGGCCAAAGACGTAAGCAAAACGTTCATCCGGCGAATAGACGAGGCTTGCATGGCTGAGGTCGCCGAAGCCTTCGATCCGCGCAAGTGCCGCGCGCTCGGATTGATCGACCAGCAGCACAGAACCGGTGGCCCGCTCTATAACAACGCCAAGATCGCCTGTGGCAACGGTCTCGGCACCGGCTGCGGACGCGCAGAACAGGACGGCAGCAAGGAGGTGTTTCACTTCATTTCTCCTGACAACAGGTAATCGGCAATCCGCGCGGCGTCTTCCTGGCTCAGCAAGGGGCGCCAGGGCGGCATGGGGGTATCGGGAACCCCGTTGAGGATCACCGAAACAAGGACCTCGCGGTCGTAGTGCTGCAGCGCTTCAGTCGTGAGTTCAGGCCCCAGCCCGCCCTTGAGCTGCAGCCCGTGGCACGAACCGCAATCCTGGTGTACCAGACGCTGCAGGGCATCTGCCCCTTCCGCCCCAGCAGGGCCGGCAGCGGCGGCACATGGCAACAGCAGCGCCAGGGCAGCCACGGTTATGCCGTGCCGGATGTCAGCCATGGGCCTTGGCCTGCGCCACCAGTTCGGCAACGGGCTGTTCGGAATAAAGCGAAACCACCTGGCCGATGATGAACAATGTGGGCGGCTTCAGGGCTGCCTCGCGGGCATCCTGCGCAATCGAGCCGAGCGTCGAGATCATGCGCCGCTCCTCAGCCGAGGTGGCTTTGGATATCGCCATCACAGGTGTGCCCGCCGGCAGGCCTTCGGTCATCAGCCCCATGGCAATCTGGCCGATATTGGCGACCCCCATGTAGACAACAAGCGTCGTGTCAGGATCGGCCAGCCGCTTCCAGTCCAGGTCCAGAATCTTGTCCGCCTGCCGGTGCCCGGTCACATACTGCACGCTGGTGGCGATGCCGCGGTGGGTGAGCGGCACCCCGGTCGAGCAGGACGCGCCCTGTGCTGCAGTGATCCCCGGTGCGTATTCGACACTGACGCCGTGCCCGGTCAGATACAGCGCCTCTTCGGATCCCCGGCCAAAAATCATCGGATCGCCGCCCTTGAGACGTGCCACCGTATGGCCTTGGCTTGCCTGCTCAAGCAGTATCTCGTTGATACGGTCCTGCGGGACAGGATGGTTTTTCGGGCATTTGCCGACTGGAATCAGCGCCGCCCTTTTTGGGCACAGCGCCATGATTTCATCCGAAACCAGACGGTCGTAGACAACAACATCCGCCTCTTCCAGCATCTTGAGCGCCCGCAGGGTCAGCAGGTCAGGATCTCCCGGGCCAGCGCCTATCAGGAATACTTTACCGCTCATGAGGTCCCTCGCATGTATCTGTTGTTTCCATAATCAAGGTTTCCAAGACCCGGCGTCCTGTCCCGCTTGTTTCATACAGCGGAGATGGTCCGATCCTGCGAATCCGGTATGTCAGGGGCAGAATGCCCCGGAGCCTTCCCGGATTCCTTGACTTAAGTTAAGGTGCCGGTCACGGGTTGAGACCTTGCCGCCAGTGTTCGCCTAAGCCATTGTAATGGATGATTTAATGGCTTCGCAAAGGATATTCTGGCGAACACCGGCATCCCGTGCTTCGTGCCCGTGGTAATCGCAGCCGCGGGCTGCGGAAAGCGCAGCTTCCGCTGTGCTTACTCTTCTGTGACCGTGACCACTCCGATCATCTGCTGTGTCTCCCAATGGGGACCACAGAGGTATTCCTGGCTTCCAGCGGTCAGAAAGGTGAATTCGACGCTCTCCTCCGGAAAAGCGCGATCCGATTCCGGCATTCTGGCAGCGGGCGACAAAACGCTGTGGCTGGTGCGCTTGTCGACATTGACCCAGCGCACGGTGGTTCCCACGGGCACCGTGACTGCCGCAGGGCAGAAGTTGTACTTGTACATTTTGACGACCGTCACGCCTTCCGCGTCGGCGGAAGAGCTGCCGAAAATAGAGACATAGCGCTCCTCGGCCTCAGCACAAATCGCGGCATTACCGTCGTCTTCCGCCAGAACGGGAAAAGCTGCCGCAAGCGGCAGCAGTGCAGACACAAGAATGGATAGCCTTTTCATCTGAAGTCTCCTTGCCGGAAGATCCGGCGGCCGGAAGGCCCGGCCGCCGGTTTGGTTTTACTGCCCGACTACGTTGATCTGCGCCTCGCCGTTGTCCAGGGCCATGGTGGTGTTCAGCGTCACGTGGTGGAACCGCGCGGCGGCATAGTCATCATGGATGGCGAAGCCGACAGTGTAGGTTTTGCCCGGTTCCAGCGGAACATCCCCCTGCGCGCCGGAGTTCAGCGGCCGTGAGAAGACCACGGTCCACATGCCGGCCGAAAGGGTGGCTTCGGAGGCGAACTCGCCGCCGTTCTCGACCCGGCGCTCCAGCAGATACCCGTTGGAGCCGCTGCCGTCCGAGTAGACCCGCATCAGGTCCATGAAGGTGCCGTCGGCCAGGTACTGCTCGATCTCCTCTGCCGCCTTCAGCTGATCCCAGCCGCCCTGCGGTTTGCCGCGGCGCCCCTTGATCTCGATGCTGGAGCGGGTCTCGCTCAGATACTTGGTGACAGAGCCGTTGGCCTCAAGGCGGGCCGCGACATCGCCGCTGGCGGCAATCGCTTCGGCGCCAGGGTCAAAGGGCATGTAGGTGTTGTCCGCGTGGCAAGTCGCCCAGCAGCCTACCTGCTCACCCATCTCGATGCCGGTGCCGGTGATCATCATTGCGACCTTGATCTGGTTGTCCGGGTCCATTTTGCCGCCGTCCACGAAGGGTACTGGAGCATGGGAACCGTCCGGCCATTGCATGCGCACATAGAGGTTCTCACCGTCATGTGCCGCCTGCACGGTTGCATTGATTACGCCGCGCTTGCCGGGAACTGGCGTCGGCTCGGTGTTCTCGGTTCCGGCGACAATCTTGCTGCCGATAGCTTCCACCTCTTTGCCGTGGCAGGTCGAACATTGGTCGCCGCCTTTGGTCAGCGGGCGCGCGCCGCCGTGCTGCTTGCCGTTCTGCACCCATTCGAAAGAGGCCTGGCCGGGGTAGAACAGAGTCATGTTCGCCGCGGTAACTGCATCCCAGTCAATGCCCGGCGCAACATTGCTGCCGCCTGATCCTGCCGCTTCGGCAGTTTCTCCGGACGCCAGAGCCCGCTCCTCTGCACGTGCCGCCTCGACTGCAGCGGCGATGCGGGCCTGAACAACTTCCTGCTCAGCTTGTTTGGCCGCTTGGGCAGCCTCAGCTTCGGCGGCTTCCTTGGCTTCGATGCGGGCGAGGCTTTCCATGTATTCTGCCGGAATCTCGCGGATGAACCGAGGGTCTGGTGACTCCAGCTTCTCGAGATACTCGTCCTCCGCCCGGTCGCGGATGTTGGAGTGCGCGATACCCTTGTGGCAGTCGATGCAGGTTTGCCCCACAGTCATGGCGTTCAAGTGCTGCTGGCGCGCGCGCGGCTTCTGGAATTCCGGCATCATCGACTCGAAGTCGTGACAGTTCCGGCATTCGCGCGAGTCCGTGCGTTTCATCCGCTCCCATTCGTTCATGGCCAGGTGAATGCGCTTGGCTTCGAACTTCTCAGGAGTGCTGATCGTTCCGGTAATCTTGCCCCAGACTTCCTTCGAGGCCTGAATCTTGCGGATGATCTTGTGTGTCCAGTCCTTTGGCACGTGGCAGTCAGAACAGACCGCGCCGACACCCGAGCGGTTCACATCGTGGATCGTGCCCTTGTATTCCTCATAAACGAAGTCCCGCATCTCGTGGCAGGAGACGCAGAACTGCTTTGTGTTGGTTGCTTCCATGGCGGTGTTGAAACCGCCCCAGAAAATAATGCCCGCGGTGAAGGCAACAAGAATCCCGCCGATCGGCATGCCCCAAAGGACATAGCGCCGCCAGAGGGGTCTTTTCTTTTCCGCTTGGTTGGTCTGGGTCATCTCCAGGCTCCATAAATCTCTGTATGAGCCCCCTGCCGACGGAGGTCTAAGTCCCGGATTGCAGGGGGCGCAGGGCGGGATGCAGAGGTATCTGCCGTGCCCTGACTCCCCGCGGCCGCCGCAATCCGGTACCGCTAAGGCAGGAAGGGCGGGCGCTCGGCCCGCCCTTCCGAAGGTCTGTCATCCTGATCGTCAGGTGACGTGGTTCGACCGGTTGTAGACGTTGAACTTGCCGGTCGGGGCATACAGGCCCTTCACGCGGCCGATCTCTTCCAGCGTCTCGGCGTCGAAGATCACGATTTCGCCGTTGGGCTCTTTCGAAGTCGAGCGGTTCCATTTGGAGACCCAGACTTCGGTGCCGTCCGCGTTGAACTCGAAGTGCACAGCGGCGGAGCCTTCCTCGTCAGTGATCTGGATCGTTTTCACGACCTCACCGGTCTCTTTCGAGATGACCTGCACCGACTGCTGAACCTCAGGCTCGGGGTGCTTGGTTTGGTCAGCCCAGTAGTACTTGGAGTTCGGGTGGGTCCGGATGAACAGGCCCGCACCATCGGTCTCGACCTCGTAGCAGGTCTTCCAAGCGTTGTCGGGGTTGCCTTCCGGGTCGTTGCCCCAAACCGTCACGGTGCCCTCGCCAAGGTGAGTGGTGCCGGCAACCGGGCCGCAGTTCGGGTCAACCCAGTTGGCGCCCGGGCCGGGGTGCGGCAGCGGCGCGGTGTCGATCATCGCCTCGAGCTTGCGCTCCTTGGTGTCGACAACAACCATCTTGTTCGATGCGTTTGCAGCGATCTGGAAATAGCGGCCGGTCGGATCAAAGAAGCCGTCGTGCAGGAACTTGGCCGAGTTGATCTTGTCGATGCGCAGGTTGTCCAGGTCGGAGTAGTCCACCTGCCACAGCTGGCCCAGTTCCTTCACCGCAACGATCCAGGTCGGCTCGTTGGGGGTGGTGTAGATGGCAGCCACGCGGCTTTCTTCCACATAGTCGCCGTCAACGTTGGTGCCGCGGGTCGAAACAACCTTCAGCGGTTCCATGGTCTTGGCGTCTACGATCGCAAAGTGCGGCGGCCAATAGGCACCGCCGATGACGTATTTGCCGTCGCCGGACACCGCCACATCGCGGGCGTCATAGCCAATGGTGACTTCGGAAACCAGCATCTTGTCCGGCGTCTGCCAGAGGTCGATCTTGGTCATCTTGCCGTCGCGGCCCATGGTGTACCAGAAGCGGCCCGGGTTTTCCGGCTCTTCCAGTTTGTGGTGTTCAGAGGCTTTCAGCACGTGCACGGCATAACCGGTCGGGATGTGTGCAAGAACTTCCTTGGTGTCGCCGTCGATCACGGCCACTTTGCCCACGTCACGCTCGATGACGACGAAGAAGTTTTCCCAGTTGCGGCCGTGCAGCGGCTCGGTCGGGTAGTCTGCTTCTTCGACATAGACCTTGCGGGTCTGTCTCATTTGCTCAAGCGACATCTCTGGCGGCTTCGGCGGATCCATCTGGATGTAGGTCGCCATGTCCTTGATTTCCTGCTCGGTCATGATGTCCGAGAAGTTGTTCATCCCGCCTTCGGTACCCCAGGCGATAATCTTTTCCAGACGCTCCTGGCCCAATTTCAGGGTGCCGCCTTCGACCACTGTGCCGTCAGCCTTGGTCTGTTTAAAGTGCGGCTCCAGGTTCTTGCCGGTTGCGCCTTTGCGCAGAACGCCGTGGCAGCCTGCGCAGCGTTCGAAATAAAGCTGCTTGGAAGATTCAAAAGCCTCCTCACTCAAGGTGGGGCCTTCGGCGTAGGCGGGGATAGCGGCAGAACCAAGCAGCAGTGCAAAGCCTGCTCCCAGTGCCCGGCGGGTATTTTTGTAGCTGAGTCCAAGTGACATGATCACTCTCCGTTTGCTGGTGAGGCACCCGGATAAGAGGGGGATTCTGCCGGCAGTTCTTTGACTTTGGACAACTTCGCTCGCGGTTTTGTGAGTTTCGGGCCGGTTTTCGCCTCCACCCCGGGTTTGTTCGTGGGATTGCGGCCTGGCGTCTTGCGCCGGCTGCAGCTCAATAATTTCCCTCAACCGGCCAGCTCTTGACTTTGGATAAGGCTAGCGGCCGGACCAAACGGTTAAAATCCGGATGCACCTAATAAACGGCGCCGGCCAGACGGGTATTTTCCGGACGGAAATATTCCGGCGCAGGTTAACCAGTCCGCTGGCGCCGTCTTACGGTGAGGCCGGCAAACAGCATGGCTGGTTTCGGACCGCGGCGCCCGCAAAACACTGCGGGCGCCGCGGCCATTCCTTCCAGCCAACCCATTCAAATCAGCCCAGGCTCCGCCGTGCCAGCCCGGTGCCCAGTGTTCTTCAATGCATCCAATCCAAGGCGAGTCTAAACGTAAACTGCCCCAGCGGCCTTGCGGCCGCTAGGGTGCGCAACCTGCATGCCCCGGCTGCGGATTACTGGACCGCGGCCTACTGGGCTGCCGACGTCCGGCGCGCAATCTTGCAGCGTTCCCAGAGCGTTCCCAGCGCCTCCACCAGTTGTTTGATGTCGGTGGGTGAATGCACCGGACCCGGCGTGATCCGAAGACGCTCTGTGCCTTTTGGCACGGTGGGATAATTGATCGGCTGGATATAGATGCCGAATTCCTCCAGCAGCGCATCAGAGATGAACTTGCACTTCACCGGATCGCCCACAATGATCGGAATGATATGGCTCGGGTTCATGATGTGCGGAATACCCAGCAGATCAAGCTGGGCGCGGACGTCGGCGACCCGTTCCTTCTGCAGGATGCGCTCACTCTGCGATGCCTTGAGGTGGCGCACGGAAGCAAGGGCGCCAGCGGCAACAACAGGCGGCAGGGCGGTGGTGAAAATGAATCCGCTGGCAAAGCTGCGCACAAAATCGCACAGCGGCGCACTGGCGGCGATATAACCGCCCACCACACCAAACGCCTTGCCCAACGTGCCCTCAATCACTGTCAACCGGTCCATCAGCCCTTCGCGCTCGGCAATGCCGCCACCGCGCGGACCGTAAAGCCCGACTGCATGCACCTCGTCCAAGTAGGTCATCGCGCCGAACTCATCTGCCGCGTCGCAGATCTCCTTGATCGGCGCTATGTCCCCATCCATCGAATAGACCGATTCAAATGCGATCATCTTGGGTGCATTGGCTGGCGCCGCTGCCAGCTTGGCCCGCAGATCGTTCACGTCGTTGTGCTTCCAGATCACTTTTTCAGCGCGGGAATGGCGGATGCCCTCGATCATGCTGGCGTGGTTCAGGCTGTCGGAAAACACGATCAGCCCCGGTATCTTGGCGGCCAATGTTCCGATCGCCGCCCAGTTCGACACGTATCCGGAAGTGAACAGAAGCGCCGCTTCCTTCCCATGCAGGTCGGCAAGCTCTTCCTCCAGCAGCACATGGGCATGGGTGGTGCCTGAAATATTGCGGGTTCCGCCTGCTCCAGCTCCGGACGTATCCAGCGCCTCATGCATCGCAGCCAGCACCTCCGGGCATTGGCCCATTCCCAGATAGTCGTTCGAGCACCATATTTTCACATCCCTACGGGTTCCGCCTTCGGTTTGCTGTGCCTCCGGGAATGCTCCCTGCCGCCGCTCAAGATCAATGAAAACGCGGTAGTTTCCTTCGTCTTTCAGCTCCTGCAGGCGATCCTTGAAAAAATGTTCGAAATCCATGGCTGGGCCTCCGCTCGCTTGCATCTGCCATTCTGTCTGGAGCGGATCCTGATACGGACCAGCGGCGTCATCCATGACTATGGTCAAGGATACAGACTGGCGGCGGCCCATTGCGGACCAGAGCGGCAGTGGACCTTCACCTGCCGCGTCTGTATTCATGAATCCTAGGCACATGAAGCTCCGGCAAAGGCGGGAGCCGGAACCCAGGAGACACAAGACTTTGGCGCACGAACAGAACAAAGCGGTCGCACGCAATTCGCTCTTGCTCCGTTCGCTGCCTGACCAACATGTCGAAACCCTGCTGTCCCACGGCATTTTCCGGCACTATGACCGGGGCGAAACCATTTTTCTGCAGGATGAGGAAGCCGCTGAGATCCACGTCATGATCGAGGGCTGGGCCAAACTGTTCCGGATTGCGCCCAACGGCTCTGAAACTGTGGTAAGTGTCTTTGCCCGCGGCGAAAGCTTCGGAGAAGCGGTGGCGCTCAAAGGTGCCAGGTATCCGGTGTCGGCCGAAGCGGTGACACCCGCGGAGGTTTTGCACATTCCCTCTTCGCTGCTGGTGTCTCTGATGAAACAGGAGCCGCAGATCAGTATTTCCATTTTGGCGTCGACCTTTGCCCATCTGCATTCGCTGGTCGAACAGCTGGAACAGCTGAAGGCACAGACCGGCGCCCAGAGGGTGGCGGAATTCCTGCTGAAGCTCTGTCGCTGCGATAGCGGCGGCTGTGAGGTGGTCCTGCCCTACGACAAGGTTTTGATCGCCGGCCGCCTAGGCATGAAACCGGAAAGCCTGAGCCGTGCCTTTGCCCGTCTGAAAACAGCTGGAGTGGAAATCAAAAAGAACCACGCTGTTATCGAGGACGTTCAGAAACTGCGCGGCTACGCTGAGATAGATCCGGCCGAAGCCTGGCACAAGGGCGGCACAGCGTAATAGACAGGGCTACGGGCCTATCGGTCTCTTCGGATCAGCATTTGATTTCTCATGTGCCGTGCTGGTCCAATTTGCCTGGCGACGCCATGTTAAACTGCTCTTGATCAACCTTTGACAAGCTTTCCCGATGCCGAGGCAAGTGGCTGGAAGGATTACGGGTCCAGTGCTGCAGCGCTGCCGGCAGTTCGCGGCAGGCCGTTGTGGAGATGTGCTTGTCGTCGCAGGAACTGCCGGCAAATTTAACTGTTAAGCCGGGCTTAACGTGCCGCCTGCTATCCCGGGAATGGGTGAAAATAGTGGTGGTGAACATGAGCGCACAGAGCAATGTGGCGCCCATTATCATCAAAAAGAAAAAAGTCAGTGGTGGCGATGGCCATCACGGCGGCGCGTGGAAAGTGGCTTATGCCGACTTCGTGACCGCGATGATGGCCTTCTTTATGCTGATGTGGCTGCTGAACGCGACGACGGAAAAACAACGCAAGGGTCTGGCGGATTATTTCTCGCCATCGATTCCGCTGAGCCGGATCTCAGGCGGCGGCAATGGCGCCTTCCAGGGGGACAGCATGTTCACCGAGGATATCCAGCCAAAGTCCGGCACCGGCGCAACGGATATCAATCCGGCAGATGCCCAGAAGGCGCAGGGTGACACGGGGGTTGAGTCCGACCACAAGCGGGATCAGGATGACGACAAGTTCCGAGCGATTGAGGAACAGCTGTCCGGCCGCGGCGGAGAGAGTATGGTGTCCACCGCGATGGCCCGCCACATTGTGACCCGCGTCACCGACGAAGGGCTGATCATTGAGCTGTTTGCCACCGAAGACGTGCCGCTGTTCGAAGACGGGCAGGCGAATCCGACTGCTTTGTACAGGGATCTGGTCCGGATGATTGCGCGTGTATCTGAGGGCGTGACCAACAACATTGCTGTGGGCGGCCATATCCGCTCGCATCCGGTCGTGCTGGCGAAGAATCCGGTTTGGGAACTGTCCCATGACCGTGCGGATGAAACCCGAAAGCTGCTCGAATCGGGAGGCTTGGCAGCAGCCAGGATTCACCGTGTGACCGGCCATGCTGACCGCAAGCTCGCTGCCAAAAATCCAATGGCGGCCCGCAATGACCGGATCGAAATCATCCTGCTTCGCTAATAAACCGCTGAAAACGCACAACGTGCGGCTGGCAGATACGTCATTTTTGATCTGTTAGCCGCCCGTTAATGGCTGCTGCGCTAGCTGTTGCATCAGAATGATTAGATGCAGCAGAAAGGCGTGCTATGACCATTTCTTCGTCGCTGAACGCGGGCGTTTCAGGATTGAGCGCCAACGCCAGCCGGTTGGCTTCCATCTCCGACAACATCGCCAACTCCTCGACCCGCGGCTACAAGCGGGTTCAGACAGATTTCCATTCCATGGTCTTGTCCGGTTCTGGCGGCACCTATTCGGCGGGCGGGGTGCGCACCACCAATGTGCGGCTGATTGACGAACGCGGGCCGCTGGTCTCGACCAACAATGCAACCGATCTGGCGGTACGCGGCCGCGGAATGCTACCGGTGGCCTCGATCACCGAGGTGGAGGCCGGCGGCAACCCTTCGATGCTGCTGACCTCTACCGGGTCGTTCCGTACCGACTCGAACGGCTACTTGTCGACCGAATCCGGCCTGGTTCTGATGGGCTTTCCAGCGCTTGCGGATGGTACTGTGCCGGATGCTGCACGTGACACCAGCAATTCGCTGGAGCCGGTCCACATCGACCTGAACCGCCTTTCGGCGGAGCCGACAACCGAGATCAGCCTGACCGCGAACCTGCCGGCCTCCGAGACTGATCCTGGCGCCACCGGGGCTCCGGTGGAACATGTCGTACAATACTATGACAATATGGGCCGCTCCGAAGAACTGGCGATCACCTACACACCAAGCGTGGCGACCCCGCCGGCAACCACCGGCACCAATGAATGGACGATGCAGATTGTCGATTCGGCAACCGGCGCCACGGTGATCGGCGAATACACTCTGACCTTCGACGACAGTGCGTCCACAGCCGGCACGCTGCAAAGCGTGGCCACTGTGACCGGCGGTGCCTATGACGCGACGGCCGGCTCGGTCACCATCAACGTCGCAGGCGGACCGATCGAGATCAATATCGGCGTTATCGGCGAGCAGAACGGGATGAGCCAGCTGGGCGATGAATTCGTTCCGGGCACAACCGTGAAGGACGGCACCGCGGTTGGTTCCTTTGTTTCGGTGGAAATCAACGAATCCGGGGAAGTCATCGCCAAATATGACTCCGGCGACACCAAGGTCATCTACAAGGTTCCGCTGGCGGATGTGTCGAACCTGAACGGCATGCAGGCTTTGGATTCCCAAACCTACAAGCCGACGGATGATTCCGGGGCGTTCTACCTGTGGGATGCCGGCGACGGCCCGACCGGTGAAATCCTGGGCTATGCCCAAGAGGAATCGGCTGTCGACGTGGCAACCGAGCTGACCGACATGATCCAGACCCAGCGGGCCTATTCGTCCAACGCGAAGGTCATCCAGACCGTTGATGAAATGCTGCAGGAAACCACCAACATCAAGCGCTAAGGCGCTTGATGGCCCCCTGACACTGCCTTCATGAAAGCAGGCTGAACATGTCTATTTATTCCGCCCTAAACAGCGCGATGAGCGGCCTGACTGCTGCCAGCCGGTCTTCGCAGATCGTTTCCGAGAATCTCGCCAATGCCCTGACGCCCGGGTACACGCGCCGGGTTTTGGATCTGAACAGCCCGGGCGTTGGTGTTCCCGGTGTCCAGGTAGGGCATGTTCAGCGGCTGAACGATCCGGTGGTAATTTCCAACCGCAGGGTCGCCGAGGCGGATTTCGGCACCGCCAAGATCCAAGCGGACTTCTTTGAAAGGATGTCCAGCCTGGTTGGCACCGTGGATGACGAGATGTCCTTGGCAGCGCAACTATCAAATTTCGAGTCATCGCTGATCGAAGTCGTGTCGCGCCCGGATTCACAACCCCGGCTCAACGACCTGTCGGTCAAGGCGGATTCCCTTGCGGAATCGATTTCGCGTGCAGCCGAGGGGCTGCGTGATCTGCGGATCAACGCCGACAGCGCAATCAACAGCCAGGTCGACACCGTCAACCAGGCCTTGAAAGAGATCGAAAAGCTGAATGCACGCATCATGGTCGTGGAGGCGGGCGGCATGGATGCTGTTTCCATGCACGATCAGCGGGATCAGCTGATCGACCAAGTGAATGAAATCATTCCCGTCAACGTTGTCCGGCGTGATAACGGCCAGGTGACACTGTACTCGGCGGGCGGTGTGATGCTGCTGGATGGCAAGGCGTCGGAGCTGAGCTTCTCGCCGTCGCGGGATATCATGCCGCATATGACGCTCGGCAATGGAATGCTCTCTGGGCTGGAAGTCAACGGCAGGGTGATCGAAACCGGTCCGGACGGCCCGCTGCGTGGCGGCACTCTGACTGCGCAATTTGAGATCCGGGATGTCACCGCAGTGGAGGCCCAGGAAGACCTGGATGCGATGGCGCGGGATCTGATCGAACGGTTCCAGGATCCGGCACTGGATGGCACGATCGGAGTGACCGATGCCGGTATCTTCACCGATGACGGCGGCTTTTTCGATGCTGCAAATACTGTCGGGATCGCAAACAGGATTGAATTGAATGACCTGGTTTCTCTGACCGGAAGCGCAGAGACATGGCGGTTCCGCGACGGTCTTTATGCTGCTGCGCCAGGTGATCCGGGTGATTCCAGCCTTTTGCAGAGCTATACCGATGCACTGAACACCACGCGCACGGTATCGTCGGTTGGTCTGGGCACATCGGATTTGACTGCAGGCACCCTGAGCGCAAATCTGCTGTCCCGGTTTGCACAGGACAACGAAACCGCATCCCGCGCATCAACCTTCGCGGCCACCAGTTTTAACGAGCTGAGCCAGGCAGAACTGGCGCTGGGTGTCGATACCGACGCCGAGCTGCAAAACCTGATGCTGGTGGAGAAATTCTATGCTGCCAACGCCCGGGTCATCTCTGTCGTGGATGAGCTTATGGAAACACTTCTGAGGATCTGACGCATGATTATTAATTCTTACGGCGATATGGCGCAGCACCTCTTTCTCCGCGGCCGCAATGCGGATCTGAAGGAGAACGTCACCACGCTTTCCGAAGAGTTTGCCACAGGTAAAACCTCCAACCTGACTGAGCGGCTTGGCGGTGATTTCACCTATCTAGCAGATCTGGAAAGCACTCTGAACCGGCTCGACAGCTATATGGTTACAAATGGCGAGGTGCAGCTGTTTGCAACCACGGTCCAGGGCAGCTTAGAAAAGGTTCAAAGCCAGGTGCAGGCTCTGCGCAATGATATCCTGAGGCTGTCGCCGGCAATGGATGTTTACAACGCCGAACAGTTCGGCAGCCAAGCTAAGCAAAAAATGGAGAGTGCCGTCAACCTTATGAACACGTCTGTTGGCGGGCGCACAATTTTTGCCGGGACCGCAACGGATACCAAGCCGCTGAATGATTCCGGCACTCTGATGACTGCGATCCTCACCGAAGTGTCAGGGCTTACGACAAGCAATGACATCATCCAAGCGGTCAAGGACTGGTTTGACGACCCGGCTGGCTTTGATGCGGTCATGTACCAAGGCTCCGCCACAGCCCTGCAGCCCGTGACCGTGGGCGAGGGGGAACAGGTCTCTTTGGGCATTCAAGCCAATGACGACAAACTCAAGCATACGCTGCAAAGCTATGTCATCACGGCGCTGGCCGATGAGCCCGGCCTCGGATTGAACGACGACGTGAAGATCGATCTGGTCATCGAGGCCAGCAGCGAGCTGACCGAAAGCGAAGACCGGCTGATCAAGGTGCAGGCCGATGTTGGCTTTGTCGAGGGGCGCCTGGACGCGATCAACGCCCGCAACGAGGCCTCCAAAACCAGCCTGAGCATCGTCAAGAACAACCTGGTCTCTGCAGACCCATATGAAACCTACACCCGGCTGCAGGAAGCGCAAACACAGCTCGAAGGCCTTTACACGGTCACCGCGCGCAGCTCGCAGCTTTCCCTGCTGAAGTACATCTCATGATTGGATTTCTTCGTCTTCTCATCTCGTGCCTGTTCCTGCTGCCGGCAGTGGCTCAGGCCAATACAATCCGCCTGAAGGATCTGGTGGAATTCGACGGCGTGCGCGGCAACGACCTGGTTGGCTATGGCCTGGTCGTTGGTTTGGACGGCACCGGTGACGGGTTGCGGAATTCGCCCTTCACCGAAGAAATCATGTCCAACATCCTTGAGCGGCTGGGTGTCAACGTGACCGGCGAGCAGTTCCGTCCCAAGAATGTTGCCGCGGTTTTTGTCACTGCGACTCTGCCGCCCTTTGCCCGGGTTGGCAGCACCATTGATGTGACAGTATCTGCTATCGGCGACTCCAAAAGCCTGCTGGGCGGCACCTTGATCATGACCCCCCTCAATGCAGCTGACGGGCAGATCTATGCGGTTGCACAGGGTACCATCCTCGCTGGCGGCGCCGTTGCCGAGGGGGATGCCGCTGTTGTGACCCAAGGGGTGCCGACGGCGGGGGTGATCCCGTCCGGCGCCCGCGTTGAGCGGGAGATTGATTTTGATCTGGCCTCGCTCAGCTCCATGCGGCTGGCGCTGCGGGAGCCTGATTTCACGACTGCCGGGCGGATTGAACGGGCCATCAACGCGGAGTTCGGCAGCAATGTCGCCCTGATGCGGGATTCCGGTACAGTTGAGGTTGATATCCGCCGGACCAACACGCGCTCGACGGCTCATGCCGTGGGCCGGATCGAGAACATTCTGGTGGAGCCCCAGCGCAAGGCGCGGGTGGTGGTCGATCAGCGCTCAGGCACAATTGTGATGGGCAGTGACGTGCGGATCTCCCGCGTGGCCGTGGCTCAGGGCAATCTTACTCTGCGGATCGAAGAGACCCCGCTGGTTGTGCAGCCGAACCCTTTTGCTGATGGTGAATCGGTTGTCGTTCCGCGCACCGGTGCCGCCATCGAAGAAGAGGAAGGCATTCAGCTGGCAGAAGTTCCTGAGACCACGTCGCTGTCTGAAGTTGTGGCAGGTCTGAACGCCCTGGGCGTGTCGCCGCGGGACATGATCGACATTCTCAAGAGCTTGAAGGCGGCGGGAGCCCTGCACGCGGAGTTTGTGGTCCGCTGAAGCGACTTGCAGAAAAGAAAGCTACCCCGGCCTTGCGCGCAATGGCCGGGGCTTTCTGTTTCGGAAAATCGTACCCTGCGGCCTTTGGCCGGATCGTCAAATCAGAGACCAAACACCTGAGCGCCTCAAGGTTCTGACGATGAAGTGAGCGGCCGGAGGGGGACAGGTGGAGTGGCGGCTGTGCGGTGTCCCATTCCGGCAAGTGATAAGGCGCGTTTATCCGTTTCGGCCTGCAGGACTGGTTCCTGAGCAGACAGCGCCCAGCATATTGCCGGAACTGACTGCATTGCAGGCGGATTGATGGCAATCATTTGCCAGAAGGGGTAGACGGGCCCAGCTTGCAAAAAAACCGGGCACCTTGAATGCCCGGCTTGTTTCAGCGTGAAGCAGCTGAGTCAGGGATAGTAACTGCGCACCAGCGCGGTGGCGATCAGGCTCCAGCCGTCAGCAACGACAAAGAAGGCCAGTTTGAACGGCAAGGACACAATTGCGGGCGGCACCATCATCATCCCCATCGACATGAGAATCGCTGCCACAACGAGGTCGATTACAAGGAACGGCAGGAAAACCAGAAAGCCGATCTGAAACGCGCGTGCGATTTCCGACAGCAGAAAGCTGGGAATCAGTGCTGACAGCGGTGCTTCAGGGACCGGGTCCAGGCCCTGGGTCTCGGGTCTGAGATCTGCAATCGCATAGAAAGTGTCGGGATCCAGCCGGTTGGCCATGAAGGCGCGAAACGGATCCAGGCTGCGGGTGATGGCCTCCCCTGGTTCCAACTGCTCTTCCAGCAGAGGGTTGATCCCGGTGGCCCAGGCCTCAGTGAAAACCGGTTCCATCACGAAATACGTCAGAAACAATGCCAGGCTGATAATCAGCATGTTTGGCGGCGCCTGCTGCAGGCCGATGCCCTGACGCAGGATCGACAGAACCGTCACCAGAAACGGGAAGCAGGTGATCATGATCAGCAGGCCGGGAGCCAGGCTGAGCACGGTAATCAGCAGGATCAGCTGGATCGAGCGGGCCGAGATCGACTGCCCGTCTGCCAGTGAAAGACTCAATTCTTGAGCCAGGGCGGTGTGCGGCAAGGCCAGCAGGAGCGCTGAAACCAGAGCCGCCCGCACAAAAGTTGTGTGTATCATCCCAACCCGCTTTGCAGATCGGCAATTTCTGTCAGGCGCACGGCAAGCTGACCCGCCTGGTCGCCTTCCAGTTCTTCGAGCTGGCCGCGCGCGACCAGCCGGTCGCCGACATAGAGATCCACGGGATCTTCGACCCGCTTGTCCAATGTCAGGACGGCGTTCTCACCCAGGCTGACCAGATCGCGGATCAGCGGCCGGGCTTTGCCGACGGAGACAGTCACCTCGACGGGAACCGAAACAAAGGGATTGCCCGCATCGGCGGATTTCAGGTTCAGATCGGCAGCATCATCCATACTGGCTGTCCTCATTTGCGTGGTAGGTAAAGGCCTCAATCGAGTCCTGGATCGATTCAAGCAGAGCGTCGCAATTGATTTCGCATTCGGTACTGCCGACGCTCAGGTAGGCTTGCCCCGGAGTCAGGACGCTGTCTTCCCGCACGGTCACAGGCACGGAAAAATTCTCCGGCAGGAGGCTTCGCACCGCAGCGGCTTCGCCAGGGGAGACCACGATCTGCATCGGCTGGTCAGTCTGACCTTTGGCCATTTCCGCCAGCTGATCGACAATGTGATGCCCAAAGGAGGCTGCCATTGCATCCGGCAGTACGGCGCTGGTCAGGACCTTGAACATCGGGTCCAGCGAGTCGAGCAGCTGGCCTTGCGCTTCGTGGAACGTAAAGCTGAGGTCTTCGAGGGAACTGGCAAGCTCGGCGGAAATCCGGATGTTTTCCTGGTCCTTGGCAGCTACCGCATCGTCCCAGCCGGCGCTGTAGCCGTTCTCGAAGGATGCAAGGCGCTGTTCTTCCAGCACTTCCTCGGACACCGCAGGCAAGGCAGGTTCCACCAGAGTTTTCATTCCGAAATCTTCCAGCAAATGTGCAATTGTCATCAGGCCTGCTCCTTATTCTCTTCCAGCCAGCCGCGCAGGATCTGGACAGTTTCTTCCTGTCGTTCGCCAATCAGGCTGCGCAGGCGGTCGACAGGATCATCCATCCCGCCGCCCAGAGCCGGCAGGCCGGCGGCGCCCATCATGTCGCCGGTTCCCATGGCCGGCAGGCCGCCCAGCGGTTCGAACTGACCAGTTTCATTGTTTTGGATTTCACCATCCAGTGCGAGCCCTGCACCGAGGTCAGGCGCGGTCATGAAACCGCCGCCGTCCATGCCTGGCAGACCCGGCAGCCCATTTTGGTCCGGCGCAGGCAATGCCGCAGCCGGAGCGGCTTGGTTCGACAGAATCGGTCGCACCACGAAGAGGCCCAGGACCAGGCTGACAACGGCCAGTGCCGCAATCTGAACCAGCGACATGGCATCGAAATTCAAGTTGTCGATGAAGGAAGCTGTGGCCACTGATCCCTGCGGCTCAACTGCGGGCAGTTCCATCGACTTGAGGGTAATGACGTCCCCGCGGTCCGCGTCGTAGCCAACCGCAGCGGAAATCAGTTCCCGCATGGCATCCAGCTCATCCTCGGGCCGGGGCTGGAAAACGGTTTCGCCTGCATCATTTGTGGTTTCGGTGCCGTTGATCAGGACCGCCACGGTCAGGCGCTTAATGGCGCCCGGACCGCGCAGGATTTCCTTTTCGGTTTCCGAGATCTCATAGTTGATCCGTTCCCGGGTTGCGCTGGTATTGGCCTTGGTGCCCTGGCCGGAGGCGGCATCACCGTCCGGAATGTTTGAGGCTACGGTCACTTCGCCGGACTGGTTGGTAGAGGAATCGGCGCGCTCTTCTACATCGGTGCTGACAGCGACGCGGCTTTTCGGATCCACCCGTTTTTCGCGGATCGATTCGGTGTCGGTGACGGTTTCCACGCTCACTTCGACAACTGCATTGCCCTGGCCGACTCGGGCTTCGACCAGACGCAGGACGCGTTCGCGAAGCGTCTGAGAACGGTCATCTGTCCCGGCCCCGGCTGCCGCAGCTGCGTCCGTGGAGCCGATCAAGGCGCCATTGGCATCAATCACGGCCACGTTGTCCACCGCTAGGCCGGTGACTGCGGACGAAACCAGAAAGCGGATGGCATTGGCCTGCGGCGGCGTGATGGGCGATCCCATTGGCACGATGGAGACGGATGCCGTTGGTTCCACAGAACGCTGAAAGGGATTCGAACCGGTATTGGCGATATGCACCCGTGCCTGGCTCACATGCGGGCTGGCGACAATAGTACGGGCCAATTCGCCTTCCTTGGCGCGCCAGTAGGCGGCGTCGAACATCTGCGAGGTGGTGCCGAACCCGCTGAGCGAATCGAGCAGCTCATAGCCCTTGCCCCCGTTGGCGGGCAGGCCTTCGCTGGCCAGGGTCATCCGTAGTTCGTCCCGCTGGGTGGACGGCACGTAGATTGAACCGCCGCGCACTTCAAATTGCGTGCCGCGCTGTTCCAGCGCCCGCACCACATCTCCGGCCGAGCCGCTTTCCAGCCCGGCATAAAGCAGTGTCATTGTTGGCTTGCTTGCCACATGGGACATCGCGATCACGCTGAGAATCATGATCACCGTGGCCCCCACGGCAATCAGGCGCTTTCGCATGTCCATTTCTGCCCAGACATTCTTGATCTGCTGCACATTAACCTCCGTCGCACCGGCGTTCTCTCCGGTCTGCAACCGTTTTGACGGATCGCCCTTAACATTCGGTTAGTTCCTCGCAGGTTATGAAGATGCTGCACGACGTTTTAGGGATAGCCATGACAGACGCTGCAGTAGATATCGAAGCACAAGCCCAGGCCAAGAAAAGCAAACTGCCCCTGATTATCGGGACAGTGCTGGCACTGGCGGGCGCGGGCGGCGGATTCTTTGCCGTTCAGTCAGGCCTTCTTCCCTTTGGTCAGAAAGCGGCGCCAGAACCGGTGCCCGCGGCCGAAGTGGCGCCAGAAGGCGTGGACAGTGGTGAGACGGCGGAGGATATCGCCAATCTTGCCTTTATCGAAATGGACCCGATTCTGATTACCCTGCGCAAAGCCAGCGGTTTGAAGCATTTGCGGTTCAGAGCACAACTTGAGGTCGGCCTGGAGCACCAGGCCGAGGTTGAAAAAATCCTCCCGCGGGTTGTCGATGTCCTGAACAGCTACCTGAGAGCATTGGAGCTTGAGGATCTTTCCGATCCGATGGCACTGCCGAAACTGAGAGCGCAGATGCTGCGGCGGATCAACATTGCCACCGGCCAGGGCCGGGTGCGTGATCTGCTGATCATGGATTTCGTACTGAACTAGGAGGACAGGATGGACATTATTGCTGATATCCTGCTTGCAGCCGGAGCGCTGGGCGCCGGATTCTACTGTCTGGTGCTGTCGCGCCGGCTGAAGCGGTTCAATGACCTGGAAAAAGGCGTGGGCGGCGCGGTTGCCGTGCTGTCTGCGCAAGTGGACGATCTGAACAAGTCGCTGCAATCGGCGCAGCATGTTTCCGACGGGTCCAGCAAGGCTTTGCAGCAGCTGACCGGGCGCGCCGAATCGGTGGCTCAGCGGCTGGAGCTGATGATGGCTTCCATGCACGACATTCCGGAGGCCGGCACTGCGGCAGCGCCCGCTCCGGCGGCAGCGGAAGACGCGGAGATGGCGGCTGCTTACGAGGCTGGTCCGCAGCCTGCTGACGAGCCGCAGGAAGAGCCCAAGTCTTCCGGTCTGATGTTTGTGCGCCACAACCGCAGCCAGAACCGGGTGGCGTGATGGCGAGGGCGGCTAAGAAAACCAGGCGCTTCCGGCGCAGCGGCACGCTGACGATGCTGGCGGTGCTTCTGATGGGCTCCGCGGCCGTGCGGCTTGGGCTTGAGGCGGGGCCGGCAATTGCCCGTGAGGTCGCCAGCCTGCAAGAGACTGGCGGCGACTCTCCTGCACACAAAGGCGAGCCGCTACGGGATGCGATGCCTTCGTCCGCGGAGCTGCAGACCATGCTGGCTGCGTTTCAGCAGCGGGAGCAGGAATTGGCTGCCCGCGAAGCGGAGATCCAGGACCGCATGAAAGCGCTGGAAATTGCGGACCAGGCAATTGACAAAAAGCTCGCCGCGCTGGAGCAGGCAGAGGAAGAGCTGCGCGCGACACTGGCGCTGGCGGATGGCGCAACCGAGGCCGATGTGACCCGGCTGACAACAGTTTACGAGCAGATGAAACCCAAGGAAGCGTCGGCGCTGTTCGAGGAAATGGACCCGGCCTTTGCGGCGGGGTTTCTGGCCCGGATGCAGCCTGAGGCCGCGGCGGGAATCATGGCCGGGCTCAGCCCCGAAGCCGCCTATACCATCAGCGTGGTTCTGGCAGGGCGCAACGGATCCGTGCCCACGGAGTAACTTGGGCGCGGCGGCTTAGTCATTCCTTAGGAAGACTCGCCTAATCTTATAAAAACCAACGGAATTCGGAGTGGACCTATGATCGGGATTGTAGGCATTGTGGTGATCTTTGCCATGGTGTTCGGCGGATACCTTCTGGCCGGCGGCAAGATGGCGATCATCCTGAAGTCGCTGCCGTTTGAGATGATGATGATTGGCGGGGCAGCTGTCGGGGCCTTCCTGATTGCCAACGATATGGGTGGTGTCAAACACACGCTCAAGGACATCGGAAAGGTGTTCAAAGGCCCCAAGTGGAAGCCGGATGACTACCGTGATCTTCTCTGCCTGCTGTTTGCGCTGATTCGCATTGCCCGGGCCAACCCGGTCGAGGTGGAGCAGCATATCGAAGACCCGGAAAACTCCTCTGTCTTCAACAAGTACCCCAAAATTCTGGCCGACAAGGAAGCGGTGAACCTGATCTGCGACACCATGCGCTCAGCCTCTATGAACTACGATGACCCGCACCAGGTTGAGGAAGTTCTGGAAAAGCGGATGGAAGCCAACCTGCACCACGCTCTGCACTCCAGCCACGCCCTGCAGACGATGGCCGATGGCCTGCCTGCACTGGGGATCGTCGCCGCGGTTCTGGGGGTTATCAAGACCATGGGATCGATCGACCAGCCGCCTGAAGTTCTCGGCAAGCTGATTGGCGGCGCGCTGGTGGGTACTTTCCTGGGCGTTTTCTTGTCTTACGGCCTGGTTGCACCCTTTGCGGGCAAGGTGAAGGCCGTGGTCGAAGAGGATGCCCATTTCTATCAGCTGATCCGTGAGGTGCTGGTGGCCAACCTGCACAATCATGCGGCGGCCATCTGTATCGAGGTCGGGCGCCAGAATACTCCCTCGCACTTCCGTCCCGGCTTCTCGGAACTTGAAGAAGCCCTCAAATCGGTGAAACAGGACGCAGCATGATCTGGCGAGCATTTGCCACTGCAGCCGTTCTTCTGACGGCAGGCGCTGCCCAGGCGCAGACGATTGTGACCCGCTCGGGCGAGCATAAGGGGTTCACGCGTCTGGTGATGCGGCTGCCGCAAGGCGCAGATTGGTCGCTGACACAAAGCGGTATGACGGCGACGGTGAACATCGGTGCGCCGGAAGCGGTTTTCGACACGTCGCGGGTTTTTAATCTGATCCCCCGAACCAGGCTTCAATCACTGGCGCAAAACGGCCCTGGCCAGCCGCTGAGGCTGCAGTTGGGATGCGATTGCACCGTCACCTCTTATGTGCAGGAAGACGGTTATCTGGTGGTCGATATCCGCGATGGGGGCCGGCCGGGCGGAAAACAGCAGCGTACATTTGCGGGAAATGTTCTGCCCCTCGCAACCCCGGTGCCGCAGACCGGCTACCGGTTCAATTTTCCTCAGCCGGCCGAAACAGATGCAAGGCTGGCGCTGGAGCTGGCAGCGGCACTGGCCGGCCAGCAGGGGCGGCCCCAAACGGTTCAGCCGCAGCTAGAGACTGAGCCGGCAATTGCGGAAACCGAATCTGGGGCTGCGGATGAACCGTTGGCCGAGGCTGCAGAGCCAGGCCTGAAGACGGACGGCAGCCAGCCTGCATTGGAGGCGGATGTCCAGACAGAGAAGACGGTCCTCGAAATTCCTGAAACCGATTTTCTTATCGATATGGAAGAAACCGAACGTGCTGCGACGGTAAACGAATCCGAGCAGCGGTTGCTGCAGCAGATCGGCCGGGCAGCGAGCCAGGGTCTTTTGAATGTTGCTGAAGAAGGGCTGGCGGATGCCGGCAGGGCTGCCGGACTTGACCCGCTTGGCGCAGCGGACAGGCCCCTGAACCCGCTTGCGCATATTTCTGTCACCTCAGCGATCGACCGTGAGACGGGGCTGGTTGCGGCCTCGTCTGGCAACCGCGGCGAGGCGTCCCACTGTCTTCCGGACCGCGACGTCGCGATTCAGTCCTGGGGCAATGAAAGCCCGTTTGCGGATCAGCTGGCGCCTCTGCGCAGTGCCCTGGTGCATGAATTCGATGGCGTGAATCCGGCTAGTGTCTATGCTCTTGCGCGGCTCTACCTTTATTTCAGCTTCGGGGCTGAAGCGCGTTCGATTATGACAATTTTGCCGCCAGAACAGCGCAATGAGCAGGAAGTCGCTTTGCTGGGGACGATGGCATTGCTGATGGATGGCACCGCATTGCCGGTCAATCATGCGCTCTCCGGGCAGCAGGGCTGTGAGAGCGACAGCGCGTTCTGGGGTGCATTGGCCGATGGAGTGATCAAGAAAAGCGCCAATACCGATGCCATCCAGCAGACGTTTTCCAAGCTGCCGCCGCATTTGAGGGTACATTTTGGCCCCAAGATCAGCACGATGTTTGCCGACGCCGGAGAGCACCACGTTGCCGAAGCTGTGCTGCGTTCAGTGGACCGGACCGGGGTGGAAGACGTCCCTGAGATTAATCTGGCCGAAGCAGCAATCGCCGAATTGGAAGGCGACACCGAAAAGATGGCCGAGGAACTGACCAGCGAAGTCGCGGAGAGGACCGGGAATGCTCCCGCAGCGCTGATTGATCTGGTGGCTCTAAGTGTCAAGGAACGCAAGGCGCTTTCGCCTGATGTGCCGGACCTGATCGCCTCTTACGAGCTGGAGCACCGCGACACGGAACTTGGCGCGGAACTGCGCCGCGCCCACGTTGCCTCGCTGGCACTGATGGGGGAGTTTCACGGTGCCTTCAGGGAACTGAACAGCGTGAGCGACAGGGACGGGCCGAAAGCGCGGGCAGCAGCCCTGGAACCGCTAATGCTGCTGCTGGCAGAACGAGCCGATGATGTGACGTTCCTGCAGTACGCGCTGGTTTTTTCCGCGCAGGCGACCCCGGCTGAGGCAGCACCCGTGGCCGCGCAGGTAGCGCGCAGGCTGCTGAACCTGGGCTTTGCGAGACAAGCTCAGGACCTGCTTACCAAACTTGCTCTTGAGCCTGAGAACGAAACCCGACGCCTGCTGATGGCTGAAGCTGCCCTGGGCCAGGACAGGCCGCACCGGGCGCTGGTTGAGCTCATGGGGCTGGAAGGGTCAGAAGCCAACCGCATGCGTGCGCAAGCATTGTGGCGCAACGGTGAATTCGGCCGGGCCGGGGAATACCTGCTGGCCGAAGATGACGCGGACGCGGCCGCCCGGGGTTTTTGGCATTCCGAGAACCTAGGGGCAATTGAGGCCATCGGCGCGGATTCCGGTGCGGCGTTCGGAGCGGTTGCCTCTGTCACAACGCAAATCGGTGAAATCGCCAAGGACCCCGAAGGACTAGCGCCTTTGGCACACGCGCGGGCGCTGGTCGAAAGCAGTGCAGGTACGCGAGGCGGCATAGCAGAACTGCTGAACCAAGTGGGCACAGGACGCGGAAATCCTGAGGCAAGCCAGTGACCTGAACAGGGATGCACGGCTTGTAGGCCGCCTTGTCTCAAGGCGGCCTTGGTCCCCGATGATAACACTTTGTCAACCGGCTGCCGGTAACGTGACAAACGGGTGAATCCTGATTTGGAACGGGCAGAATGCCGGAAAACTACTCGAAAAAATGCCCGAACGGGCTGATTCTGCGCGCAACAGGCGCAGAGAGCAGAGCGGCAGCTCTGCTGAAATCTCTTCCCATAGCGATTTCGTTCCGCTGCCAGCCGGCTGCAGCGGCTGTTGCTGATGCTGTTTCCTTACAGACAGCAGCTGGGCGGCCTTTTGTGCGGCGTGAGCCGGAGCTGGGCGTCCGCAGTCTGAACAAGCCTCGTCTCAAGCTGTCTCCATCACGGCGCAGCCAGGCTTCCAACCCGTTGAAAGCAATCCAGAAGCGGGGCTTGAACATTGCCTAAGCTGACAACTGAACAACTTTTCAGCCCGACTGTGCTTCTGGCGCTGGCTTTGATGGCGATCATTGTGATGATGATCCTGCCAATGCCGGCCTGGGTGCTGGATGTCGGCCTGGCGGCCTCTTTTGCGCTGGCCATCCTGATTTTCACAATCACGCTGTTCATCGAGCGGCCGTTGGACTTTTCGTCGTTTCCAACGATTCTGCTGGCTTCGCTCATGCTGCGGTTGTCGCTGAACGTGTCCTCGACAAAGCTGATCATCGGACAGGGGCATACCGGCACCGACGCAGCGGGTAATGTGATCGAGGGCTTTGCCCAGTTTGTTATGGGGGGCAGCGTCTTCCTCGGGCTGGTGGTGTTCGGCGTTCTGCTGATCGTCAACTTCATGGTGATCACCAAGGGTGCCGCGCGGATGGCCGAGGTGGGTGCCCGCTTTGCGCTGGACGGGATGCCCGGCAAACAGCTTGCAATCGACGCGGATATGTCGGCCGGGGCCATCGACCATCAGACCGCCAAGGAGCGCCGGGAACGCGACCAGCAGGAAACCACCTTCTTCGGCTCGCTGGACGGCGCGTCGAAGTTCGTCAAGGGCGATGCCATTGCCGGTTTGCTGATCACCCTGCTGAACCTGGTCATGGGGTTGATCATGGGCGTTCTGGTCCATGGAATGCCGGTTGGCAACGCGTTTGAAACCTACGCAATTCTCACGGTTGGCGACGGTCTGGTGTCGCAGATCCCGTCCGTGATCATTTCGATTGCCGCTGCGCTGCTGCTGGCCCGCGGCGGCACCACCGGTGCCACAGACATTGCCCTGTTCGAGCAATTCGGCCGCCACCCTGCCGCGCTGACGACGGTTGCGGTTCTCATGGTGCTGTTCGCGCTGGTTCCGGGCCTCCCCTTCCTGCCTTTTGTGATCGGCGGCGGGGTGCTTGGCTATACTGCGTTCCGGATGGCCAAGAAAAAGAAGGACGACGCCGAAGCCGAGATCGAAGAGAAGATCGAAGAGGCGTCCGACCCGGCTGCATCGCGGCCGCTGGGCGACATCCTCGACCTTGACGACCTGCATCTGGAATTTGCACCGGACCTAGTGAGCATGGTGCTGGATGCCGGAACCGGTCTGGATGCACGCATAGCCAATATGCGGTCTCATATTGCCACCACATTCGGCCTGATTCTTCCCGAGATCCGTCTCACCGACCAGAATGAACTGGATAGGGGAACCTATTTGATCAAAGTGCAGGGCGTTGAACAGGCCCGCGGCACGTTGCATCCCGACATGGTTCTGGCACTGATGCCTGACAATCACGATGCGCTGCCGGCCGGCACCGATGTGACAGAGCCGGTTTATGGTGCGCCTGCCCGCTGGATTTCCGCCAAGGCGCAGGAGCAGGCCGCCCTGTCCGGGGCGACCGTTGTCACCCCGCCGGAGATTTTGGCGACCCATCTTTTGGAAACCATCAAGCAGAATTTCCCGCGTCTGCTGACGCTCAAGTCGCTGCGCCGCCTCCTGGACGAGATGACCCAGCTGTCCGATGGCTTCCGCTCTGAGTCAAACCGCAAACTGCTGGATGCGCTGGTGCCGGACAAGGTTCCGATGGACACCCTGCACGCGGTGCTGCGGCTGCTGCTGGAGGAACGGGTGTCTATCCGAAACATGCCGCTGATCCTCGAATCGATTGCAGAGGCGCGGATGCACACCACTCAGCCGGAGATGATCTGCGAGCATGTGCGCCAGCGGCTGGGCTTCCAGCTCGTGGCTGAGATGAAGCGCGACGATGGCACCATTCCGCTGATCCAGCTGGCGCCGGAATGGGAGGACAAGTTCTCCACCTATCAAGTGGACGCGCAGGGGGCTGGCCTCGATATTGCCTTGCCGCCTGACTTGTTCAACAGGCTTGCGGACGGGCTGAGTGACAAACTGGGCACCACGACGGATCAGGGTGTCTTCGCCGCGGTGGTGACCTCAACCCGCCGCCGCCGGTATCTTAAGACCATTCTGAAGTCCCGCGGCATCAGCAATCCTGTGCTTTCGTTTGAGGAAATCGGCCTCGAGGCGCGTCCGGCCCTCGTCGGGATGGTTCAGGCATGAACATGAACTTCCTGCCGCCAGAGCTGGTTCTGCTGCTGGGGGCAGGGTTCTGGCACGCAGCCATCGTTTTCCTGAGGGTGTCCGCCATGGTGTCGGTCCTGCCCGCGATGGGGGAGCTGTACGTACCGACGCGGGTCAAGCTGGCAGTGGCCGTTGCATTCACTTTTGTGGTGGCACCTGCGCTTCCAGCGTTTCCCGAACCGGACGGGATCTTCGATTACGCCCGCTTTGCAGTGACTGAGGCGATCATCGGCCTGGCGCTGGGCATCGGTGTGCGGATCTTTGTTTTTACGCTTCAGACAGCGGGTGCAATGGCCGCGCAAAGCACGTCGCTGTCGCAAGTGCTGGGGGGCATCGGTGCGGAACCAATGCCGGCACTTGGAGCCGTGCTCATGATTTCGGGTGTGACCCTGGCGGTGATGCTGGGGCTGCACGTCCGGGTGGCAGAGCTGCTGATCGGGTCATACCAGATGTTTCCTGCCGGCCAGTTCCCTGCTGCCGCCGGGCTGGCCGAATGGGGAGTGTTCAGGGTGTCGGAAAGCTTCTCACTGGCCTTCACGCTGGCGGCTCCGTTTGTAATCACCGCGGTGATCTACAACTTGGCTCTCGGGGTGATTAACAGGGCCATGCCGCAGCTTATGGTCGCGATGGTCGGTGCGCCGGTCATTACTTTCTTCGGCCTGTTCATCCTGATGGTCGGCAGCCCGATGATACTGGATGTCTGGTCCCGCGCATTGATGACATTTCTCGTGAATCCCGGAGGCGGCATGCCATGAGCGGCGGCGACGACGATTCTGACAAGTCATTCGAGCCAACGGAACAAAAGCTTCGCAAGGCCCGCGAAAAAGGCGAAGTCGCGAAATCCACAGACCTGTCGGTGGCGGCGGCTTACTTGGGTCTGATTGTTGCCTTTTATGCGGCCGGCAGTAGCAGCGTCGAGGGAACCGGCACCGCGCTGATGGCGTTTCTGGACCAACCAGACCGGCTGGCACAGCTATTCTTCGAAGGCTCCGCGGCCGCTCCGTCCGGGGGCTTCGCCGGCAGCTTGATACGGCCCATCCTGCCATGGTTCCTGGTGCCATTTGCGCTTGTTCTGCTTTCGATTGTCGGCCAGCGGGCCCTGGTTTTTGCGCCCAGCAAGCTGGAGCCGAAACTGTCGCGCATTTCCATCATTTCCAACGCCAAGAACAAATTCGGCAGGGCGGGACTGTTCGAGTTTCTGAAGAGCTTCCTGAAGCTGTTGCTCTACTCGGTGTGCCTGAGCGTCTATCTGACTCACCGGCTGCCGGACATGATTGCCTCCTCCGGCACCGGTCCCCAGTCGGTGGTAACGATGCTGTCGCAATTGGCATTGGAGTTTCTATTCTTGGCGCTGATCATCGCATTGGCAATCGGTGTTGTTGATGCAGCCTTTCAGCATGCTGAACACCGCCGCAAGAACATGATGTCGCGCAAGGAAATCCAGGACGAAATGAAGGATTCCGAGGGCGATCCGCATATGAAGGGCAAGCGGCGCCAGCGCGGCCAGGAAATTGCGATGGGGCAGATGATGGCCGATGTGCCGAATGCGGATGTGGTGATCGTGAACCCGACCCACTACGCGGTAGCCCTCAAGTGGAGCCGCGAGAAGGGGGCCGCACCGGTTTGCGTCGCAAAGGGGGTTGATGAAGTGGCTGCGGCGATCCGGCGTGTGGCGAATGAAAACGCTGTCCCGATCCACAGCGATCCGCCGACCGCCCGGGCGTTGCATGCAGCCATAGAGATCGGCGACGAAATTCTGGAAGAGCATTATGCGCCGGTTGCCGCCGCGATCCGCTTTGCCGAGGAAATGCGCAAACGCGCCAAGGGGAAAATCACATGAAGCAAAAGATGCTGGATCAGATGGCGGCGGTGACCGCGGCGCAATACATGCAGGAACATGCCAAGATCCAGCCTGCCCTGGCCCGCGAAGCGGAGCTGCGCGGCCAGCTGGCCAAGCTGAACGCACAGGTGCAGGCAGCCCGGGAGCAGGCGGATGGCGATCATGCCATGAAAGCCCTGGGCGCGGATCTCCTGTGGCAGGGCTGGCATACCCGCACACGGCGCCAGCTGAACATGGAGCTGGCGCAGGCTACTGCGCAGAAGCTGCGGATGATGGATCAGCTGCGTAAAGCTTTTGGACGTAAGCAAGCGGTAGAAACCATGGCCGCAGCCGAACGAAAGCGGCACAAGGCTGCCCAGGCAAAGGCGCTGATGGACAGATTGCTCGACGGTTGACGGGCCTGAGATCCTGCACATAGAAAACAGGCCGGTCCTTTGGGACCGGCCTGTTTCTTCTTGGCGGCTGCGGACCGTTTGCCGGTCAGACATCCTGACGGGATATCTCCATGATCAGCACGTCGTGAATTGTCTTGCCGACATGTTTTTGCGCCGCTTCCCGCAAGGCAGTGCGCAGCGGCTCTAGGATATCGGAGCGCGTGAAGGCGCCGCGGAAGCCGCCCATGTTGGCGTGATCGAACAGCACTTGCAGGAAAACATCGCGCAGCTTGGGCTCGAAAGCGCGGATTTTCTCACCCGCACCGGGGGCTGTCTCGAGGCTGAGCGAAATGACGACCAGCGAGGTCAGCTGATCTCGGTCGACCACCGGAACCACGAACTGGTTGGTGATCTTGATGTATTCGCGCAGGGCTTCCTCGCCTTCTTCGGCGGGTTCCTCCGCAAACGCTGCCGGGGCAGGCGCAGCACCGCCGCCTGCAGCGGCGTGCTGTTCCTCAGGAGCAGGCGCCAGCATTATACCGGCGCCGATGCCGCCTCCGGTTCCAAGGATCAGCAGGATGACTGGCAGAAGCTTCGAGAGCATGGCAATCCTCAGAACGGCAGGACAACGTCAAGCAGCTGCTGGCCGTAGCGGGGCTGCTGCACATCAGTGATCTGACCGCGGCCGCCATAGGACACCCGGGCAGAGGCGATCTTGTCATAGGTGATTTCATTCTGGCGGCTGATATCCTGCGGCCGGACATAGCCGGTGACCAGAAGTTCGCGCAGTTCGAAATTCACCCGCAGCTCCTGAGTGCCGCTGATCGCCAGCACCCCATTCGGCAGCACGTCGACGACGGTCGCGGCAACCCGCAGCTCCAGCTTTTCGCTGCGCTTGACGGACCCTTTGCCGCCTGAGGCGCTGGAGCTTCCAATCTCAACAGCGTCTGCAGAGGACGCACCTTCCGGAAGTTTCCGGTCCAGGCGCTGCGGCAGGCCCAGAAGCTGAGGCATGTTCATGCTTTCAGAGCCTGAACGCGACCGCTGGGTATCGTTGGAGATTTCCGCTTCCTCGTCGATCTCGATCACCACCGTCAGGATGTCGCCACGCTTTATGGCACGGCGGTCGCCCAGCAGCGACTGCTGCGAGCCGCTCCACAGAGAGGAGCCGTCGACCGTGCGCCGGGTCTGCGTCTGCATTGGCAGCCCTTGATACAGCATTGCAACATGTTCAGGCGTTTCATTGGCCGGGGTGAATGTGGGCGGCTTGCCCAGATGGTCCATCCGGCCGCAGGCGCCCAGCAAAGCCAGTCCGAAAAGCAGCGGTTTGACGCGGGAAAATTGCATAGTCATCAGTTTACCTCTACGGAGCCGTCGCCGTTGATCCGGCCGGTGACAGTGGTGCGGGAAGAAAGGTTCATGACCCGGACGGCTTCGCCTGCAGCGCCGCGGCCCAGAGAACGCCCTTCCGCGGCAATGGTCAGCCCGCCCTGGCGGAAGACCAGGGTAACAAGGTCATTGCGTTCGATGATGGCCGGCGGGCCGATGTCGCCCGGGCGCATGGGCCTGCCTGCATAAAGCGCGACCCGCGCTTCCATGCCGATCACCTCCGACGGGTCGGTCAGTGCGCCCAGGATCTCACCTTTTTTCAAGGCCAGGTCCTCGGCATTCACGATCTCCTTTGCGCGGATCGTGCGCAAAGGTGTCAGGTATTCCGCCCAGGCTGGGGGAGCGCACAGCGCCGCGGCTGTCAGGCAGGCAAGAACACGTTTCATCAGCGCACCTGTGTGGTTGCACTCATCATCTGGTCGACAGCCGAGATGACCTTGGCGTTCATTTCGTAACCGCGCTGGGCTTCGATCAGCTCGGTCACTTCGCGCACCGCGTCAACAGAACTGGCTTCCAGATACCCCTGGCGCAATGTGCCGAGCCCGTCTTCGCCAGCTGTCGATACGGCGGCAGCGCCGGAGGCTTCCGTTTCCGTGAACAGGTTGCTGCCGATTGCCTCCAGCCCCTTGGGGTTGGTGAAACTTGCCAGAGTGAACTGACCCAGCAACTGGCCTTCCGTCGTTTCGTTGAAGTACCCGTAGACTTCGCCTTCGGCATTGATCGAGATGCTGGTTGCGTCATCGGGGATTGTGACTTCGGGCGAAACGGCGAAGCCGTCAGAGGTGACAATCAGCCCTTCTGCCGAGCGCTTCAGCGCGCCGTCGCGGGTATAGGCGGTCTGGCCGGACGGCAGGGTCACTTCCAGATACCCGTTGCCGTCAATGGCGATGTCCAGGTCATTGTTGGTCTGCTGCAGAGCGCCCTGCGAAAGATGCACGGATACAGCGGCGGGGCGCACGCCCAGGCCTACTTGCACACCGGTTGGAAGCACGGTTCCATCGGACGCGTTCACGGTGCCAGCGCGCGAAATCTGCTGGTAATGCAGGTCGGCAAACTCGGCCCGCCGCGCGTTGTACGCGGTGGTGTTCATGTTGGCGAGGTTGTTGGAGATGGTCTCCACCCGCAGTTGCTGGGCGCTCATGCCGGTCGCGGCGATCTTCAGGGCACGCATCTGGATTCTCCTAGGTCTTGATCAGGTTCTTGATGGCATTGCGGATGCGCTCGTCTTCCGACTGCAGGAAGCTCTGGCCCATTTCATAGGCGCGCTGCACTTCGATCATGCGGGTCACTTCGGAAATTGCGTTCACGTTGGATCCTTCCAGGAACCCCTGCAGGACCTTCGAATCGAAGGACTGCTCGATCTCCCCTTCGACGCGGAACATGACCCCGTCTTCCCGAACCATCGTGTGCTGATCCATTGGCTTGAAGAGGCCCAGCTGGCCCAGCAGACGCCCGTCTGCACTGATTGAGCCGTCGGAACCGACTTCGATCTTGCCGGCATCCGGCGGCACGAAAACCGGCGCACGACCTGCGTCGAGCACCCGGAAGCCGTCCATGGTCACGAGGTCGCCGGCCGCATTGGAAGAGAACGCACCGGAACGGGTCAGCCGTTCGCCCTGGGGCGTCTCGACCATGAAAAACCCGTCGCCTTCGATTGCGAAATCAAATGTGCCGGCCGTCTGGGTGAGCTGGCCTTGTTCCATAGATGTGTTGAAAATGTTCGCACGCGACATCGACAACGATTGCTGCCCCGGAGACGACTGCACGAATTCCGAGAAAATCAGCCCTTCCTGACGGTATCCGGTCGTGGCTGAGTTGGCGATATTGTTCGCAACAACGCGCATCTCCCGGATCAGACCGGACTGGCGTGAAAGCGTGGCGTAACCTGCAGTTTCCATTACGAACCTCCGGCAATCATCGGAATGATGTGGCCGTCGAAGAAGGCCACCAGCGTTTGCGTCATGAAGCCCATGGTCATCCAAAACACGACCAGAATGGCCGTCAGTTTGGGCACGAACGTCAGGGTCATTTCCTGCACCGACGTCAGGGCCTGAAACAGGCCAATGGCCAGACCGACAACCAGCGCGACGATCAGGATCGGGGTTGCCATGGTCACGGCCGCCCAAATTCCCTGGCGCAGCGTGTCATAGAAGAGGCTTTCGCTCATCATGGCTCAGACCGGCATCCTCAGGATTTCCTGATACGCCTCGACCACTTTGTTGCGCACCGTGACGGCAGTCTCGACCGCCAGTTCAGTCTGGGCCAATGCCTGCACCAGTGCATGCGGGTCCGCCTGCGAAGTCATTGATTGCACGGAGACCTGCTCACTGCTCTGCAGGGTCGTTGCAAAGTGCTCGAAACTCTCTTTCAGACGGGCGCCAGCGCCAGCAGCTTCATGGTTGGGGTCGGCCTTGGTGGCTGGCCTGGCGGCGGCATAGCCGCCTGCGGCGGAAAGACTGCGAATATCCATTCTGGATCTCCAAATTTTTCGGTTAGCGTCTCAAAAGGTCCATCAGCGAGGCTGACATCGAGCGGGTCTGTTCAAACATCTTCAGATTGGCTTCGTAGCTGCGCTGGGCTTCGCGGGCGTCGGCAATCTCGATCATCAGGTCGACATTGGAGCCCTCGTAGTGGCCGCTGTCATCGGCAAGCGGGTGCGAAGGATCGTAGACTTTCTCCAGGTCCCGGCGGTCCAGATTGATCCGGCCGGTGCGCACATGCTCCACATCGGTTTGCAGTTCGCGCACGGCCTCGAAAGGCACGGTCTTGCGCCGGTAGCCCGGAGTATCCGCATTGGAGATGTTCTCAGACACATGCCGAAGCCGTGCAGCCTGCGCCTTAAGGCCGCTGGAAGTGACGGAAAGGGCTCTTGAAAACTCACTCATCGCTCATCCCCCTCAGTTCTTGCCGAGACTGGCGCGCAGAATGTTCATGGAAGATTTGTAGATCGCCATGGCGCGTTTGTGCTGCCGGGCGACTTCGACGCCCTTCAGCAGCTCGGTTTCGACGGAGACGGAATTGTCGTTGGGGTCGCTGCCGGCCTCGGTAGAAGTGACGGCCCAGTCCAAATTGCTGTTTGAGTTGCCATTCAAATGGCTGCCGCGGGATGCGATCATTCCGGTCGGGCGGGCGCCTGCAGCAAAGACCTCTTTGAATGGCTTGATGTCCTTGGCGTGGTAACCCGGCGTATCGGAATTAGCGATATTCTGGGAAACCAATGCCTGGCGTTTCCCGGCATGGGTTGCCATCGAATAGGCGATTTTGAATACGTTCAATTCTGTGAACACCAGGGTTTCTCCCTTGATCGATTTCAATCAAGGCTTAACCCCGATTCCTTTAGAAATTGTTTTCAGGACATGAAGGGAGACCGCTGCGATGAAAGCAGAGCTGCAAGCACTGACCCGTCAGATCGCCGGAAAACGCCTGGCGACAAAGATGGGCCGGGTGACGGGGATCTCGGGCGGGGAAATCGAAATCGGCGGGCTGGCTTCCTCGGCGCGGATTGGCGACAGGCTGATCTTGCGGCGTGGGCCGCAGGATGCATTGCATGGCGAAGTTCTGAAGATAAATGGCAGCAATATTAGCATGTTACCGGATAGGGCGCCGGATGGGGCCGCCATCGGAGATCCGGTTTTGCTGAACCCGTCTCCGGAATTTGCACCCAGCGATCATTGGATTGGACGCGTTATCGATCCCTTTGGCGAGCCGCTGGACGGCCGCCCAATGCTTCCCGGCAGTGAGCCGCGCGATCTGATGGCGCCGCCGCCCAAGGCTGCTGGCAGGCGGCCGATGGGAGAGCGGCTGGCCACCGGGCAGGCGGTTCTGAATACGATTCTTCCGATTGTACGGGGGCAGCGAGTCGGCCTCTTTGCCGGGTCCGGGGTCGGTAAATCCTCATTGCTGGCCAAACTTGCCCAAGCAATGCAGGCCGATGTGGTTGTGATGGCACTGATCGGCGAGCGCGGCCGGGAGGTGAACCACTTCGTTGAGCAGGTCCTGGGACCGGAAGGCATGCGCCGCGCCATTGTGGTCGCCGCGACCTCCGATCAATCCGCGCTGGTCAGGCGCCGCTGCGCGTGGGCTGCCATGACCGTGGCAGAGCACTTCCGCGATCAGGGAAAGAACGTTCTGTTCCTGGCGGATTCGGTCACGCGTTTCGCCGAAGCGCACCGGGAGATTGCGGCCGCCTCCGGCGAGGCGCCGGCGCTGCGCGGCTACCCGCCTTCGGTGACGCCGCTGATTACCGGCTTGTGCGAACGGGCGGGGCCGGGGGCCGAGGGCCAGGGCGATATCACGGCGGTATTCAGTGTCCTGGTTGCTGGGTCGGACATGGACGAGCCGATCGCGGATATTCTGCGCGGGGTTCTCGACGGGCATATCGTCCTGAACCGGGAAATCGCCGAACGCGGACGGTTTCCCGCAATCGACGTGTCCCGCTCTGTGTCGCGCAGCCTGCCAGCCGCAGCGACAGCCGATGAAAATGCTGCGATCCAGGACGTGCGCAAGTACCTGGGGGCTTATGAGCAGTCCGAGGTCATGATCCGCGCGGGTCTTTACGCTGAAGGCAACGATGCGGTCCTGGATCAGGCCGTGAAACTGTGGCCGGAGCTGGATGCGTTTTTCGGCCGGGAAGATCCGGAAGGTATCACCAGCAGCTTCAACCGCCTGCTGCTTCTGCTGCGCCGGGCCAAGGCCGGGCGCTGAAGCCGGCGCCTGTACTTGTCAGCCCGGCTGGGAAGTGCAGGTGCTGGTTACCCTCTGGGAAAATGCGAAAAGGGTGCAGCCAGACTGAACTGGTGGCACCCTTCTTGAGTTTTCCGTGTTATCTGGCCCGCTTGTTCAGCTGGTCAGCAGCATCAATGCGGTTGAGCCGGAAGAAACGCTTGCCTGGAAATCGGCAATTTCTGACCGCACCAGGTAAGTGTTGATCAGCTTTTCCATTTTTTCCGGATCAGAGAAAACTGCGAGATCATCAGAGCCGAACACTTGTTTTGACTTGTCTTTGAAGACTTCCAGCTGCTGGTCCAGATCGATCTGTGCCAGGCTGGTTGGCAAGCCCAGGGCGGTTTCGAACAGCTCCCGCAGTGCCTGCTGGCCCATGACATTGAACCACTTGGTGTTCACAGCGGTTCCATCTTCGGCAAGGTTCAGGACTTCGCGTTCGCCAAACATGGCCACGCGCATAGAGTTGTCCTGTTCACCAACAGCGGCCTCGAAGGATTGCACCTGATTGGTGTGAACCAGGTCAAACATCGCCTTCAGATCGCCGGTTTTGAGCGATTGCCCCGGGCCAAACCCGAAAGCCTCGCTCAGCTGGACATAGCGGTCATCCCCCATCCGGTTGGCCAGCGCGTCGTCGGCCTCGGTGCCTTCCTGAAAAATCCGTTCCAGGAAGGCTTTCTTGTAGCTGTCCTCTTCCAGCCCGAATGCGCCAAGGGCAACATTCAGCAGCCGCGAGTCGCCAATGAGGTCCTCTGCTGTTTTCACGTTCCCGATGTTTTCCATGAAATAATCGGTTTCGCGTTTCAGGACCGCGTCATTTTTGAAAACGTCGAACTGCTTGTCATAGGTCGCCTGGAGGAAGTTCCACCCGGCGATACCTGTGGCTGGCAAGAGGGGCTGAAAGTTCATGACGGCCGGACCGCGAACAAGCGGTCTTCCCGCGGCAGCAAGGTGCGCAGCGCCTTCAGGCAGCGGTAGTGGTTGTTGTTGATCAAGGCGTCCGTGGCTTCGGCAATGGATGACCGGCTGTCAGGGTCGGTAAAGACCTGGCTCAGTTCTTCGATCCGGCGCAGCATCGGCAGGCGTTCCTCATCAGGGTCTGCATCGCCCGACAGGATCAGCTGGGCGGCGTAGCACACCCGGCGCACTGGCGTATTCGCTTCTTCCGGATGGATTGCATCACGAAGGCGCAGGATATTGGCGTCCGGTGTAACAATGGACAGGCGGCTTCGGCGGTCGCCGTTTTCGATCACCGCGCCATTTACAAGGACACGCTCTTTGGGGGCAAGTTTCAGGACAAGTCCGCTCATATTCAGGATGCTCCGCTGCGGAGGCCACGCAGGATGGCCGTATTGATTTCCACCAGCGGCCGGACATTGGCCTTGCGCTGAAGCACTTTGCTGGTGTGCTGTCTCGTGAATTCCGCCAGTTCGAAGAGATTCCGCTTGAGATCATCCGGCAGTGGATTCGCCTCCATCGAGAGATCTGCGGTGAAAATGGACCAAAGCTTGCGGTTGTCATTCAGTGCTTGAGCAAGATCACTGAAGCCATCGCCGCCTTTCTGCGCAGCCGTGATCAGCCGGCGGGTAACGCGGGCGACCACTTCATACTCGAAATTCTTTGCTGTCCGGGTCGGGGACTTTGCCGCCGAATAGGCACTCTTCGCCTTCAGAAGGGCATTCACGTGTTTTCCTAACGTTTTATTCTTCAGGTTCTCTGAGAAGGGAAGACCGGGGCGCGTTTAGCGCCCCGGTAAGGGCTGTTAACGGAACAGCTGCTGCAGGGTCGACGGCGCCTGGTTGGCGATGGTCAGCGACTGCACGGCCAGCTGCTGCTGGGTCTGCAGCGCCTTCAGGCGGGCAGATGCCTCTTCCATGTTGGTGTCGGTCATCGCGCTGACGCCGGTCTTCAGCGAGTCGGTCAGCTTGGACACAAACTCGTTCTGGTCGGTGATGCGCTTGGAGTCCGCACCAAGTGCCGCTGCATCGTCGATCGCACCTGCGATAAGGGTGTCGATTTCACCGAGCGCAGAGGCTGCAGTGGTTGCATCGGTGATCGTAGTGAGAACACTTGCGGTCCAATCAAGATCGTTCTCCATGTCTACGGCATCGACGGTGATCGATGTCGAGCCGTCGACGGAACCAAGCACCGTCAGCGACGAAGCAGTGCCGTCAACAGTGGCATTCAGAAGGTTTGCGCCATTGAATTCTGCAGAAGAAATGATTGCGGTAATCTGCTCCTGTTTCTTTTCAATGTCGTTCTGGATCTTGGCGTGGTCAACGTTTTCCGAATTCGCGGAAACAATCAGCTCCTTCATGTCCTTCAGAGCTTCGACGATCTGCTCCGCACCGGAAGATGCTACGGCAACGGTTGCTTCGCCAAAGTTCAGAGCGTCGCTCACGGCTTCATAAGCCTGGATGTCGGATTCCATAGTCTTGGAGATGGCCCAGACAGCGGAGTTGTCCTTGGCCATGCCGACCTCTTTACCAGTCGAAATCTGGTTCTGAGTGTCGCTCAGGTCATTGTTCACCGAACGCAGAGTCTGCAGAGCAACCATTGCGCCGTTGTTGGTCAGAATGCTGGTCATAGCTTTTTCCTTTAGCTGCGGGGCGCTTTGACCCCATTATTCCTTGCCCCTGGGGGCGCTGTGTGACGTCTTTCTGACAGTGCGTTCCGCCGTCCGGCTTCCGCGCCACCTTTCATCAGGTGCAAGGCGACATTGGCGCATCAGTTGCTAAGGGAGTGCTAATGGCGGCATTTGGTTTTTTAGAATTTTCTCCAAATTGCGCTCAGGCTCTTTTTTCCAGTTTGGTTGCCCCGCGGGTGCCAAAGCGGTTCCGGCGCCCGGACTGGTCATAGACGTCCAGGCCCCTGCGGATGCGGCGCAATTCGGCCATCCGGGCAGCGACGGACCGGATCCCCTCCATCGCACTGTCGAGAAGCTGCTGGTTGCGCGACAATTTGGTCTGCACCAGTTCCAGCGCCTCGCGCTCCAGCTCTGTCACAGAGTTCAGTTTGCTGATGACTTTCTCTTTTTTCGCCAGAAGCTCTTCCAGCTTGCTCAGGTCGCCTGCCATCAGGGCAACGCGTTCGCGGTCGAGAATATTATCGAGCTCATCAATGAGCTGCTGCGGTTCAGGGTTGCTCACCTTGGGTCTCCTTCAATGCGTGATAAAGTGATTCGGCCAGGCCAATGCCGCCAGAGCGGGCGATCTGCGTTGCTTGCTCGCGGATCAGAAAGCTGGAAAACTGCTCTTCGCCAGCGCCGCCTCCGAAGCTTTCACTGGCTTCGCCGAGGCCTGCGGATTTGAGCATTTCAGCAAGAAATGTGGCTTCCAGTTCAATTGCCGCCTCGCGCAGCGGGTCGCTCTTGGCGGGCCGCACCGGGGTGGCCGCAGAGGAAGTCTGAAGCTGGATGGGCAATATGTCTGTCATGTCCGGTTCTCCGGTTGAAACTCGAATTCCATCGATTTTCTGAATTTGCCCCGGAACCGGTTAAAATTGCCGTAACCGCTTTGGGGTAGGTGTGTCCGGGTCGAGATAGAATATCCGGAACATGACCATGATGATGAATTCGATCCTTGGAATTGAGGCTGCCAGCGGCGGCAAGCCGTTGGCGGCCAACGCGAGGACGCAAGAAAAATCAAATAGTTCCAGTGATTTTTCTGCCTTTGTTTCTGCAGAAAATGGGCGGGGCGAAGTCCCGGAAAAAGTTTCTGAAAAAGCTGCTGAAACAGCCGGCGAATCTGCAACGCCCAAAGCAGAAGCCGGTCAGGAAGGCACCTCTGCCGAAATCAGCAGTGAAGACGCCAATGCTGGAGCCGGCAGCGAGACGGCAGCGGCCGGCGAGCAGTCCGACACCGCCCCAGAGACGGGAACCGGGAGCGCAAGCGCAACGCCAGAAGGTCCCGGTGCGGTTGATTTCGCCGCCATTGAGATTGACAGAAAACCCGGCATGGAAGCAGGGAACGGCACCGAACCGGGCGCGGCGGGCGTTGGCTTGGAACCTGAAGACATGTCTGAGACCAAGGCAGCGAACATCGATGAGACAAGCCGCCTGCCTGACAGTGATGACATTCCGCGTCTTGCATCGGACCCCGGCAGCAAGACGCCGGGCACCGCGGACCGTATGGCGCCAGAGCGTGTAGAGCCAGACCGTGCGGCACCAGGCCGTGGGGAACCGGCGGCAGCCGGCAGCAGCAGCCAAGATGCGCGCGGTGCAGTCGCCGCAGCCGCTCAGCAGGGCTCAACACCAGGAGAGGTTAGCAGCCTGGCAGTCCAAAGTGTTTTGAGCGGAAGGCAAACCAAGCCGGACCAACCTTTGGCAGACGGTGAGCGCAAAATTGTTTCCGGCACGGCAGCGGCGGGGCTGGAAGCAAGCACAGCGGCACCGCCTGCCGTAAATGGCAGCCGCGGCAGCGGCCATACTGTGCCAGCCGATTCTGCGCTGAGGCCTGCTCCTTCGTTCAGCGCCAACGCTGCTTCGGGTCAAGCCTCCGATGGGTCTGGCCGAGCCCTGCCACTTTCAGGTTTTCCAAATGCGCAGGCTGTTGAGAAACTGGCCGCGGTGCAGCCCGAAGGCGTGGCGCGCGCCGTTGCGGCTGGCGCGCAAGGCGCAGTTCAAGCGCTTGCCGCAGGCCAGCCGGTGACAGCGGCGCCACATCAGAAAGCGCAGCCGGGCCTTTCTGGCATGAAAGTCTTTGACGATGTTTCAGAGGCAGCTGCTGAAGTGGCGAAAGCCGCATCCGCAGATATCAGGACCGGAACTGCCCAGGTCGCCTCAGCACCGCAAGCGGCGCTTCCGGCTGCGGCGGTTATCCAGTCGTTGCAGGCTGGCGGGATGGCTGAGGCCTCCGCAGAGACCGATTTCCTGTCCCTTGCGCTTGGCATGACCGGTGAATCACCGGGGCTGACCCAGCTTCTGGCGGAAGCGTCGTTTGGCACGCAGGCTGGGCACCGGCCGGAAATGCCCCGGATGATCGCGGCGCAGATTGCCGAGGCTTTTGCAGCCAAGGGCGAACAGAAAGTCGAGGTGAGCCTGAACCCGCAGGAGCTGGGGCATGTGAAAATGCGGGTGGTGACCAGCGAATCAGGCATCACGATGATCATCCAGACAGAACGCCCGGAAACCGGCGATCTGATGCGGCGCCATATCAACGAGCTGGCCGAAGAATTCCGCCGCATGGGGTACGAAGATATCTCTTTTGAATTCAGCGGCGGCCAGACCGGCGGCGGGCAGCAGGGTGAAAATGAACAAGGCGGTTCGGCGCAGGCCGGCGGCAGAGGTGAGACGGAAATGTCCGGTGGAATGGCCGCCGGAGCGCCAGCAACACAGAATCTCCGGCTTGGCGCTGCCGGTGTGGATATGAGGGTCTGAACACATGACAACAGCAGTCACTTCCGCGGGCAGCTCTGCGGCACAAACCTTCGCGCAGCCGGCGGCCTCCCAAGGCACTTCCGGGCTGACATCCGATTTCGAAACCTTCGTGAAGATGCTGACCGCGCAGGCCACGAATCAGGACCCATTGGAACCGCTTGATTCGACCGAATATGCGGCGCAACTGGCGCAGTTCTCGATGGTTGAACAGCAAACCAAGAGCAATACCCTGCTGGAGGGGCTGCAGTCGCAGCTTGGCCTCGCCAACATGGCGGCGCTGTCGGGCTGGGTCGGCATGGAGGCGCGGGGCGTGGCGCCCGGCTATTTCGACGGCAGCAATGAGATCACCATTGCACCTAACCCGGCCGCCGCTGCGGATTCGGTGACACTGGTCGTGCAGAATGCAAATGGCACTGAAGTACAGCGCGTCACCTTGCCGGTGTCTGCTGAGCCCTATCAGTGGAACGGGCTGGATGACGACGGCAACCCGCTGGAAGCTGGAGAGTATTCCTTTGTCGTAGAAAGCAGGAAGGGCGATGACCTGTTGCTGCAGGAATATGCCGAGATCTATTTCAAGGTGAATGAAACCCGGATGCAGGGCGGAGATGTGGGGCTGATTACCGAGGGCGGCTCGGTGGTTCTTGCCTCCTCGGTCAGTGCGTTGCGTGAACCTGCAGGGTAATCCGGCGGTAGGCGCTGACAGAAAAACTGTCTAAGAACAGGGCGGCCAACACCGGAGACCGCCCTGCAACCTCTGCCCGATCAGTTCGAAGCCCGTTTCTTTGCGCATTTGTCTGCACAGGGGCTGCATGTGCCTGCCCCGCGGCGCCTGACCGGCGGGCGGTCAAACCACGTCTGGCGGGCCGGCGGGCTGGTGATCAAGCTTTACGCCGAAGATGGAGCAAATCCGCTGTTCGCCAATGACCCGGCGCGCGAGGGGGCGATACTGGCGGCGCTGTCCGGTACCGGAATGGTGCCGCCGCTGGTGCAGACCGGTGCATTCGAAGGCCGGAATTGGCTGAGCTATGCCCATGTCAACGGCAGCCCCTGGCAGGAAGACACCGCCCATGTGGCAAGGCTCCTGGGGCGGTTGCACGATGTGTCGCCGCCACCTGGGCTGCCGCAGGGGATAAACGGCAGCACGGCTTTGGAAACGCAAACTCTGGGTATTCTCAAGAACTGCAAGAACCCTGACCAATTGACGGCCCTGCGCCCGTTGGGCCGGGTGCCGCCTCTGCCGCAGCCAGTGCTCATCCATGGCGATCCGGTGCCGGGAAACCTGCTGGCGCATGACGGCACCCTGACGCTGATTGACTGGCAATGCCCGCAGATCGGCGACCCGGCAGAGGATCTGTCTCTGTTCCTGTCCCCGGCAATGCAGCTGATGTACCGGGGGGCGCCGCTGACGAAGGCCGAGGAAGACAGCTTTCTGAGGGCCTATCCCGATCCGCGTATTGCAGGCCGGACGCTAGCGCTGAAACCCTGGTTTCACTGGCGCATGGCAGCCTATTGCCTGTGGCGGGCCGAACAGGGTGGAGAGAAGGACCGGCAAGGCTATGAACTGGAACGCGCGGCGCTTCAGCCCATCAGGCCTAGAACCGCATAGGCGGGCGGCATCAGCACCCGGCGGGCGCGGCCGAATGGAAAGCGCGGCATCTTTTGAACTGCAGGCGAATAGGGCAGCTCTGGCCTGCACCCCTGCACCAGGTCGCTGAGAATCCGCCCGGCATAGCTGCCCATCGCAACCCCGTTGCCGTGATAGCAGAGGCCGGCAAACATGCCAGGACTCTCGGGCACCGGCCCGATGAAGGGCACCAGATTGCGCGACAGGCAGACCATGCCGGACCAGCAATGGGTGGTTTCCACATTCCGCCACTCCGGGAACATGGCCTCGAAATCCTGCCGCAGCTTGTGCCGGATGCCTGCCTCGGCACGGGGCGAGGCCAGCAGCCCGCCGCGCATGCCAAACAGGAAGCGCCTGTCCGGCATCAGCCGGAAGTAGTGCAGCAGGTGGCGGGTGTCATAGGCCATCTGCTGAGAAAACCAGCCTTGAGCCTGCAGCTCTGCCTCTGTCAGGGGGTGGGTTACCATGACCGTCGATTGTGCGGGCATGTAGCGTCCCGCCAGCCATTCGGGCAGGTCCTCAGAGGAGTAGCCATTGGTGGCGATGACAACCTTGGGTGCCCTCAGAATCCCTTTATTAGTCTCTATCTTATAACCGCCGGCCGCCTGTTTTATGGATAGCGCCGGACTGTTCTGAAACAGTCTGGCGCCTGCTTTCCCGGCAGCGGCGGCCAGGCCGAACAGGTATTTGCGCGGGTTCAAGGCAAAGCCCACCGGCGTGGTCAGCGCGGCATGGAAACTGCCGTTCAGACCGTGGTCCGCCAACTGGCGGCGGGCAAGGAACTCCACCTCTTCGCCCGCCCTTTGCAGTTCCTCGGCCTGTGCTGACAGGCGGCGCGCAGCTTTCTCGCTGTGCGCCAGCTGCGTCTCCCCGCGGGAGTGGGTGTCGGCCGCTATGCCGTGAGAGGAAAGCAGTTCATGCACAAGGTGCACCGCAGCCTCTTCGCTGGCCTCGTAAACGTCTGCGGCGGAACTACCGAACAGCCTGCGCATTGCGGTGCCGGAGAGTTTCGAGCCGCCAAGGCAGCAGAACCCGCCATTGCGCCCTGAAGCCCCCCAGCCCGGTGTCTCCGCTTCCAGCAGGGCAACGGAAACCCCGCTTCCGGCCAGGTGCAGGGCTGCCGACACGCCGGTGAAACCGCCGCCGATGATGGCAACATCGGTAATGGCTTCTCCTTCAAGAACGGGCCAGTCCGGTGCCGGGACGGTCTCGTCCCACCAGCAATTGCTGCGCGGGCCGGGACCATAGGCATAGCCGGAAAAGATCCGGCGCATCAGGTGCGCACCGCAGCCTGTTCCTCGCGCTTCTGGCGGGCCACCTGATGCTTGGTCACCAGCGAGGCGGTGATGACGCCCACGGTGACGATCGAGATCATAATCGTCGACAGTGCGTTGATTTCGGGGCTGACACCCAGGCGCACGGCCGAGAAGATCTTGATCGGTAGGGTGGTGGCCGAGGGGCCGGAGGTGAAGGATGCAATCACCAGGTCATCGAGCGACAGGGTGAAGGCCAGGAGCCAGCCGGAAATCACCGCGGGCGCAATGATCGGTAGGGTCACCAGCCGGAACGCCTCAGATGCGGAACAGCCCAGATCCAGCGCAGCCTCCTCCAGCGAGCGGTCAAAGGTCACCAGCCGGGAAGACACCACCACCGAGACATAGCACATCGAGAAGGTGGTATGCGCCAGCACGATGGTGAATACGCCGCGATCCAGGCCGATGCCGATGAACAACAGGAGCAGCGACAGGCCGGTGATCACCTCGGGCATCACCAGTGGCGCATAGATCATGCCGGAAAACAGCGTCCGCCCCATGAACCGCCCGCCGCGCACCAGCACATAGGCGGCAATAGTGCCCAGCACGGTCGCCATCGTGGAGGAGAACACCGCCACCTTGATGGTCACCCAGGCGGCATTCAGGAACGCCTCGTTCTGCAGCAGCTCGCCGTACCACTTGGTTGAAAACCCGGCCCAGACGGTGACCAGCTTGCTTTCGTTGAAGCTGAAGATCACTAGGATCACCATCGGGATGTATAGGAAGGCAAAGCCGAGGGTCAAAGATACGGCGTTAAACCAGCTCATACGGTTCATTGCTCTGCCTCCTGCTGTTTCTGCTGGTTGCGCTGGAACAGCACGATCGGGATCACCAGGAGCAGCAGCAGAACCACCGCCACCGCGGATGCCACCGGCCAGTCGCGGTTGGAGAAGAACTCCTCCCACAGCACCTTGCCGATCATCAGCGTGTCGGATCCGCCCAGCAGCGACGGGATCACGAATTCACCGAGCACCGGGATGAATACCAGGAAGCTGCCGGCAATAATGCCGTTCTTAGACAGCGGCACGGTTACCAGCCAAAAGGCCGTCAGGCGCGAGCAGCCAAGGTCCTCGGCAGCCTCGATCAGAGAGCCGTCCAGCCGTTCCAGTGCCGAATAGACCGGCAGGATCATGAACGGCAGGTAGGTGTAGACGATGCCGACATAGACTGCGGAATTGGTGTTGAGGATGGTCAGCGGCTCGGAAATCACTCCGATCCACATCAGGAACTGGTTGAGAAAGCCCTCGTTCGACAGGATCCCCATCCACGCATAAACGCGGATCAGGAAAGAGGTCCAGAACGGCAGGATCACCAGCATCATCAAGGTCGGGCGCCATTCTTCCGGCGCGCGCGCCATGCCATAGGCAATCGGATAGCCGGCCAGAAGGGTGAAGAAGGTCGAGACCACCGCGATCTTCAGGGAACTGAGGTAGGCCTTCCAGTAAAGATCGTCTTCGGTCAGCCAGACGAAGTTCTCAAAGTCTAGCTCTGCGATGAAGGCTGCGATGCCTTCGGCCCAGTCGAACTGCGGGAAATAGGGCGGCCGGGCCACCGCGGCATCCGACAGGGAGATTTTCAGAACGATGGCAAACGGCACCAGAAACAGTGCCAGAAGCCAGACATAGGGGATGGCAATCAGGACAAAGCGGCGCATCAGTCTGCCAGCAGAACGCCTGCCGTGGCGGTCCATGACAGCCAGACAGTGTCTTCCCAGGTGAAGGCGCGGCGGGCGATGCGGCGGGTGTTGGCGGTCTGCGCCTTGATCACCGCGCCGGTGGGCAGTTCCACATGGTAGGTGGAGATATTGCCAAGATAGGCGATATCCAGAATGCGGCCCTGTACGGCGTTATCCGCCTCGGCCGGCTTTTCGGCGCTGATCGCCACTTTTTCGGGCCGGATCGCCAGATGGCACTTCTGCCCGTCGGAAAACGCGGTCGGTGACTTGACGGTCAGCGGTTCATGGCCCTCGTGCCAGGACATGGCGTAGGCTTCGCTGCCGTTGAGCTTGGCCGTGCCTTCGATCAGGTTCACGTCGCCAATAAAATCAGCCACATAGACAGAGTTCGGGCTTTCATAGATTCGGTCCGGCGTCGCCACCTGGATGATCTTGCCGTGATCCATCACCGCCACGCGGGAAGCGACGGTCATCGCCTCTTCCTGGTCGTGGGTCACGATCACAAAGGTGGTGCCGGTCTTCTCCTGAATGTCCATCAGTTCGAACTGGGTGTCCTGGCGCAGTTTCTTGTCCAGCGCGCCCAGCGGTTCATCGAGCAGCAGCAGTTTCGGGTGTTTCGCAAGCGAACGGGCGAGGGCAACGCGCTGGCGCTGGCCGCCGGAAATCTGATGCGGCTTGCGGCGGGCGAATTTCTCCAGCCGGGTCAGCCGCAGCATCTCATCAACGCGGTCGCTGATGTCGTGCTTGGGCATCTTTTCGCGTTTCAGGCCAAAGGCGATGTTTTCCCAGATCGAAAGATGCGGGAACAGCGCATAGGACTGGAACATCATGTTCACGGCCCGCTTGTTCGGCGGCACCGGAGCAATATCCTGCCCGGCCAGGAAAATCTTGCCCTCGGTCGGGGTCTCGAACCCGGCCAGCATCCGCATCAGCGTGGTCTTGCCGCAGCCGGACGGGCCCAGCAGCGCGTAGAATTCCCGCTCGTAGATGTCGATGGTCAGGTTGTCGATGGCGGTGAACTCACCATATCGTTTGGTGACGTTCTGGAAGTGGATCAAGGGCTTAGCCTCAGGATCGTTCCAAGGTTCGAATACGGAAGCAGTCAAGCCGGGCCTCTTCTGCGAATTGTCGCGCGGATGTATTGGGGGGCCGCGCGAGGGAAACCCAGGCGCGTCAGGATTTGCGGGGCGGCGAATGCGCCCCGCAGGTCAGGCAGCGGCTGATCAGGTGCCGGATTTGACCTTGGTCCACATGCGGGTGGCCTTGCGCTGTACTTTCGGCGGGTAGCCTTCCTTGATGTACAGGTTCTGGACGGTTTCTTCGTTGGGATAGATTGCCGGATCGCCGATCACATCCTCTTCCAGGAATTCCTGGCTCGCCTTGTTGCCGTTGGCGTAATAGACGTAGTTGGACGCGGCCGCCATGTTCTGCGCATCCATGATGAAGTTCAGGAACTTGTGGGCGCCTTCCGGGTTCGGGGCATCGACCGGGATGGTCATCTGGTCGAACCACATCAGCGCGCCTTCCTTGGGCGCGTTGTATTCGATCTCGACGCCATTGTCTGCTTCGACCGCACGGTCGCGCGCCTGCAGAATGTCGCCGGACCAGCCGAAGGCCACGCAGATATCGCCGTTGGCCAGGGCGTTGATGTATTCGGAGCTGTGGAACTTGGTGATGTAGGGGCGAACAGCCAGCAGCACTGGTTCTGCCTTTTCAACGACATCGGCATCCATGCTGTTGGGATCTTCGCCGATGTATTTCAGCGCCGCCGGGATCATTTCGTCCGGGGCATCCAGGAAATGCACGCCGCAGCTCGCAAGCTTTTCCATATTGGCCGGGTTGAACACCAGCCCCAGCGAGTCGATTGGGGCGTCGTCGCCCAAAACTTCTTTCACCTTGGCAACGTTCACGCCGATGCCAGTGGTGCCCCACATGTAGTTGATGGAGTATTCATTGCCGGGGTCATACTTCGCGGTGCGCTCCTCGATAGCGTCCCACATGTTTCCCTTGTTCGGCAGTTTCGACGGGTCCAGCTTCTGGAAGGCGCCGGCCTGGATCTGGCGCGCCATGAAGGAGCCGGTCGGCACCACAACATCATAGCCCGAGCCGCCTGCCAGCATCTTGGTTTCCAGAACCTCGTTGCTGTCGAAGACGTCATAGATCAGGTCGATGCCGGTTTCCTTCTCGAACTTTTCCAGCAGGCCTTCGTCGATATAGTCCGACCAGTTGTAGACGCGAACCTCCTCCGCCGTGGCGGCGGCTGCCGTGCCAAGGGCAACGACGGCGGTCATGGTCATCGTTTTCAGTGTCATGAAATTCTCCCTGTGCGTGCCGGCTTCCAGGTCCGGCTGTAAATAGATTTGATCAAGTTTTGCCGCGTTCGGCAATACTCTTTATGTTTTCACTTGGCTCAGGATGGTGCAAGCTGGCCAAAATCGAGGAGGAAACCCCCAGGTGACAGAGACCACTTCGCCCCCCGCAGCGGCGCAGGAAAGCCCGGCGAAACTGCCCGCGCATGAGATCGTTTACCAGAAGCTCAGGGCGCAGATTCTGTTCGGCGAACTGGTGCCCGGGCAGGCCGTGACAATCCAAGGTCTGGTCGAGACGCTGGAAGCCGGCATGACGCCGGTGCGCGAGGCGATCCGCAGGCTGATTTCCGATGGGGCGCTGATGTTCCAGGGCAACCGTCGGGTGTCGGTTCCTCTGCTCGGGCCGCAGGACCTAGAGGAGCTTATTTTCGCAAGAAAAACAATAGAATGTGAGCTTGCGCGCCGGGCCACGATTCAGATTGCTGCCGCCGATATCGAAGAGCTGGTGACCATTGATAACGCGCTGGACAAGGCGATCGCGACCGGCGATGTCGCGGGTTATCTGGTGCAGAACTACAGCTTTCACACGGCGCTTTATTCCCATGCCAAAGCGCCCATTCTCAGCGACATTGCCGACCGCCTGTGGCTGCGCTTCGGCCCCTCGCTGCGGGTGGTCAGCGGCCGCCTCGGCACCCAGAGCTTTCCGGACCGGCACAAGGACATCCTCGACGCGTTGCGGCGTCAGGACCCGGAAATGGCCGCCTTGGCGATGGAGCGGGACGTCTTTGAGGGCATGGAGCATGTGGTTCAGGGTCTGCGGGCCGCGAACTGATTCGATTGACACCTGAGAATTTGATCATATTCTGGTGCCAATCAGTTATTCTCAGGAGCGAGTCTCATGACCGTGATCACCAACCACATGCCGACGGCCGAGCTGCAGGCGCTGGACGCCGCCCACCACATGCACCCGTTCACTGCCAATGGCGAGCTGTCGCAAAAGGGCGCGCGCATTATCACCCGCGCCGATGGCGTGCATCTGACCGACAGCGAAGGGCATCAGATCCTTGATGCGATGGCGGGTCTGTGGTGCGTCAACATCGGCTACGGCCGTGAGGAGCTGGCCGAGGTGGCCGCCCGCCAGATGCGCGAGCTGCCCTATTACAACACCTTTTTCCAGACCACCCATGTGCCGGCCATCGCGCTGGCGGCCAAGATCGCAGAGCTGGCGCCGGGCGACCTGAACAATGTGTTCTTTGCCGGTTCCGGCTCTGAAGCCAACGACACCAACATCCGCATGGTGCGCCATTACTGGGCGCTCAAGGGCAAGCCGTCGAAATCCGTCATCATCAGCCGCAAGAATGCCTATCACGGCTCCTCTGTCGGCAGCGGTTCTTTGGGCGGCATGAGCGGCATGCATGCCCAGGGCGGCATGCCGATCCCGGATATCCACCATATCAATCAGCCGAACTGGTGGGCCGAAGGCGGCGACATGCCGCCGGAAGATTTCGGCCTGCAGCGTGCCCGCGAGCTGGAAGAGGCGATCCTGGAGCTGGGTGAAGACCGTGTCGCTGCCTTTATCGCAGAGCCGGTGCAGGGGGCCGGGGGCGTGATCGTGGCGCCGGACACCTATTGGCCGGAAATCCAGCGGATCTGCGACAAGTATGAAATCCTGCTGATCGCGGATGAGGTGATCTGCGGTTTCGGGCGCACCGGCAACTGGTTCGGCAGCGAAACCCTGAACATCCGCCCCGACATCATGACCATCGCCAAGGGCCTCAGCTCCGGCTACGCGCCGATCGGCGGCTCTATCGTCAGCGATGAGATTGCTTCGGTGATCGCAAGCGACGAGTTTAACCACGGCTACACCTACTCCGGCCACCCGGTGGCCGCAGCGGTGGCGCTGGAAAACCTGCGCATCCTGGAAGAGGAAAATATCCTGGGCCACGTGCGCGACGTGGCAGCCCCGTATCTGAAGCAGAAATGGGAAGCGCTGACCGATCACCCTCTGGTGGGCGAGGCCAAGATTGTCGGCATGATGGGCTCGATTGCGCTGACCCCGAACAAGGATACCCGCGCTGCGTTTGCATCTGATGCCGGCACCGTCGGCTACATTTGCCGAGAGCGCTGCTTTGCCAACAATCTGGTCATGCGCCATGTCGGCGACCGCATGATCATCTCGCCGCCGCTGGTGATCACCCCGGAGCAGATCGACGTGCTGATCGAACGCGCCGTCAAGTCGCTGGATGAATGCTACGCGGAACTGAAAGCGAAGGATCTGCTGCACAGCGCTTGATTCCATATCCGGCTCCGATTCAGGGGTAGACTCATAAGGCCCGGCAATATTATTGCCGGGCCTTTTCTCTTCGGTTCCGGGGGTAAAAGAGTCGGTTTCCAGCCAAGGTTTCGCAGTTTGCGGCGCAAAATGTCCGAAGTGGGTCGCAAAGCGTCCGATCATCCAGGGCGGAACAGGACTAGGGTTCCGCTAGGGTATTCTTTTCCGTCAGGAGGGGACTGAAGTATGAATTTCGTACGCTCACCGGTGAAAGAATATTTTTTTCATATCTAGCGCTTGGTAGCTTTGGTGTGATTAACTTCGAATAAGTGCAGAGCCAATCTGCCGGAATGACAAAACTACGGGGAGCCTGCTTTGGCTGATGCGTCAAACGTTGATGCGTTCGTTGAATTCGAACGCGTCCAAAAGAGCTATGATGGCGAAAATCTCGTTGTCAAAGACCTTAACCTCACCATGCCCAAGGGCGAGTTTCTGACCATGCTTGGCCCGTCCGGGTCCGGGAAAACCACCTGTCTGATGATGCTGGCTGGTTTTGAAACGGCAACCCACGGCGATATCCGCCTGGACGGAACATCGATTAACAATATTCCGCCGCACAAGCGCGGCATCGGCATGGTGTTCCAGAACTACGCCTTGTTTCCGCACATGACGATTGCGGAAAACCTCTCCTTCCCGCTGGAAGTCCGCAAGATGGGCAAGTCCGAGCGCGAGGAAAAGGTGAAGCGGGCGCTGGATATGGTGGAAATGGGCGCCTTTGGCGGCCGCCGCCCGGCACAGCTTTCGGGCGGCCAGCAGCAGCGGATCGCACTGGCCCGCGCGCTGGTGTTCGAACCCGAACTGGTTCTGATGGACGAACCGCTGGGCGCACTCGACAAGCAGCTGCGCGAAAAGATGCAGTTCGAGATCACCCATCTTGCCCACCGTCTGGGGATCACCGTGGTCTATGTGACCCACGACCAGACCGAGGCGCTGACCATGTCCGACCGCGTTGCCGTGTTCGACGACGGCCGCATCCAGCAGATCGCGCCGCCGGACCAGCTTTATGAAAGCCCGGAAAACAGCTTCGTGGCCCAGTTCATCGGCGAAAACAACACGCTCGAAGGCACCGTCAAGGAAATCAACAACGGTATCGCGCTGGTGCAGCTGGACGATGGCGAGCTGATCGACTGCAAGCCGGTCAATGTCTCGAAGCCCGGCGAGCGCACCCGCGTGTCGATCCGTCCGGAACGGGTGGAATACAACAAGAGCCGCCTGCGCGAAGGCGTGCATACCCTCAAGGCGGAAGTTCTGGAGTTCATCTACATGGGCGACATCTTCCGCACCCGTCTGCGGGTGGCCGGCAATGATGAGTTCATCATCAAGACCCGGAACGCCCCGGACCAGACCCGTCTCCAGCCCGGTCAGCAGATCGAAATCGGCTGGCTGCCGGAAGACTGCCGCGCGCTGGACGCCTGATCCGCGCGCGCCGAACCCCCGGCAGAAGAACGACCGGGGGGAATCTCACATCTGTGAATTTCAACAAGGAGAGACTCTCTATGAAACTCAGCAAACTGTCTGCACTGGCGATGACCACCGCCCTTTGCGCCCCTTCGGCCTTTGCCGAGGAAATGGCCAATGAGCTGACCCTGGTGTCCTGGGGCGGTGCCTATCAGACCAGCCAGCACAAGGCTTATGTTGAGCCCTATCTGGCCGCCAACCCCGATGTGAAAGTGGTTTGGGACGAAAGCTCGGCTGAAGCCGTGGCCAAGATCCGTGCCATGAACGAAGCCGGCAATGTGACCTGGGACCTGGTCGATGTTGTGGCCTCCGACTCCATGCGTCTTTGCGACGAAGGCCTGGCGGAAGAGATCAACCATGACGAAGACCTGGCAGCGGCGCCGGACGGCACCGCCGCCTCCGAGGACTTCGGCGACCTGATCGTCAGCGACTGCTTCGTCCCGCAGATCGTTTACTCGACCACCTTCGGCTACCGCACCGACCTGATCGACCAGCCGGATTCGGTCTGCGCGATCTTCGACACCGAGAAATACCCGGGCAAGCGCTCGCTGCAGAAGCGTCCGATCGACAACATGGAGTGGGCTCTCTATTGCGACGGCGTGGCCAAGGATGAGATCTACGACGTGCTGGGCACCGACGAAGGTGTGGCGCAAGCTCTGGCCAAGCTCGACACCATCAAGGACCAGGTGGTGTGGTGGACCGCAGGCGCGGAAACCCCGCAGCTGCTGGCCGACGGCGAAGTGGTGATGGGCTCGACCTTCAACGGCCGCCTGTTCTCTGCAATCGCCGAACAGGGCCAGCCGATCGGCATGCTCTGGGACATGCAGTCCTTTGACCTCGACGGCTGGGTTGTTCCGGCGGGTCTGCCCGCGGACCGCAAGGCCCGTGTGATGGACTTCCTGAAGTTCGCAACCGACACCCAGCGTCTGGCAGACCAGGCCGCCTATATCTCTTATGGCCCGGCCCGTGCCTCCTCGGCGCCGCTGGTTGGCAAGCACGCCGAACTGGGCATCGAAATGGCGCCGCACATGCCGACCGATCCGGCCAACGCCGGCAACGTGCATGTCTATGACTACGAATGGTGGGCAGACAACCGCGATGATCTGGACGCCAAGTTCCAGGCATGGCTGGCCAAGTAATCTGACCCTTCCAAGATTGCAGGGGGCCTGCTGCGTCCAGGCCCCCTGCCCAAAAAAATAAAGACCCGACGGGGAACCCTATGACTGACATTAGCCAATCCGGCCCGGTGCTGGCCGCGGACGGCACGCCGCTGAAGCGCAGCCTGGCGCGGGCACTGCGGATGCAGAAGCTGCGCGCGCTGATGCTGATTGCGCCGCTCCTGCTGTTCATCCTTGTGACCTTCATCCTGCCGGTGGCTGATATGCTGTTCCGCTCGGTGGAGAACCGGATCGTCCAGGACACGCTGCCCCAAACGGTCGAAGCGCTCGCGGACTGGGACCCCGCGTCAGGACAGCTGCCTGAAGAGGCAGTGTTTGCCGCCATGGCCGCGGATCTCCAGATCGCAGCCCGCGCGAAAACCCACACCAAGGTCGCCAAGCGCCTGAACTATGAAAACCCGGGCTTGTCCTCTGTGTTCCGCAAATCGGGCCGCAAGGTCAGCAAATGGGATCTCGCTACTGACGGGCCGTTCCGTGAAAAGCTGATCGACATCGACAAGGGCTGGGGTGACGTTGAGCTGTGGCGCACCATCAAGACCTACTCGGGTACGGTCACATCCGGCTACTTTTTGAACGCCGTCGATATGCAGCTTGGCGCAGATGGTCCGGAAATCCGGCCCGAGAACGAGCGGATCTACAACACCATGCTGATCCGCACCATGCGGATGTCCCTGATCATCACCTTCAGCTGCATCCTGCTGGGCTACCCTGTCGCGTGGATCCTGGCCAACCTGCCGGCACGCAAGGCGAACCTGCTGCTGATCCTGGTGCTGCTGCCCTTCTGGACCTCTCTCCTGGTGCGGACCTCCGCTTGGAAGATCCTGCTGCAGCAGCAGGGTGTGATCAACGATACACTGGTCTGGATCGGGCTTGTGGATGATGCCAACCGATTGGTTCTGATCAACAACGAGCTCGGCACCATTATCGCGATGACGCACATCCTGCTGCCGTTCATGATCCTGCCGATGTACTCGGTCATGCAGACCATCAACCCGTCTTACCTGCGCGCGGCCAAATCGCTGGGCGCAACTGACTGGACAGCCTTCTGGCGGGTCTATTTCCCGCAGACCGTGCCGGGCATCGGCGCAGGCTCGATCCTCGTCTTCATCCTGGCTGTGGGCTACTACATCACTCCGGCCCTGGTCGGCGGCACCAAAGGCACCTTCATCTCCAACCTGATTGCCTACCACATTTCGACCTCCGGCAACTGGGGCCTAGGTGCGGCGCTGGGCGCAATCCTTCTGGCGGTCGTTCTGCTCCTCTACTGGGTCTACGACAAGGTCGTCGGCATCGACAACGTTAAGCTGGGATAACCGATATGAGCGCACTTCCTCCTTATGCGACCGTTGGCCAGCGCACCTGGCATTACACTTTCCGGGTGATCTGCGGTCTGGTCTTCTTCTTCCTGATCGCACCGATCGTGGTGATTATCCCTCTCAGCTTCAACGCGCAGGACTTCTTCACCTTCACGCCGGAAATGCTGCGGCTGGACCCGGAAGGCTACTCGCTGAAGCACTACCGCGATTTCTTCAACAATGACTCCTGGCAGTCTGCGATGTGGAACTCGCTCAAGATCGCGCCGATGGCGACCATCGTCTCGGTCACCTTCGGCACGCTGGCCGCCATCGGCCTCAGCCAGCCGCATGTGCCGTTCCGCCGGGCGATCATGGCGATCCTGATCTCGCCGATGATCGTGCCGCTGATCATCTCCGCGGCCGGCATGTACTTCTTCTACAGCCGCATCGGCCTGCAGGGGACCTACATCGGCGTGGTTCTGGCGCATGCCGCACTGGGCATCCCCTTCGTGATCATCACTGTGACGGCGACGCTGGTGGGTTTTGACCGTTCGCTGACCCGCGCCGCGGCCAACATGGGTGCCGATCCGGTCACCACCTTCTTCCGGGTGCAAATGCCGCTGATCCTGCCAGGGGTGATCTCGGGCGGTCTGTTCGCCTTCATCACTTCCTTCGACGAAGTGGTTGTGGTGCTGTTTGTCGGCTCGGCCGGGCAAAAAACGCTGCCCTGGCAGATGTTCATTGGCCTGCGCGAGCAGATTTCGCCGACCATCCTGGCGGTGGCGACGATCCTGGTGGCGATCTCCATCATGCTGCTGGCCACGGTCGAAATGCTGCGCCGCCGCTCTGAGCGCCTGCGCGGGATGTCTCCCGGCTGATCACCGCAAGGATCATTGAACAGAAAAGGCCCCGCATTGCGGGGCCTTCATCTTTTTTACTGCTGCCAGTTGGCGAGCCAAAGGTCTTTGTCCCAGGAGGGGACAGGCCCCCTCCGCCGGTGCTACCGCAGCCGCTGCAACAGCCGCAGCGAGGCATAGCCATCCGGCGTCAGCCCGTTTGCAACCTGATAGGCGCGCACTGCCCCGATGGTCTTGGGCCCGATCTTGCCGTCGATACCGTCGGTATCGAACCCGGCGCTGGTCAGCCGCTGCTGCATCTCTTCGCGCTCTGCCAGGGACAGCGCCCGGTCGCCGCGCGGCCAGCTGCCCTGGATTGGCGCGCCGCCCTTGATCCGGTCCGCCAGATGCCCGACCCCGATCACATAGGCGTCCGCAGTGTTGTAGCGTTCCAGTACAGCGAAGTTTTGGAAGATCATAAAGGCAGCGCCCTCGCTGCCCGCAGGCAGCAGGATTGAGGCGGGCCCGTGATCCTTCACCGCACGCCCATCCAGCCCCTTGATGCCGAGCGCCGCCCAGTCTGAAGGCGGTTTCTCAATGTCGCGATCAGCCAGGGTGTAATCAAACCCCTTGGGCAGGGTCACTTCCACTCCCCAGGGCTGGCCTTTCACCCAGCCGAACTGCTTTAGGTAGGCCGCAGTCGAAGCCAGTGCATCGGCCGGGTTGTCCGACCAGATATCCCGCTTGCCGTCGCCGGTGAAATCCACCGCGTAGTCCAGATATGATGTCGGAATAAACTGGGTATGCCCCATTGCCCCGGCCCAGCTGCCGGTCATTTTGCGGGCGGCAACATCGCCTGCCTGCAGGATCTTCAGCGCTGCAACCAGCTGACCCTCAAAGAATTCCCCGCGCCGCCCGTCAAAGGCCAAGGTTGCCAGCGAGCGAACCACATCCATCTTGCCGCGGAAGGTGCCATAGCTGCTTTCCAGCCCCCAGATCGCGACCACGATCTCTTTCTCGACACCGTATTTGGCCTCGATCTGATCCAGCCGCGCCTGCTGGTTGCGCAGCGCCGCCTTGCCGTTCTTCACCCTCAGATCCGAGGCGGCGCTGTCGAGGTAATCCCAGATCGTCTTGGTGAACTCCGATTGGTTGCGGTCGCGGCGGATCACTTCAGGATCATAGCGCACCCCGGCAAAGGCGCTGTCCAGCACAGAGGCGCTGATGCCCTGCGCCAAGGCGCGGTCTTTGAATTCCGAGATCCAGCCTTTGAAGTTCAGCTCCGCCGCCGCCAGTTCCACCGCGGCCTCCTGAGGTGCAACAGGCCTGGCGACCGGTCTCAAGGTTGTGGCCGAAGCCAGCTGATAGCTTTCACCTTGCCTCTCCTGCTTCGCGGCCCCGGGCCGCTCGGCAGGCCTCAAGGAGTTGTCCGGCGCGGCCTCTGCCGCCATTGCACTGCCTGCCACCAGCGATACAGCTACCCATTTGCGCATGATGCACCTCGTTATTCACTGCCCAGCTCCAGTTTAGCGGCAGCGCGAACCGGGTAAAGAGGCCACTACTGGCGTGTGCGGGGTGCCGCCTGCCTGTCCTACTGACGATGCTCTTGCCGGTGCTCCTGGCGCATCTGTTCCAAGGCCTCCCGCAGCATTGGCACCCGGTGCGGGCGAAAACTCTGCTCCGTCACCTCCAGCCCGCGCATCCGGTCCAGCCGGAACACCCGCACCGCCTGACGCAGGCAGCACCAGGCGATCAGCACGGTCGAGCGGTCGAAATAAACCACGCTCAGCGGTTTCACCTGCCGCTCGGTCACTGCGCCGTACCCGTCAGTGTAGCCAAACCGCACCTCGACCTCGTCCCATGCCGCCTGACGCAAATCTTGTGCGGAAATCGCGGGCGGAATCGGGCGTTCGAACCGGTAGGGCGCCAGCACCGCGTGGCGCAGCCGGTGCGCCTGCCTTGGCGGCAGACGCGCCTGAAGCTTGCGCAGGGCTTCAGAGGCTGCGGTGGCCAGCTCCGGGTCGCCGATCAGCTCCACTTCCCGCAGCCCCAGAACCAGCGCCTCCAGCTCGGTGTCGCGAAACCCCATCGGCGGCAGTGCGTTGTCCTCGATCAGTGTAAAGCCGTATCCCGCCTCGCCGTCGATCACCGCGCCCATCTCGCGCAGAGTCGCGATATCGCGGTGGATGCTGCGGGCCGACACGCCCAGTTCCTCCCCCAGCCGGGCCGCGGTATGCGGGCCGGGCCCCAGGCGCAGGGCCTGCATCAGCTGAAAGAGGCGATGAGTTCGGGACATGTCTGACCATCCTATGCACTAATGACACTAATTGTCATCAGGGAGGCTTAGAAAAGCCCTGTAAACGCAACGAACAGGATTTCAGAAATGCTTTCCCTCCTCACATTCCCCACCGGATTCGGTTTGTTCAGCATGAGCCCCTTTTGCATCAAATCCGCCTTGATGCTGGAGCTGTCCGGACAGCCCTGGCAGCGCAGCGACATGCTGGACCCGACCGAAATGCCGCACCGGAAGCTGCCGGTCCTGGAAACCCCGGACGGGCAGATTGCCGACAGCGACGGCATCCGCGACTGGCTGGAAGGGCAGGGGGCCGATTTCGATACAGGGCTGGATGCTTCCTTCCGCGCCCACGCGCGCGCTTGGGTGCGGCTGGCGGAATACCACTTGGGCCTGCACCTGCTGCAAATGCGCTGGAATGACGACACGGTCTGGCCCGAGGTGCGGGATCAGATCTTTCAGCCGGTTCCCGAACCCATGCGCGATGAGATCAGCGCCCCGGTCAGGAGGGAAATCCAGGCCGGGCTCCACTGGCAGGGCCTCGCACGCTTCAGCAAAGCGGACCGGATGCACCGGCTGGAGCAGGACCTGAAGCCCATCGCCGCGCTTGCCAGTGAACGTCCGTTCCTGATGGGCGGCAGCATCACCTCTGCTGACTTGAGCGTGGCGCCGTTCCTGATCTCCATGCTGCACACCTCTGAGGCTTCGGCAGTCAGCAAACGCTTGCGGGGCGACAAGGTTTTATGCGCCTATCTGAGCCGTGTGTTCGAAACGGTGCCCTTGCCATGAAACCTGCCTTTGCCACCCCGGAGATCGCGGCTGCCTTTGCGGTGTCTGACCCGCTGGTGCGGGAAGGGCTGCTGCGGCTCAGGCAGCTGATATTTGATACCGCCGCCGAAACACCAGAAGCTGGACGGGTGGAGGAAGTGCTGCGCTGGGGACAGCCGTCTTACGTCACGCCTGAGACCAAGGCGGGTTCCACCATCCGGCTGGGGGTGCCAAAGGGCGCGCGCTTTGCCCTGTTTGTGCATTGCCAAAGCCGGCTGATTCCGGAGTTTGCCGCGGCCTTCCCTGCCTGGGACCGGTTCGAAGGCACCCGCGGAGTCCTGTTCAATCACCCGGAGGAGGTTGAACCCATCCGCCATGGCTGGCTCATCAAGCGGGCGCTGACCTACAAGACTCGCGCGCCGCTGAATACTCCAGCGTGACAGAAAACTGGCCTGTCCCCGTGGCAACAGACGCCTATTTCCGCCGCTTGCGTTCCACCTTGCGCTTCACCTTGGCGGCCTTGTGCTTGGACTTGGCCGCCTTGCGCTTGACGGTCCGGCCCGCCGGGCTGCGGCGGCCGCGCTGGCCGCCGCCAGCGGGCATGGGCGCGTCCTCTAGCGCCAGCAGCTCCAGCTCCAGACCGCCGGTGACAGGCGCCGCCTGGGTCAGCCGCACTGTCACCCGCTGGCCGATGGCCAGTGTCATGCCGGTGTCCGCCCCCGTCAGGGTTCCGGCCTGGGCGTCGAAATGAAAGAACTCCCGCCCGATGGAGCGTACTGGCACCAGCCCGTCAGCGCCGGTCTCGTCCAGCTTCACAAAGGCGCCGAAGCGGGCGATGCCGCTGATCCGGCCTTCGAATTCATTGCCCACCCGCTCGCTGAGGTAGGACGCCAGGTAGCGGTCCGTGGTGTCGCGCTCCGCAATCATCGAGCGCCGCTCGGTTTCAGAAATATGGGTGGCAGTGTCTTCCAGCCGCTCGATCTGGGCGGCATCCAGCCCGTCATCGCCCCAGCCGTGCGAAGAGATAAGCGAGCGGTGCACGATCAGGTCGGCATAGCGGCGGATCGGCGAGGTGAAATGCGCGTAGTTCCTGAGCGCCAATCCGAAATGCCCGAAGTTCTCCGGGTTGTAGTAGGCCTGCTGCATCGAGCGCAGGGTAGAGATGTTGATCAGTTCCGCATCATCCGTCCCCGCGGCCTGGTTCAGCAGGGCATTCAGATGCCGGGTCTGCAGCACCTGCCCCTTGGCCAGGCTGAGGCCCGCCGCCTGCGCGGTCTCGCGCAGCGCTTCCAGCTTCTCCTGCGCCGGCTCCTCATGCACCCGGAACAGCAAGGGCGAACGCTTCTTTATCAGCGTTTCAGCCGCAGAGACATTGGCGAGGATCATGAATTCCTCGATCAGTTTGTGCGCATCCAGCCGGTCGCGGAAGGCAACCGAGGTGACATGGCCGTCGTCATCCAGCACGATTTTGCGCTCAGGCAGGTCCAGATCCAGCGGCTCGCGCGCAGTTCTTGCCCTTGTTAGAGCCTTGTAGGCCGCAAACAGCGGCTTGATCACATCGTCCAGCAGCGGTGCGGTCTTGTCGTTCGGATTGCCGTCCTGCGCCTCCTGCACCTCGGCATAGTTGAGTGAGGCCACAGAGCGCATCAGCCCGCGCACGAACCTGTGCGACAGCTTGTTGCCCTCGGCATCCACCTGCATCCGCACTGCGATACAGGCTCGCGGCACGCCTTCGTGCAAACTGCACAGGTCGCCGGACAGCCGGTCCGGCAGCATCGGCACCACCCGGTCGGGGAAATAGCTGGAATTGCCGCGCTTCTTCGCCTCGCGGTCGAGCGCCGAGCCGGGGCGCACATAGGCAGCGACATCGGCAATCGCCACCCAGATCACATGGCCGCCCGGGTTCTTGGGGTCGTCATCGGCGTGGGCATAGCAGGCGTCGTCATGGTCGCGGGCGTCTGCCGGATCGATAGTGACCAGCGGCAGTTCACGCAGGTCCTCGCGGCCCTTCAGCCCCACGGGCTTGGCGGCATCGGCCTCTGCCATCACCGGATCGGGGAAATGATCAGGGATACCGTGCTGATGAATGGCGATCAGCGACACTGCCTTGGGGGCGGTCGGGTCGCCCAGCCGTTCCACGATGCGCGCGCGCGGCAGGCCCATGCGGCCCTTTGGACCGGTCTGCTCGGCCTCAACCAGTTCGCCGTCCCGGGCGCCATTGACCGCATCTGGCGCCACCATCCACTCATTTGACGCCGCCTTGTCGATCGGTACGATCCGCCCGCCCTCAGACCCTTTGCGGAAGATGCCCAGAACCCGCTTGGGGTTGGTTCCGATGCGGCGGATCAGCCGCGCCTCGTAATTGTGGTCCTGATCCGGGACCATCTGCAGTTTCACCAGGATCTTGTCGCCCTCTCCCAGTGCCGGGTCCGAGGGTTTGGTCAGGATCAGGATGATGGGTTCCACACCCTCGCCATGCCATTCCAGCGGACGGCCATACAGGTCGCCATCCTCGTTCGGCGCCTTGACCTGCAGCACCGTCACCGGCGGCAGCTGGTCCGGGTCGCGGTAGGTTTTCTTGCGCTTCTGCAAATGCCCTTCCGCCTCCAGCTCCTTCAGGATGCGCTTGAGGTCGATGCGGTCGGCGCCCTTGATGCCAAAGGCCTTGGCAATGTCGCGCTTGGAGGTATGGGTCGGGTTGGCGGAGATCCAGTCGAGGATTTCGGCCTTGGAGGGAATACGGCTCATACTTCCCGCGTAGCATGGCGCGGGGGCGGCGTCATGGTGAAAAGCGAAGCGTCAGCGCCGCGGCAGATCCGCGGCGGTGTCGACATCCTGCAGGGTATCGGTCAGCGCAATGCGCCAGCCGGGCAGGGTGTTCAGCGTGTCGGCCAGCGCATGTTCGCTGGACCAGCGGACATTTTCGAATATGCCATGCGGAAGGCGGGTTGGGTGCTTGGCGCCCACCAGCCAATAACCGCCATCCGCTGCCGGACCGAAAACCGCGTCATGATCGCCAAGGGCTGCAAAGGCGCGGGCGATATGGGCCCGGGTGATGCCGGGGATGTCGGCGCCGATCAGGCAGGCAGACCCAGGAGCAGCCCGCAGCATCCGTTTCATTCGCTGACCCAGATCACCGCCCCCTTGCGGCAGGCGGGGTAAATCAGCGGGCCAGACTTTTGAAGCGGCTGCGGTATCCGGTGCCACCGCCAGCACGATCTGCCAGCGCGGGTCGCACAGCCTACGGATCAGCCGGGCGGACTGATGGCGGAACCACCAGGTGGCGGGGATCACGCCAATGTCCCCCCCCAGCCGGGTCTTGACCCGGCCGGGGCGCGGTTCCTTGAGCATGATGATCAGGGAGCGTTTCACGTGAAATCGCGCACCATGTCCCGGTGATCAATACCCGCGTCGTCATAGACCGGGCCAAAGGCGGTGAAGCCAAGCTTCTCATAGAACCCGAGCGCATGGATCTGCGCGCCAAGCTTGGCCTTCGTTATCCCGGGACGTGCCCGGGCGGCATCCACTGCGGCCTCAATCAATTTGGCGCCAAGCCCGGTGCCGCGGGTCGAGGACAGCACGCAAACCCGGCCGATTTTGGCAGTGTTGCCATTGAACACAATCCGCGCCGTCCCAACCGGAACACCGTCCTGCAGCGCCAGAAGATGGGTGGCAGCGGCGTCCAGCGCGTCCTGCTCCTCCTCCACCGGCACACCTTGCTCCTCCACGAACACTTGGTGGCGCAAGGCAAAGCATGTCTTGAGATCCTCGGTGACCGCAATGCTGAGGCTCATGCGAAATAGTCCTGCAGAATGCGGGTGTAGATGGCTTTCAGCTGGTGGATCTGGGCGACCTCGACCCGCTCATCCACCTGGTGCATGGTCTTGCCAACCAGACCGAATTCTACCACCGGGCAGTGGTTTTTCACAAACCGCGCGTCGGAAGTGCCGCCGGTGGTTGACAGTTCCGGCTTGCGTCCCGTCTCCGCCTCAACCGCTTTGGAGACCAGGTCCGACAGCGCGCCCGGCGGGGTGATGAAGCTCTCGCCGGAGATTTTCACCTTCATCCCGATTTCGACGCCGAATTCCGCTGCCACCTTGTCCGCCTCACCCTGCAGCCACTCTGTCAGGCCGGCGCCGGAATGGGCGTCGTTGAAGCGGATGTTGACGGCAGCGGTGGCCTGCGCCGGGATCACGTTGGTGGCGGTGTTGCCGGTGTCGATGGTGACAACGGCCAGAGTGGACGCATCGAAATGTTCAGTCCCCTGGTCCAGCTCATGGCTGGCCAGCCGGTCCATCAGCCGCGCCATTGCGTTCAGCGGATTGTTGGCACGGTGCGGGTAGGCCGAATGCCCTTGCACACCGGTCACCGTGAACCAAGCCGTCATCGAGCCGCGGCGGCCGATCTTGATCATCTCGCCCATTTCATTGGGGCAGGTCGGCTCGCCCACCAGGCAGACGGACATCTGCTCGCCCGCATCTGCCATGTAGTCCAGCAGAGCGGTGGTTCCGTCCACCGCATCGCCTTCCTCATCGCCGGTGATGGTCAGGATGATGGCGCCATCCGGCGGGGTGTCCCGCACGAGGTCCACAGCAGCCGCGGCAAAGGCGGCAACACCCGACTTCATGTCGGTGGCACCGCGGCCGTACATGAACCCGTCCTTCTCCTCGGCGCCAAAGGGGGGCATGGTCCAGGCGGCCTCATCCCCCAGCGGCACCACATCGGTGTGGCCGTTGAAGCCAAAAGTCTTGGCGTGGCCCTTGGCGCCCCAGCGGGCAAACAGGTTGCTGACCTCGCCGCGGTCGGTGCGGGTGCACTCAAAGCCCGCACCGCTCAGAAGCTCCTCCAGCAGCACCAGCGCGCCGCCTTCTTCGGGCGTGACCGACGGGCAGCGGATCAGGTCAGCAGTCAGGCGGGCGGGATCGGTTTGCGGCATCGGCGGGCTCCTCGGGTTCCGGCTGGCACAGGCCTAGCGCGGATCGGCACGCGGCGCAATTCACAGCGGAGACAGCGAAACGGGCGCAAAGGCCGTTGGCCCAAGGGAGGCAAGCCGAGGCTGCCCCCAACCGCAAACTGCTGCTGCCGCCAGGCCTCTGCGCAGCGGATTGCCTGACACAGTTCCGGTGGCAATTCTGCCGCCGCGGCCAAAGCGCTTGCGTGAAAATGGTGATCCGCCTAAGGACGTTGAAACCCTTTCAGAGGCCAATCCGAGCGTTTCCGTGCTGTATCTCCGTCTGATCACCGCCGCCCTGTTCATGCTCTGGGGGCAACTGCTCTCTGCGCAGGTTCTGACGGTCAACACTGTCACCCGGCCGCCGTTTTCCATGGTGGAAGAGGGGCGCGACACCGGCTTTTCGCTGGAGCTGTTCGGGATTTTGGCGGAACGGCTGGGCTGGGATTACCGCATCAACCGCACCGGCAGCTTTGCAGAGATGCTGGACGGTGTGCGCACCGGCGAGGCCGACCTGGCTGCCGCCAATATTTCGATCACAGCCTCCCGCGAAATCCTGATGGATTTCAGCCACCCGGTTTTCGAAAGCGGTCTGCAGATCATGGTTCAGGCCGATGACGTCCGCCAGCCGTCGCTGCTGCGGGCGCTGATGTCCTGGGACCTGGCCGCTGCTATCGGCATCGCCTTTCTTCTGCTGTTCGGCGGCGGCATGGTGATGTGGGCCTTTGAACGCCGCGCCCAGCCCTATTTCGACCGCCCCTTGAATGAGGCTTGGTTCCCGTCCTTCTGGTGGGCGCTGAACCTGGTGGTGAATGGCGGCTTCGAGGAACGGGTGCCGCGCACACCGGTCGGCCGCATGTTCGGTGTGGTGCTGGTGGTCTCGTCGCTGTTCATCGTCTCGGTCTTCGTCGCCAAGATCACTGCTGTGATGACCGTCGAGGCAATCAGCGGCTCGGTGAATTCGGTGAACGATCTTTATGGCAGATCCGTCGGCACCATCGGCGGTTCGACGGCAGCCGGCTTCCTGGACCGGCGCGAGATCGACTACGCCGCCTTTTCCGGGCTGGAGGATATGCTGGCTGCCTTTGAGACGGGAGAGATCAAGGCAGTTGTCTTTGATGCGCCGGTGCTGAACTACTACGAGAAGCAGGGCGGGCACAAATTCGGGCAGACCATTGGCCAGCCGTTCCTGCGCGAAAACTACGGGCTGGTTTTTCCGGCCGGCTCGCCGCTGGTGGAAGAGGTCAACCAGGCGCTGCTGGCGATGCAGGAGGACGGCAGCTATGACGCCCTCTACCGCAAATGGTTCGGCAGCCAGGACTGAGGTCTGCGGTCAGTGGAACACCGGCTCTTCGCCGTCGAAGAACGGGGTCATCTGCGCGACGATCACCGCGTTTTCCTCCAGCGCCCGCTGCATCAGGTCACGCTCCTCTTCGCCGATCTCATGGCCTTCGGCTTCGCGTTCTTCCAGCGTGCCGTAGCCTGTCACGTCCAGCGGCGCGGTGTCGGCCTGCTTGAGGATCGCCACGGTTTCCCGCACCGCCTCAGCCTCATCAATGCCCGAGGCATAGATCATCAGCGCCGCGCCTGTGGCGCCGTCGGGCAGGCCGTCTCCGTCCTTGCGGCCGATCTGGACAAGCAGGGTATAAACTTGCTGGCGGGAGGGTTTCTTCTTTTCCATGCCGCCGCCATAGCGCCGGGGCGGGGGGATGGTCAATCAAATTGCGGTGCCGCTGCAGGCCCGATGAGCGGGAAACGGAAAGCTTGCGGTTCCTGGCATCCAAGATTTATGCCTGGGTTGAAAGATCGGCTGCAAGGATCCTGCAATGCGCTTCTCCGCCATGACTGCCCATCCCGTGCCATGGAAGAACGGCGGCGGTGTGACCCGGGAACTGGCGTCGCACACTGAAGACGGAAGGATGGTCTGGCGCCTGAGCCTGGCGGACATCACCCGTGACGGCCCGTTTTCCGCATTCCCGGGCCTCGCTCGTATCCATTGCATCGTCGAAGGGGCCGGGCACACCCTGTCGAATGAAACCACGCGGCTGGAGGCCCGGCCGCTGGAACCGCTGCGCTTCGATGGCGGGTTGCCGCTGGACTGCCGGTTGCGCGATGGGCCCTGCAAGGCCTTCAACGTGATTTATGACCCGGCGCGGGTGACGGCGGGACCCGAAATCCTTGTGGACGGCCCTGTTCCGGCTGTTGAAGGACGGCAAGTGCTTTTTGTGGTCTCCGGCAGCTTGGAAGGCGTGGACGCAGACCGCCTTGGTCCCGGGGAGGGGATCGTGACCGGGACCGCCGCCGGCGCTGTGGTCACCGGCGGCGGCACTGTAGTCCAAGTGCGGATTCTGCCTGTTTAGAGACTGTTCAGCAGCTCTTTAATGGCCGTCTTGTAGCCGGCAACCACGCTGTCCCGCGCGATATGGCGGCCTTGATTCACCACATGGCGGCCGGCGCTCCAGACGTCTGTGACCGTGTCATCGCCTGCGGCAAAGCAGAGGCCGTCCAGCAGTTGCTCCGGCTTCAGCGCGCAGAGAGCGGGCACGCCGCTGTCAATCGCAACCAGATCTGCAAGCGCGCCCTCTTCGATCCGCCCGGCGTCGCGGCCCAGGGCCTGCGCCCCGCCTTTTGCCGCGCCCAGGTACAGGGTTTCGCCAACCGAGCCCTCGCCCGGCACCAGCACGTTGCGGGCAAAGTCCCGAAGACGCTGGGAATATTCCAGCGTGCGCAGCTCCTCGGGCAGAGAAATCCGCACGTTAGAGTCTGATCCCACCCCAAACGCACCCTTCTCCGCCAGGTATTCCACACCGTTGAACGGGCCGTCGCCCAGGTTGGCTTCGGTGATCGGGCACAAGCCCGCCACAGCACCGGACCGCGCCATGCCTGCGGTTTCAGAACTGGTCATGTGGGTCGCATGGATCAGGCACCACTTGCCGTCGACCGCCGCGTTGTCGAGCAGCCATTCGACCGGCCGCGCACCCAGCCAGGCGTTGATGTCGGCAACTTCCTTGGGCTGCTCCGAGATGTGGATATGCACCGGCAGACCGTTCTGGATCTGCAGCACCTCTGCCAGATCCTCGGGGCAGGTGGCACGCAGAGAATGCGGCGCGATGCCAACGCAAGCGTCGGACGGCAGTTCGCGGGCGGCAAATTCACGGGCGCGGCTGACAAGCTCGTTGAATTCAGCCACCGAATTGCCGAACCGCTGCTGGCCGCCGCTCAGCTCCTGCTTGCCGGCACCGCCGTAGGTGTAAAGCACCGGCAGGTGGGTCAGGCCGATGCCGGTCTGGCCGGCGGCCGCAAACACCCGCTCGCTTAGCTCTGTCACCGACGTAAAATGCACACCGCCTGGCTGGTGGTGGACATAGTGGAATTCCCCCACCGAGGCATATCCTGCCTCCAGCATCTCCATGAACACCAGCGCAGCAATGGCCTCGTATTGCTCGGGCGTGATGCGGTCCATGAAGCGGTACATCAGCTCACGCCAGGTCCAGAAGCTGTCCTTGCCTGCGGCCCGGTACTCCGTCATCCCCGCCATCGCGCGCTGGAAACTGTGGGAGTGCAAATTGCCCAGCGATGGCAGCAGCACATCCGCCCGGGTATCCCCTGCCTGCGGTTCGGCACCGGTTTCCAAGGAAGAAATCCGGCCCTCAGAAATCGTCAGCCGGAGGTTCTCTGCCCATCCCTGGGGCAGGCGGGCGCGCTGGGCGAATATGGTCTGCATCTGACCCTCTTATGTGTAGATGTAATGGTATTAGCAGCAGGCTTAATGCGCGGCAAGGTTTTCGTGCAGGAGGGGGCGCCGTCCCGGGGCCTAACGGCCTCTCCGCGGGTATTTTTACCAGAAACAAGCAGGCGCTTCAGAAAAGAAAAACGCGCCCGGAATGGGGCGCGTTTCTGGTCTTAGACTGCGGGGCGCGGATCAGTCGCGCAGCAGCTCGTTGATGCCGGTCTTGGAGCGGGTCTTCTCGTCGACACGCTTCACGATCACCGCGCAGTAAAGGCTGATGTTGTTCTTCGACGGCATCGAACCCGCCACCACAACCGAGTAGGGCGGCACTTCGCCGTACATCACTTCGCCGGTCTCGCGGTCGACGATCTTGGTCGACTTGCCGATGAACACGCCCATACCCAGAACCGAGCCTTCGCGCACGATGCAGCCCTCGACCACCTCGGAACGGGCGCCGATGAAGCAGTTGTCCTCGATGATGGTGGGGCCGGCCTGCATCGGCTCCAGCACGCCGCCGATGCCGACGCCGCCCGATAGGTGCACGTTCTTGCCGATCTGCGCGCAGGAGCCGACGGTGGCCCAGGTGTCGACCATGGTGCCTTCATCGACATAGGCGCCGAGGTTCACGAAGGAGGGCATCAGCACCGCGCCCGGCGCGATATAGGCGGATTTGCGGACGACGCAGTTCGGCACTGCGCGGAAGCCTGCGGATTTCCAGTCAGCTTCGCCCCAGCCGTTGAATTTGCTGTCGACCTTGTCCCACCAGCCGCCGGCCTGCGGGCCGCCTTCGTGGATTTCCATGTCTTTGATGCGGAAGCCCAGCAGCACCGCCTTCTTGGCCCACTGGTTCACATGCCAGTCGCCGTTCTCCAGCTTCTCGGCCACCCGCAGCTTGCCCGAATCGAGCGCATTCAGGGTGTCTTCGATGGCTTCACGCTGTTCGCCGGTGGTGGCGGGGGTGATGGTGTCGCGCGCCTCCCAGGCGGCTTCGATCGCTGCTTCCAGCTGGGCGTTGGACATGGATGTTCCTCCGGCGTCGGTTTGAGTCGCAGCTTCATAGCGGCAAACTGCCTGCAGGTCATGTCCGGATTGCGTCCAAATTGCCGCCCCCGGCGGCGTTTCTGCCGCTAGCCGCTGCTTTCACGAAGGCCGGTGACACCATGCATTTCGACCAGCACCTGCCGGAGGCCGGCCTCTATGCCCGGTTCAGTTGCAGCCGGATTGCGGCGCAGCAGTCGGTCAAACAGGCTGCGTTCCTGCTTGATAAAGAGATGCGCCTCGCGGGTGTCCTGGTTGCCGTAGGTTTCGCAGCCGACCAGAAATTGCCTGCCGTGATCCGCCGTGCAGAAATACCAGCCCCAGTCTTCAAAGTCGGTTTCCGAGCAATGGTATCCCTTCGCCGTAAGGGCTGAACGGACGGCCGTCAGAAAGGATTGGCCCGTCAGTTCATTGACATGATCGGCGATCTTTTCCGGGGTGTCGTAATGCCCCTGCAATTCGAACTCGTACCGTTTCATAAACAGCTCCCTTGAACCGGAAGCCAGCTTGCAGACGATTGCGGCGTCAGTATGGCCTGGCTGTGCCTTGCAAAATCAGCGCACCCGCCGCAGGTGGCGGCGCAGAATCTCGCAGGCGCCGGCAGCATCGCGCCGGGCCATCGCCTGGACGATGGCGGCATGGTCTGCGTCCACCCTTCGGCTCCACTGGTGCTGCCAGTTGGCAAACAGATGCCGGGCGGCGGCGATGTGCAGATCGTCGATCGAGGCCAGCAGCCTGGGCATTGCGCAGGGGGCCAGGATCACTTTGTGGAAGGCACGGTTGAGCCGCTCCCAGCCGGCCATGTCCTCTGCCGCGTCACAGGCCAGGCGGGCGGCCTCCGCGGCGTCGATATCCTTAGCCGTCAGGCGGCTGAAGGCGTGGGTGAGCGCCAGAACCTCCAGCGCCACCCGCATTTCGATCACCTCGCGGATCTCCGCGGGGTTCAGCGCGCTGACACGGGTGCCGCGGCGGGGTTCGGAAACCGCAAGCCCGTGCGCCTCCAGCCGCAAAAGCGCCTCGCGCACGGGCACGTGGCTGGCTTCGAACTCCCGCGCGATATGGTCCTGGCGCAGCTTTTCCCCCGCAGGCAGGCTGCCGGTGATGATGCGCTCGCTCAGGGCGTGGTAGATCGTATCAGCGATGGTTGCAGACATATAATGGCGATACCTGCGCGGATTCCGGCCCGCAAGGATTATCCCAGCGGGTCCGGGGCAATGTTGCCCCCGCAGATCAGTACTGCCACACGTTCACCCGGCGCCGGCCTGTAGGTGCCGGACATCAGCGCTGCCAGTGCCGTGGCGCCAGCGGGCTCGGCCAGTATCCGGCGTTCGCGCCACAGGGCAGTCTGTGCCTGGGTGATTGCGCTGTCCGGAACGGTGAGGGAGGTGACGCCCTGCGCAACGGCCAGTTCAAAGCAGATATTGCCAATCCGCTTGGCGCCAAGCGCGTTGGCGGCCACGCCGGAGACTTCCACATCCACCGGCTGTTGCGCCGCCAGAGCGGCATTCAGCGCGCAGGAGGTCTGCGGTTCCACAGCGACGATCTTCTTCACCCCCTGGAACCATGCCAGCGCGCCGGCAATCAGCCCGCCGCCGCCGACCGCGATCAGCAGGGTATCCGCCTGCAGCCCCTGGAACTGCCATTCGGCAAAGCAGGTGCCTTGTCCCGCGACGGTTGCGGGTGCGTCATAGGCGTGGACCTGCATCGCACCAGTCTCCCGCTCATAGGCCTGCGCCTGCTCCAACGCGTTGGCATATGCGCCGGGCACAACCTGCAGATCGGCGCCGGTGCGTTCGATCAGCGATATCTTGGCGGGGCCTGCCATCTCCGGCACATAGATCCGGGCCCTGTGGCCCAGCTGATGTGCGGCATGGGCCGCTGCGGCGCCGTGATTGCCGCCCGAAGCAGCGACCAGCCCGGCCGCGGGCACTTCCTGGCTCAGCAGCGTGTTGAAGGCGCCGCGGGCCTTGAAGCTGCCGGTGTGCTGCATGTGCTCCAGCTTCAGCTCCAGCGGATGGTCCAGCCCGAAACCGCGGGTCTGCATCACCGGGGTCTGTTGCACATGCGGGCGGATGCGCTCTGCCGCTGCCTTGATTTCTTTCTGCCAATCCATGCGCTGCCCTCCTGCCTGCTGCGCCGGAACCTTATCGGTGCCGGGCCCGGGCGCAAGCGGAACGGCGCGTTCTCCTGCATTCTTGATTGGCGCTAACAGCCAAGGGGGGTTACAAAGGAGGTCCTGTTATTTTTTACCTGGATTATCCATGACCGAAGACCGCCACAGCCGTTTCAGCGATGCCCATACCGACCGGAACCGGGCAGAGCATGTGCCCGCCACGCCGCAGACACGGTCGCCTGCCTACCGCCTGGCCTTTGCCGACCAGGATTTCATGTACCGCGAGGAGCTGCGCCCGGTGCGGCTGCAGCTGGAGCTTTTGAAACCTGAGCTCATGCTGAACGAGCGCGGCATCGAAAGCACCATCGTGATGTTTGGCGGCGCCCGCATCCCGGACCCGGAGCACAAGGACAAGGCGCGCACCCAGACGCTGGCGGACCTGTCGCATTTTTATGATGAGGCGCGCGAGTTCGCCCGGCTGATGACGGAGAAATCCAAGCAGAGCGGCGGCCGTCAGAATGTCGTGGTGACCGGCGGCGGCCCTGGCGTGATGGAGGCGGGCAACCGTGGCGCACAGGATGCGGGCGGCCATTCCATCGGCCTGTCGATCGTGCTGCCGCATGAACAGGCGCCCAATGGCTTCGTGACCCCGGATCTCAGCTTCAACTTCCACTACTTCGCGATCCGCAAGATGCATTTCCTGATGCGGGCGCGGGCGATCACGGTCTTCCCGGGCGGTTTCGGCACGATGGATGAGCTGTTCGAAAGCCTGACCTTGATCCAGACCGGGCGGATGGAGCGGGTGCCGTTCCTGCTGTTCGGCAAGGAATTCTGGGACAGGATTATCAACTGGGAGGCGCTGGCCGATGCCGGCACCATCTCGGATCAGGATCTGGACCTGTTCCGGGTGGTCGATACCGCGCAGGAAGCGGTGCACATCATTGAAAACTGGGAGCCTGCGCCGCCGCGCGACAGCCTGCCAGGCCGCGAGCGCTGAGCGCAGCGTGAACTGCTCTGCCGGGATCAGGCGAATTCCGGCGGCAGTCTGCCCACTTCATCTCCGGTGGTCAGCCGGGTGAGGATCTGGGTGCCTTCCACGGTTTTCACTGCATAACCGTAGCCGCGCAGGCGGAATTGCCACTCCCGCGGGCTCAGCGCTTTTTGCCGTTCGCTGCGGATCAGGTCCAGTACACTGGGATCGATCGGGGCGGTCTTTCGTTCCATCGGAGCCATCTGCGTTTCCTTCTGAAAATTTGATTGTCCGTAATCTGGAAACTGTTTGCCGCAAGCGGCGGAAATGGAACCGGATTGGGGAAAGAATGCGGCGGCGGCTCAAGCGGCAGCCACTGTGCCCGCCTTGCAACAGGCGCGGAGGCTGCTGAACCGCTGGCGGCCGTGCCGGGCGGACCGGCCGGAATCCGCGCCCAGCCGCGTCCCTAACACGCAGATATCCGCCATTTACAACAAACCTTAACGTGTTTGCGCCGGTTGCGCCTGAAAAGCGGCCAAACTTGGCCGCATTTGCAAACAATACCTTACCGGCGGTGGAGCAGTGGAGAGCAAGGATGTCCGAAGTCTCAGACTACACGTCACTTCTGGCCTATACGTCGAATGGCAATTACCGCTGGAACAGTCAGGTCGGCCTCGGCACTCAAACGGTTGTGACCTATAGCTTCGTCAGCAGCGGTGAACTGGATGACGCCTCCAGTGATCCTTATGGCGCAACCGGCTACTGGTCCTTCAACGAGACGCAGCGCGACTATTTCCGCCTGGCGCTGGCCGAATTCGAGGAGGCCGCCGGGCTGATCTTTGTCGAAACCGATGGCCCGGCGATGATCAATGTGTTCGGCTACGATGGCGGCAGCGCCGCAGGCTGGGCTCATTATGCCTGGTCCAGCGCCTATTCCACCGGGCAGGGGCAGCTGGCAATCCAGGGCAGCAGCATGGCGCCGGGTTCATACGGCTATGAAACGATCCTGCACGAAATCGGCCATGCTGTGGGGCTGGAGCATCCCCATGATGGCGAAAACACGCTGGCAGGGCATCTCGACGACCAGGCCCATTCGGTCATGACCTACAACTACGGCGGCTACAATGCCACCGAACTTGGGATGTTCGATCTGCAGGCGCTGCAGCACCTTTACGGCGGCACCGGCGGCACAGAGGGCTGGACTGCAAGTCTCAATCAGGCCGGCCGTGTTGTGATCGAGGCCAGCGAACGTTCCGAGACGGTGCTTGCGACCGGTCAGGATACGGTGATCCGGGCAATGGCCGGCAGCGACACGGTGCTGGGCCGCGAAGCGGATGACAGGCTGTTCGGCGGCGGCGGTGCGGACACTGTCAGCGGCGGCCAGGGCGCCGACCGGATTTGGGGCGGCAAGGGCCATGACGTGCTTCATGGCGGTTCGGACAGCGGGGATTATTCAGGCGGAAGCAATGACAGCGACATCCTGCGCGGTAATGGCGGCAATGACACGCTGTACGGCGGCCGCGGCGATGACACGCTGAACGGCGGCGCCGGCCGCGACAGAATTGTGGGCGGCGACGGCTCTGATGTTCTGACCGGCGGCGCCCGCGCGGACGTGTTTGTCTTTGTCTATGCGGATTACTGGGAAGACGAGACCATCACCGATTTCGGCAGTGGCAACGACAGGATCGAGTTTTCGGAGACAGTGATCAGCGGCTTCGGCGATCTGACCATCACCGAACAGGGCGGCAACACGCTGATCAGTTACTACGGCAACCACGACATTGAGCTCACCGGTTACACCGGCGGGCTGACAGCGGACGACTTCATTTTCAGTTAAGGCAGCCGGGGACCCTGCCGCAGCGGGGCCGGAGCCGGGGTTACTTCATCCCGGCTTCGGCCTCAATCTGTTTGCGGCTCTTGCGGGCGCGTTCGGTGGCCGATTTCAGCTGGCCGCAGGCGGCCATGATGTCATCGCCGCGGGTCTTGCGGATCGGCGAGGCGTAACCTGCCTGATAGATGATATTGGCAAAGGCCCGGATGCGGTTGTTGGAGGACCGCTTGTACGGGCTGCCTGGCCATTCGTTGAACGGGATCAGGTTGATCTTGGCCGGGATGTTGTAGCGCTTGATGTGGTCGATCAGACGGTGCGCGTCCTCGTCCGAGTCGTTCACCCCGTCCAGCATCACATATTCAAAGGTGATCCGCTCGGAGTTGGAGGCCTTGGGGTAATCCGCCAGCGCCTGCAGCAGCTCGTCGATGTTCCAGCGCTTGTTGATCGGCACCAGCACGTCGCGGGTCTCGTTGGTGGTGGCGTGGAAGGAGATTGCCAGCAGGCAGCCGATTTCCTCGGCTGTGCGGGCAATTTCCGGCACCACGCCGGAGGTCGACAGGGTAATGCGGCGGCGGCTGAGGGAAATGCCCTCGGGGTCCATCGCAATCTTCATCGCGTCGCGCACGTTGTCGAAGTTGTAAAGCGGCTCGCCCATGCCCATCAGCACGATGTTCGAGAGCAGGCGCGTCTCTTCCTTGGGCGCACCCGGCACCGGCCACTCCTCCAGATCGTCGCGCGCCATCATCACCTGGCCAACGATCTCGGCCGGGGTCAGGTTGCGCACCAGCTTCTGGGTGCCGGTATGGCAGAAGGAGCAGGTCAGGGTGCAGCCCACCTGGGAGGAGATGCACAGGGTGCCGCGGTCATCCTCGGGGATATAGACCACCTCGACCTCATGGCCGCCGTTGATCCGCACCAGGTATTTGCGGGTGCCGTCGGTCGACACCTGCTTGCTCACCACCTCGGGGATGCGGATCTCAAACGTCTCCGCCAGCTGCGCGCGGTAGGCCTTGGCCAGGTTGGTCATGTCGGCAAAGTCGCGCTTGCCCCATTGGTAGATCCACTGCCAGATCTGGCCGACCCGCATCTTGGCCTGCTTCTCCGGGGTGCCGTGTTCGATCAGAACTTCGCGCATCCGCTCGCGGGTCAGGCCGACAAGATTGATCTTGCCGCCCTCGGGCTCCTTGCGGGGCAGGGTCATTACGTCCTGGGTGATCGGCGCGCTGGCGGTCATGGCAAAAGCCTCGGATGATGGTGGGCGGATGCGGCTCTATATAGGATTTCGAACGGAGATCAAAAGGAATCCGCCAAAACACAGTTCAGGCGGCGGGGCGGACAAGGCTCATTTGCTCAGCCGCACCAGTTCCTCAACCCGTGCCCGGCCCAGCTTGGTCCAGCAGGCGCGGGTGGCAATGCCGGCTTCTTCAGGCACCGGATGCGCCGTTCCGATGTAGCTGCAGTGTGCTGCCCGGAAAGCTTCCCAAGTGTTCTGGCTCTGCATCAGCGCCGCCTCTGACGCCGTTCCGCCGCTGGTATTGTCCCGCTCTGCAGCCGTGATCATTGCCGCTTCCAATGCATTGAAGAGCGCCGCTTCGACACCTTCCTCATCCTCGGCCACGCAGGAGCCGACTTCCTCCTGGCTGCCCTGGCCGCATTCCAGTGCCGGATTGGCCCAGGCGGGCAGTGCAAGCAGAACAACTGCAAGGCAAGGGATCGGGGGAAAGACAGAGTTCAGCATGGGCAGCACCTCCTGCCCTCATGCTACGCGCCCCGCGGCCTTCAAACAAGAAAACCCCGGCGCGGGCCGGGGTTTGCCAGATTTCCGCGCATGCAGAGGGTTACTTGCTGCAGCGATTTTCCGCGTCTTCGACCGCCGCGGTGAACCCCAGCAGCGAGAAGGTGTCCTTGGTCTGGGTGCCCCGCGCCGAACGCGCGGTCAACACCGCATCGGCGCCGCGCTTCATGGCGGTGACGATCTTGGCATCATCCGCGGGGGTCGCCGGCCAGGCCCATTCGCCCTCGGTGAACAGCTCGAACTCGGACTCGCCGATTGCCATGTTCACGGTCGACCCCGGCGCAAACGGGTAGCCGCCGGTGAAGCTCACTTCGCCCTTGGGCGCATCGCCGCTGCGGAAGGTGACAAACAGCTGGATCTCGCTGCGGCGCACCGCCACGACGCGGCCGTCGCGGGTGTTCACGGTCTCCTTCGGTGCGGAAACCCCCCAGCATTCATTCGGATCATTGCCCTCGAAGACGCTCCAGTCCACCTTGGCTGCAACCCGGTTGTTCGACGTTTCCTGCGCAGTTGCGGTGGTTGCCAATGCTGCCAGACACAGGCCCGCAGCCACGCGGGCGAGTTTCAATGCCATTTGTCCCGACTCCAAGACTGTTCTCTTATACCTCAAAACCAAGCAAAGGGCCCGCAGCGTTCATCCGCTGTCTGGTCCCGATCCCCTCGCTTGCGCTACACAAGCACACTAACGTAACTAGCACCACGGGCGAAAGTGCGTTTTGGCAGGATTTCGCCCAGAATTCCGCATGCAAACATGAGGGGAGACATCATGCCGAATCCAGTGCCCATGGCCGAAGTCTGGCGCGGCCCGCTGCTGGAAAGCCTGCACCTGGGCCATGCCGTCATCTGCGATGACAGCGGCCAGGTGGTGCGCAGCTGGGGCGACCCGGATGCAGTGATCTATCCGCGCAGTTCCGCCAAGATGATCCAGGCGCTGCCGCTGATCACCTCCGGTGCGGCCGCGCGCTATGGGCTGACCTCAGAGCAGCTGGCGCTGGCCTGCGCCTCCCACAACGGTGCGCACATCCATACGGACCGGGTAAATGCCTGGCTGGATCAGCTGGGCATGGCTGATGACGACTTCCGCTGCGGCCCGCAGCTGCCGGACGACATTCCGGCCCGCAACGAGCTGATCAAGACCGACAGCAGCCCCTGCCAGGTGCACAACAACTGTTCCGGCAAACACGCGGGCTTCCTGACCCTGAACCAGTACCTGGGCGGCGGTTCGGAATACATCGAGATGGACCACCCGGTGCAGCAGGCCTGCCTGGCGGCGTTTGAGGAAACCACCGGCCAGGACAGCCCCGGCTATGGCATCGACGGCTGCTCGGCGCCGAACTTTGCCACCACCGTCACCGGGCTGGCGCGTTCGATGGCCTGGTTTGCCAGCGCCGCGGACCGCTCCGACCGCGCGTCCGACGCGGCGCAGCAGCTGGTTGCCGCTATGACCGCGCATCCCGAGCTGGTGGCCGGCGAAACCCGCTGCTGCACCAACCTGATGCGCGCCATGGACGGCAAGGTGGCAATCAAGACCGGGGCCGAGGCGGTGTTCATCGCCATCCTGCCGGAACAGAAACTGGGCGTTGCGCTGAAGATTGCCGATGGCACCACCCGTGCCAGCGAATGCGCGATTGCGGCGCTGATGGTCAGCCTCGGCGTGCTGGACGCGGACCACCCGGAGACCCGCAAGTACATGAACAAGATGCTCTACAGCCGCCGCGGGCTGGAATGCGGGTCAATTCGCCCCGCCGCCGAACTGCTGTTCTGAAAACGAATGCCCCGGGCTCAAACCCGGGGCATTTGCGTTACATCTCCATCTCGATGATCTCTGCGACTTCGACCGAGCCGCTGCCATCCGCCACCATCGGGCAGCCCTTGGCCATTTCGCAAGCCGCGTCCTGATCGGCGGCTTCCACCACCGAATAGCCCGACAGCGGATTGGCGCCGCCATTGTCCGCCACCCCGCCGGCGCTGACGGTCTTGGACAGGCCGACCGGCGCGCCCGGCACCTTCAGGGCATCCCCCATCGCCCCCATCCAGTCCTTCCAGGCCTGCATGACCTTGGCGCCCTCTTCCTCGCTCTCCGGAGTTTTGCCGCCGTGATAAGCAAAAATGAACTGTGGCATTGGTCTTCTCCCTTGGTTGCGGTGAAACCCTGTTCAGGAACTCTTGGCCAGCTCCGCTTCCAGCTTGCGCAGGGTGGAGGTCCAGCCTTCCTCGTGGCGCGCGGCAATGCCGTCGTCACCCAGATCGCGGTGATCAACCACCAGCATGGCGCCATCCCCGGCGGCCGCGATGGTTAAGGTCACATGGCTTTCGGCGCCGCGGCTGCCGTCCTCCTCATGCCAGGCCCAGGTGAAACCGACAGATTTCGGCACATCCACATGGGTCACCTGGCCGGAAACATGGAACCGCTGGCCGTCGCTGTTCTGCATGACCGAATACCAGGGGCCGGTGCGGCTCAGGTCCAGGTCATGCTCCGGAATGGAAACCCCCTCCGGCCCCCACCATTTCAGCAGCTTGTCCGGCGTGGTCACCCAGCCGAACAGTTTCTCCGGGCTGACCGGAAAGGTCCGTCTCAGCTGCAGGTCGCTCATGCATCATCCTCCATCAGGGCCGCTTCCAGCCGGTCCAGACTGCGTTCCCAGAAGGCACGGCGCGATTGTGTCCACTCAGCAATCATCCGCAACCCTTCGGGGCGGGCGGAATACAGCCGCCGGGTGCCTTCCGCCCGCTGCGAGATCAGCCCCGCCTCGCGCAGGACTTTCAAATGGCGTGATATGGCGGGGGCCGAAATACCGGCGCCTGGCGCCAGATCGCCTGCAGGCAATTCGCCTTGGGAAATCAGCTGGTCCACAATTGAAAGGCGGGTCTCGTCCGACAGGGCGGCAAAGGACTTCAGAATCGGTGTCATGCCCATTTTTAGCATGATTGTTAATTAATAAAAAGGTTAACTACTGGTGAGGCTGCAACCAGCCGTCACACCATGTCCCACAGCAGCTTGGCAGCCAGCGATACGGACGTCACCACCAGCAGCGGCTTGATCACCCTGGCGCCCTGTTTCTTTGCCAGCCCCGCGCCTGCCCGTGCCCCGGCGATCTGGGCACAGCCCATCAGCAGGCCGGTAATCCACCAGGGGGTCGCAAAGAAGGAAAACGCAACCAGGCCGCCCGCGTTGGAGGCGAAATTCAGCAGCTTGGTATGCGCCGTGGCCTTGAGAATGCCGTAGCCCGCCAGCGACACAAAGGCGAGCATGTAGAAACTGCCAGCCCCCGGGCCCAGAAGCCCGTCATAAGCGCCGCACAAGGGGATCATGGTGGCGGTGAACAGGGCAGGGGACAGGCGCCGGTGCCGGTCCAGATCGCCGAGCCCCTTCTTCAGCGCAAAGAAAACCGCGATCCCGATCAGCAGCACCGGCAGGATCATCCTGATCCATTCGGTGGGCAGGTAGGCGACCAGAAACGCACCCGCAACTGCCGCCGCAAAGGCAATCAGCGCAGGCCCGACCTGGGCCTTCAGGTCAACATGCCCGGCGCGGGCATATGTGGCCGCCGCAGTCGCCGCGCCGAACAAACCTTGTATCTTGTTGGTCGACAGCGCAGTGACCGGATTGGCCCCGGCCAGCAGCAGAACCGGCACGGTAATCAGTCCGCCGCCGCCTGCAATTGCGTCGATGAACCCGGCGGCAAACCCCGCTGCCAGCAACAGCAGCAGGGTCTCGAAACCCACTTCCAGCATGCGGTCGATCAGCCCTTGAAGTCGTCCTGGGCGTAGCCCTGAATGTACAGCAGCGCCGTCAGGTCGCCGTGGTTGATGCGGATATCGCATTCCGCTGCGACAGAGGGCTTGGCGTGCAGCGCCACCCCCGCGCCTGCGCGCTTCAGCATGCCCAGATCATTGGCGCCGTCACCCACTGCGATCACATCTGCCTCCGCAATCCCCAGCCGGGCGGTGATCTGCTCCAGCGCCTCCACCTTGGCCTCGCGGCCCAGGATCGGGCGCGCGGCCTCGCCGGTCAGCTGGCCGTCCTCCGCCAGCAGCGTATTGGCGCGATTCTCGTCAAAGCCCAGCTCTGCCGCGACCCGTGCGGTGAACGCCGTAAAGCCGCCGGAAACCAGCGCCGCATAGGCGCCATCGGCCTTCATCGTTGCCAGCAATTGCTTGCCGCCAGGCATCAGCGTGATGCGCTCCTCCAGCACCTTGCCAATTACCGATTCCGGCAGCCCCTTCAGCAGCCCGACCCGCTCAGTCAGCGCGCCTTCGAAATCCAGCTCGCCGTTCATCGCCCGTGCGGTGATGTCCTTCACGCGCGCGCCGACGCCCGCCTCCTCGGCCAGCTCGTCGATGCATTCCTGCTGGATCATGGTGGAATCCATGTCGGCCAGCAGCATCTTCTTTTTCCGCCCGGCGCTGGGCTGGATCACCAGGTCGGCGCCCATTTTCTGAATATCCGCCCAGGCGTCCCAGCGATTGTCCGGCATCCGCTCCAGCGGAAACTCCGCCGCCACTCCCGGCGCCAGCCAGGCTGCCTCGCCGCCGCCCCAGGCATTGCGCAGCGATTCGATCAGCGCGGGTTCCAGCACCGGTCGGGCAGGGTTGCAAAGCAGGGTGGCGGTGTACATCGGCGGGCTCCGTTCCGGCGCTATCTGCCCCTGTCATAACGCCGCTGCGGCGGAACAGCCAGACGGCAAAAAACTGCTGAAACCAGGGGGCATCATAAGGAACAGCCAATTGCGCCATTTCAGCGCGGCTGTTTCCGATGGTGGAAATTCATGTCGCAAAAAACAGATGAACAGCCGCATTATTTCAAAATATCTGTTGCGTGCCGCGCTGCAGCACACTAGCTCTGATGGCGGGACACCCCTCCCCAACGAGGGGCGCTTATCTGGAAGGGTAGCATTTATGGCTATTGAACAACCTGCCGCGCGGCCGGCCAATCCGCGCTTTTCGTCCGGCCCCTGTGCCAAACCCCCCGTCTTCGATCTGAGCAAACTTGCAGGCGCGCCGCTGGGCCGCTCGCACCGCGCTGCGGTGGGCAAGGAGAAGCTGAAGGCGGCGATCGAAGGCACCCGCGAAATCCTGAACATCCCCGCCGGTTACAAGATCGGCATCGTGCCCGCCTCCGACACCGGAGCGGTGGAAATGGCGATGTGGAACCTCTTGGGCGCCCGCGGCGTCGAGATGCTGGCCTGGGAAAGCTTCGGCTCCGGCTGGGTGACCGACGCGGTGAAGCAGCTGAAGCTGGACGCCACCGTCAAGACCGCCGACTACGGCCAGATCGTCGACCTCTCGACCGTCGATTTCACCAACGATGTCGTTTTCACCTGGAACGGCACCACCTCCGGCGTGCGCGTCCCAAATGGCGACTGGATTCCGGCGGACCGCGACGGGCTGACCATCTGCGACGCCACCTCGGCCGCTTTTGCCCAGTACCTGCCCTGGGACAAGCTGGATGTGACCACCTTCTCCTGGCAGAAGGTGCTGGGCGGTGAAGCCGCGCACGGCATGATCATCCTCAGCCCCCGCGCAGTGGAACGGCTGGAGAGCTACACCCCGGCCTGGCCGCTGCCCAAGATCTTCCGCCTGACCAAGGGCGGCAAGCTGATCGACGGCATTTTCCAGGGCGCCACCATCAACACGCCCTCGATGCTGGCGGTCGAGGATTACCTGCTGGCGCTGGACTGGGCCCGCTCCGTCGGCGGCATGGAAGGCCTGCGCGAACGCGCCTATGCCAACCTGGCCGCGGTGCAAAGCTTTGTGCAGGACAACCCCTGGATCGCCTTCCTGGCCGAGCAGCCGGAATACCGCTCGAACACCTCGGTCTGCCTCAAGTTCACGGACGAGCGCATCAAGGACGGCGCCGCCTTTGCCAAGGCCGTGGCCAAGCGCCTGGAAGCCGAAGGCGTGGCGTATGACATCGGCGCCTACCGAGACGCGCCTCCGGGCCTGCGCATCTGGTGCGGCGGCACGGTTGAGGCTGCCGATGTGGCCGCGCTGATGCCCTGGATCAAATGGGCCTTTGAGGCCGAGATCGCGGCCCAGACCGAAGCGGCCTGATAATTGTACTGCCCGGCAGCACCGCCGGGCAGCGCCCGACCCTCCCCACGGGAGGGCGCTTCGCACCCACCCAGGGCCGGGCGCAGCCCTTCTCAAAACAAATGGCCGTACAGGCCCCCGCAAAAGGACCCTAACCCATGGCTCCCAAAGTTCTCATCTCCGACAAGCTTTCCGAAGCTGCCGTCCAGATCTTCCGCGACCGCGGCATCGACGTCGACTTCCTGCCCGACGTGGGCAAGGACAAGGACAAGCTGGCGGAAATCATCGGCCAGTACGACGGCCTCGCGATCCGCTCCGCCACCAAGGTGACGGAAAAGATCCTGGAAAACGCCGAAAACCTCAAGGTGATCGGCCGCGCCGGCATCGGCACCGACAACATCGACAAGGAAGCCGCCTCCAAGCGCGGCGTCATTGTGATGAACACCCCGTTCGGCAACATGATCACCACTGCCGAACACGCCATCGCGATGATGTTCGCGGTTGCCCGCCAGCTGCCGGAGGCCTCGGCCTCCACCCATGCCGGCAAGTGGGAAAAGTCCAAGTTCATGGGCGTTGAGCTGACCAGCAAGACCCTGGGCGTGATCGGCGCCGGCAATATCGGCGGCATCGTCTGCGACCGCGCCCGCGGCCTGAAGATGAAAGTGGTCGCTTACGATCCGTTTCTCAGCAACGACAAGGCTGACAAGATGGGCATCGAAAAGGTCGAGCTGGACGAGCTGCTGGCGCGCGCCGACTTCATCACCCTGCATGTGCCGCTGACCGACCAGACCCGCAACATCCTGTCCAAGGAAAACCTGGAAAAGACCAAGAAGGGCGTGCGTATCATCAACTGCGCCCGCGGCGGCCTGGTGGACGAAGCCGCACTGGCGGAGCTGCTGACCTCCGGCCATGTGGCAGGCGCTGCCTTCGACGTGTTCTCGGTGGAACCGGCCAAGGAAAACGCCCTCTTTGGCCTGCCCAACGTGGTCTGCACCCCGCACCTGGGCGCCGCCACAACCGAGGCGCAGGAGAACGTTGCCCTGCAGGTGGCGGAGCAGATGTCCAACTACCTGCTGACCGGCGCGGTTGAAAACGCGCTCAACATGCCCAGCGTCACCGCCGAGGAAGCCAAGGTCATGGGCCCGTGGATCAAGCTGGCCGACCACCTGGGCTCCTTCGTGGGCCAGATGACCGACGAGCCGCTGCGGGCGATCAACATCCTCTACGACGGGGTTGCGGCCGGCATGAACCTGGACGCGCTGAACTGCGCGGTGATCGCGGGCATCATGAAACGCTCCAATCCGGAGGTGAACCTGGTCTCCGCCCCGGTTGTCGCCAAGGAGCGCGGTGTTCAGATCTCCACCACCAACCAGGATAAATCCGGCTCCTTTGACGGCTACATCAAGGTGACCGCGGTGACTTCCAAGCGCGAACGCTCGGTGGCCGGCACCGTGTTCTCCGACGGCAAGCCGCGGTTCATCCAGATCAAGGGCATCAACATCGAGGCGGATGTGGGCGCGCATATGCTCTACACCACCAACGAGGACGTGCCCGGCATCATCGGCACCCTGGGCCACACCCTGGGCGATCACGGCGTCAACATCGCCAACTTCACCCTGGGCCGGTCCGAGGCAGGCGGCGAAGCCATCGCGCTCCTTTATGTGGATGACGAGGTCCCGGCAGAGGTGCGTGCCAAGCTTGCCGAAACCGGGCTGTTCAACCAGATCAAGCCGCTGGCATTCGACGTCATCTGACGACCGGGCCCTAGTGCTGAACTTGTAAACGGTTCAATCGGAAACGCCGCCCGGCTATAAGGGCGGCGTTTTCATTTTTTCGGCGCCTTCCCGGCAAAGGATCCTGACATGACCAGCCCAATCTACGCCATTGGCGATATCCACGGCCAGCTTGAGATGCTGGAACAGGCGCTGGCGCTGATCGAAGCCGATGGCGGCCCGGACGCCCGCATTGTCTTTCTTGGCGATTATACCGACCGCGGGCCTGACAGCTGCGGCGTGATTGACCGGCTGATGCAGGGCCAGTCCGAGGGCCGCAACTGGATCTGCCTCAAGGGCAACCACGACCGCATGTTCTCGATGTTCCTGGAGGACTACCCGCGCAACGACGCCCGGCTGCTGGTCGGCTACCACTGGCTGCACGACCGTATCGGCGGCATGGAGACCCTGCAATCCTACGGCGTTGGCGTGGAGGAGGGCGACCGCATCTACCAAACCCACGCCCGCGCCCGCGCTGCAGTGCCGCAGGCGCATCTGGACTTCCTGGCAGGCCTCAAACCCTGCCACCAGGAGGGTGAACTTCTGTTCGTCCACGCAGGCATCCGCCCCGGCCTGCCGCTGGAGAGCCAAAGCGAGGATGACCTGATCTGGATCCGCCAGGAATTCCTCAATGACGAGCGCGCCCACCCCTGGCTGGTGGTGCACGGCCACACCCCCGGAAAACGGGCGGAGCACCACGTGAACCGCATCAACCTCGACAGCGGTGCCGGCTACGGCCGCCCGCTCACCGCCGCCGTTCTCGAAGGCCGCGACTGCTGGCTGCTGACGGTAACGGGCAGGGTGCCGCTGGAACCCTGATCCCCTCTTTCATCTTTCCGGAAATACTCTGGGGGTGAGGGTCGTCTCGGAAATGATCCGGGGGATCATTTCAGACCCGAACGGGCGAAGCCCAGCCGGAAGGCCGAGGGGGCAAAGCCCCCTCAAATAACCGTCACGTCCAGTCCAGCACCACCTTGCCGCTGGAACCTGATTTCATCGCCGCAAAGCCTTCGGCGAAATCATCCACGCCGAAGCGGTGGGTGATGACCCGGCTCACATCCAGCCCGTTCTGCAGCATCGCGATCATCTTGTACCAGGTCTCGAACATCTCGCGCCCGTAGACGCCCTTGATGGTGATCGCCTTGAACACGATGCGGGACCAGTCGACCGGCGATTTGCCCGGCGGAATGCCCAGCAGGGCAATCTTGCCGCCCATCACCAGCGCCTCCACCATCTGATCCAGAGCCGCCTGGCTGCCGGACATCTCCAGCCCGACGTCGAACCCCTGTTTCATGCCCAGTTCGCGCACCACATCCCGCAGCTCTTCCTGGGCCACATTCACCGTGCGCACCGCCGGCACCACATGCCGGGCCAGCGTCAGGCGGTCCGGGTTGATGTCGGTGATCACCACATGCCGGGCGCCTGCGTGCTTCGCCACGGCTGCCGCCATGATGCCGATGGGGCCGGCCCCGGTGATCAGCACGTCCTCGCCCAAGAGGTCAAAGCTGAGCGCGGTATGCACCGCGTTGCCCAGCGGGTCGAGGATGGCGCCGATCTCGTCCGGGATATCATCCGGCAGCGGCACCACATTGAAGGCCGGCAGTTTCAGATACTGGGCAAAGGCGCCCTGCTCGTTCACCCCGATGCCGCGGGTGCCGGGGTCCAGGTGGAACTTGCCGGCGCGGCTCTGGCGCGAGTCCGTCTTGATCAGATGCCCCTCGCCGGAGCAGCGCTGCCCGACCGCCAGATCCTCCACATTGCGGCCGATCTCGACGATCTCGCCCGCGAACTCATGCCCGGTGATCATCGGCACCGGCACGGTGTGCGATGCCCATTCGTCCCAGTTCCAGATGTGGATGTCGGTGCCGCAGATGCCGGTCTTCTTGACCTTGATCAGCACCTCGTCAGGGCCGATTTCCGGCACCGGCGCCTGCACCATCCACAGGCCCTCCTGCGGATGGCTTTTCTCCAGCGCCTTCATCGTGTTCGGACGGCTCATCAGATCACCCCCAGTTCCTTGCCCACCTTGCCGAACGCCGCCAGCGCCCGGTCCAGCTCATCCCGCGTCAGCGCCGCATTCATCTGGGTGCGGATGCGGGCCTGGCCGCGCGGCACCACCGGGAAGAAGAAGCCGGAGACATAAACGCCCTCGTCGAACAGCCGGGCCGCCATGTCCTGCGCCAGCTGCGCCTCGCCCAGCATCACCGGGATGATCGGATGCTCACCCGGCAGCAGGTCAAAGCCCAGCTTTTCCAGCCCCGCGCGCCAGTATTTCGCATTTTCGAACAGCTGCGCCCTCAGGCCGTCCCCTTCCTCCACCAGCCGGATCGCCTCCAGCCCGGCAGCAACAATCGATGGCGGCAGCGAATTGGAGAACAGATAGGGCCGCGCCCGCTGCCGCAGCAGGTCGATCACTGGCTGCGGCCCGGCGATGTAACCGCCGATGGCCCCCCCAAGTGCTTTGCCCAAGGTTCCTGTCAGGATGTCCACGTCCACCCCGAAATGCTCCGGCGTGCCGGCGCCCGTCGCCCCCATGAAGCCGGTCGCGTGGCAGTCATCCACCATCACCACCGCATCGTATTTGTCCGCGAGCGCCCGGATCTCCGGCAGCTTGGCCAGATATCCGTCCATCGAGAACACGCCGTCGGTGGCGATCATGATATGCCGTGCGCCGTCCTCGCGGGCCTGCTTCAGCCAGGCCTCAAGGTCGTTCATATCGCTGTTCAGGTAGCGGTAGCGCTTGGCCTTGCACAGCCGGATGCCGTCGATGATCGAGGCATGGTTCAGGCTGTCGGAGATGATCGCATCCTCCGGCCCCAGCAGCGGCTCGAACAGACCGCCATTGGCGTCGAAACAGGCCGCGAACAGAATCGCGTCATCCTTGCCAAGGAACTTCGCCAGCCTTTGCTCCAGCTCCCGGTGAATGTCCTGGGTGCCGCAGATGAATCGGACAGAGGCCATGCCGAACCCCTTTGGCTCCATCGCGTCCTTGGCGGCTTTGATCAGGGCGGGATGGTCGGCCAGACCCAGATAGTTGTTGGCGCACAGGTTGATAACTTCCCGGCCGCCAACCGTGATCTCGCCCCCCTGCGGGGAGGTGATCATTCGCTCGCGCTTGTACAGCCCCTCGGCCTCGATCTGGGCCAGCGTGTTGGAGATGTCGGTCAGAAAAGCAGTGGACATGCGCAAACTCCCTTGGTGTCTCGAGTCGCGTGTCTATCATAGCGGATAAGTTTCCGGAATACAGGATTTCAGGATTGCGGAAAAAAATCCGTGAAACTGGAGGCTGTGGGTGGAAATCCGCCAGCCCGGGCTATCTGCCCCTGCATAAGGGAGGACGCGGAATGGCAAAGGTCACTGGCATCGGCGGGGTATTCATCAAGGCGCGCGGCGGCGCCAAGGTGCTGGCCGCATGGTACCGCGACCACCTTGGGCTGGAATTGGCGGAGTTCGGCGGCGCTGTCCTCAATTGGAAGGACGACACGGCAGAGGACGGCGGCCTCACCGTCTGGGGCACCGCCGATGCGGACGGCACCTGGTTTGATCCCAGCACCGCCGGTTTCATGATCAACTACCGGATCGACGATATGGACGGGATGATCGCGCAGCTCACGGACGCAGGTATTTCCATCCTGAAAGGGCCGGACGCCTATGAGAACGGCCGTTTTGCCTGGATCATGGACCCGGAGGGCAACAAGGTGGAGCTGTGGGAGCCGAAGCTTTGGGATGAGAGCAACAAGGGCTGACTTCCCGAAAGAAACCGCCCAAAAGAAAACGCGGCCCCCTCCCGGGGACCGCGCTTCCAATCAGCAAAGCTGCCTGGCTTATGCCAGTTCCAGGTTCACCGCCGACTCGCGGCCGTCACGGCCGGGCTCGATGTCGAAGGTGACTTTCTGGTTGTCGGCGAGGCCGGTCAGGCCGGAACGCTCAACAGCGGAAATGTGCACGAACACATCCTTGCTGCCGCCCTCGGGCGCGATGAAGCCGTAGCCTTTGGTGGTGTTGAACCATTTTACGGTGCCGGTGGCCATATCCGTAGTCTCCTAGAGTTTTTGCTGCCCGCGGAAGTGCGGCAGCCTGGCGTAGTCGGTCTGGATCGAGAGACTGATAACGCCGCGGAACGGGAGACAGTGGATCGACAAGAATAACGTTAGCGGACCACATATGGGCCGGACCCCTGAGTCGTTCAAGGGGAATGTGCATAAAAGGCTAGGGGCGGGGTATTCTTGCCGACGAGGGCGGGAGTGTCTTGTAAGCTCAGGATGAAAAACCTGCCTTACGCATTCTTCACAATCAGAAACACCCGCGCGGGCCCCTCCGGTGCGGTGATCGAATGGGCGACGTCGGCGGCATAGCGCGCGGTGTCGCCGGCCTGCAGCTGGTCCTTGGCATTGCCGGAACTCACCGCGATCTTGCCTTCCAGCACCGTCAGCTGCTCCACCGCGCCGCGGGTGTGGGGCTGGCTGACCAGCGCGCCGCCCTGGTCGAACCGGATGTCATAGACCTCATGCCCGCCGGCCTCCTCCGGCGGCGACAGGATGCGGATGCGGCAGCCCTGGCCCATGTTCTCGATCTTGGGCACGTCCGCCGCGCGCAGCACCTCGATCCGGTCCTGCATGTCGCCCGCTTCCAAGAGGCCCGCAAAATCCACCTGCAAGGCGCGGGTCAGGTTCCACAGCGTCGCAATGGTGGGGGAGCTTTCGCCGCGCTCGATCTGGCTCACCATCGAGCGGCTGACGCCCGACAGGTTGGCGACCGCCTCCAGGCTCAGGCCTTGGGCGCGGCGCGCCTCTTTCAGGCGGGCGGGCAGCAGGGTCAGGATATCGTCTGTGTTTTCCGTCATGACGGATTCTCTGCGCCGATGGGCGGCATTTGTCAATTGATCCGGCAATCTGCGGATGCTGCGCCGCGGCGGTGCACAGGGGGTGTACAAGGGGTGCACGGGGAGTGACGCCGCGTTTCTATGACGGCACGTCCCGGCAGACAGGTCCATGCTGCGGGCGCATAATGGCGCCAACGCAGGAGTTGAGGAGAAAGAACAATGACTGACATCGTGATTCTGGACGGCGCCCGCACCGCCATCGGCACCTTTGGCGGCGCGCTGGCAAACACCGCGCCGATCGACCTGGCAGCCACCGTGTCCAAGGCGGCGCTGGAACGCTCCGGGGTGGAGGGCGGCCAGATCGGCCATGTGGTGTTTGGCCACATCATCAACACCGAACCCCGCGACATGTACCTGAGCCGGGTTGCCGCCATGCAGGCAGGTGTTCCGGACGTGGTGCCGGCAATGAACGTGAACCGCCTCTGCGGCTCCGGCGTGCAGGCAATTGTGTCAGCTTATCAATCGCTTGCCTTGGGGGACGCAGAGTTCGCCCTGGCCGGCGGCGCCGAGAACATGTCGCGCAGCCCCTACATCATCCAGCAAAGCCGCTGGGGCGCCAAGATGGGCGATGTGAAATCGCTCGACATGATGCTGGGCGCGCTGAACTGCCCGTTCGGCACCGGCCATATGGGGGTGACGGCTGAGAATGTCGCCGACGAGCACGGCATCACCCGCGAGCAGATGGATGACTTTGCCCTGACCAGCCAGAGCCGCGCCGCGGCGGCGATTGAGGCGGGTCATTTCAAGTCCCAGATCACCCCGGTCGAGGTCAAGGTCAAGCGCGACCTGGTGCCCTTTGAAGTGGACGAGCACCCCAAGGCGACCACGCCGGAGGCGCTGGCGGGCCTGAAGGCGGTATTCCAGAAAGACGGCCGGGTAACTGCCGGGAATGCCAGCGGAATCAACGACGGCGCTGCGGCTGTTGTGCTGGCCACGGCGGTGGCGGCTGAACGGGCCGGGCTGAAACCGAAGGCCCGCATTCTGGGCTATGCCCATGCGGGTGTCCGCCCTGAGGTCATGGGCATCGGCCCGGTGCCTGCCGTGCGCAACCTGCTGGAGAAGACCGGCCTTTCTGCCAGCGACTTCGACGTGATCGAGTCGAACGAGGCCTTCGCCTCCCAAGCCTTGGCCGTGAACAAGGAACTGGGGCTGGATCCGGCCAAGGTGAACCCCAACGGCGGCGCCATCGCGCTGGGTCACCCCGTGGGGGCAACAGGAGCCATCATTACCCTGAAGGCCCTTTATGAACTGGAACGGACCGGCGGCTCCAAAGGGCTGATCACAATGTGCATCGGCGGCGGTCAGGGCATTGCCTTGGCCATCGAACGTCTTTGATTTCAACAGGCTGGGGGTTGGTCCGCGACTTGCCCCCAGCTGCGGAGCAGAATGCAACAGCTCTGGATTTTGCCGATTAATTTTTACGCTACCATATCCATCGTATGCAATTTAAAGTAGTAATTAGAATACCCAACGAGTGGGAGCCGACTCACCGGGGCTGCCCGGTTCGGTCCGCGGCCGCATCGTGTTGGGGATTTGAGGGCTGGCAGGGCAGATTACATTTAGCGTGATCCCGGGGCAGCCTTCATGTGCGATAAGGGAAATGCTGTGGCGGTCAAGGTTTTGCTTCTGGAAGATGACGCTGGTGTAAGATTTACCTTCAGCATGGCTTTGCAGGATGCCGGGTATGATGTACGGCCCGTCTCCAGTTGTGCAGAAGCAATTGCCGCGCTGGCCGACTTTGAGCCGGGCATCCTGATCCTGGATCTGAAGATTGGCGAAGAAACCTCGCTTCCAGTCGCGGATTATGCCGCCCTTCTGCGCCCGGATATTCCCGTCGTCTACATCACCGGCAGCCGGCTGTTCACCGGCGGTGAGCTCTTTGGGCTGAGCCGCAACATCCGCTGGGTGCTGCACAAGCCGGTTAACCTGACTGACCTTCTCAGCATGGTTGATTACGTGACGAGCAAGGCGGTTTCCGCGGAAGCGAGCTGATTGGCGCAGGCGGCGGCCGGTCAGCTGAAGGAAATGGTGAAGACAGCGCCTTTTCCGGGTTCCCCATCGGCAATGAATTTCCAATTGTGCCGGCGGCAAATTTCGGCGCAGGTCGAAAGCCCGATGCCGCTGCCCTCGATTTCACGGTGGGCACGATGGAAAGGCTGGAGGATCAGCTGCTTGTCCTCTGGCGCGAAGCCGGTCCCATTGTCGGCAACCGAAAGCTCCCACCGGTCCCGCTCTGCGCCATTCATCCGGATCGAAATTTCAAGAACCCGCTCCGGGTGCCTGTACTTGATCGCATTGGACAGCAGGTTGGTCAGGACCGGATGCAGCAGGGTCGGGTCCCCATGGAGCCTGAAACCGTCGCCTATGACCCGGAACTTTCCGCCGCAGGCTTCGAGCTCCTGCGCCAGGCTCGTGCAGGCCTCAGAAACCGCGTCCTGAACGGTGATTTCCTGAATGTTGATCCCGGCGGATGTGGAGACCGAATGCTCCAGCAGTTCGGTTGTCAGCCGGTCGATCTGACCGGTGGCCCGGGTCATGTGCTGCAAGAACTCCCGCGCCGTGTCAGGCAGCCCTGCGGCGTAGTGTTCGGAGAAGAACTGCAAGGAGCCAGCCAGAGTGTTGATCGGTGTGCGCAGATCATGAGAGGCCGCATGGGCAAAGGCCTCCATGGAAAGGAGTGTTTCCTGCAGTTTCAGGTTGGCATCCTTGGCGTTGCGCAATTCACCGCGCAACTGGCCGCGCAGTTCGTTCATATGCCGCAGGGAGTCCACGGTGACCCGCAGCTGGTCGTGTGTCAGCAGGATGAGCCGTTCACCTCGGGTGTCGGCGCGCAACAGGGAGACGCGGAATTCCGTTTCCGATGATCCATTCGTCCGGATGCCGCTTGCCATCGGCAATGTTGCAACGCCGTTTGCCGTGCCGTGCCGGAGCCTTTCGATCACGCGGTCCGGTTTCAGCAAGGTGAGGCTGCTGATGCAGCTGCCGTTAAGTGCTCCGCTGCCCGGCGCTATTGCGGGTGCAAAGCTGCGCTCAGCCCGCCGGTTGCAGACCAGGATGCGGCCGTACCAGTCAAGGATGAAAGAGGCATAGGGGGATGCCAGAAAGGCGCTCGCAAGGAGGTTGGAGGCCGGGCTGTTCTCCTCTGCAGTCACTGGCATGCACCCGCAGGATGCATGCCGACTGGCTGCAGACAGCGGCAAGCGGCGCAGAGCGGGTCCTGCTGGGGTGACGGTGCCCGGCTCAGGCGCCACTGCGGCAAGCGCTTTCCTTTACCGTACACCCGCGGCTCACTCCGGTCCGCTGCGGTAGAGCTGCAGTCCGCCGAAGACATGTGTCGTACGGCCCGCCTTGTCCCGCCTTGCCCGTGCGAACAGCTCCCCGCTTGCGTAGCTGCCGTCGCTGGTGCGCAGCCGCAACTGGTAGTGGAAGGACTGCCCTATCGTCAGCACATCTTGCAGTCCGTCTTTTATGAAGTCCCGGTCCTCCTCGTGAACACGCTCCAGCAGTTTTTCCACCGACGGAACGTCTGTGCCTTGCTTATAGCCCAGCAGGCCGTACATCGGCGGGTTCCAGACCGGCACGTTGTTCATCACGTCGAAGGAGAAAATACCGACGGACAGATGGTTCTGCACCGCAACGCTGCATCCGAGCATCAAGTCGCGCTCGTCGAATTTGGCCTTGTCCCAGCACACACCGATCAGCTGGATGTTTTCGCCATGCGAATCCTGGAACACCATCAAGCTGCCGGCAATGTTCAGGGTGTTGCCGGTATCGTCAAAGAACCGCGCCTCGAATTCGAAGGAGCCGCCGTCGACAAACAGCCGGTCCAGTCTTGATTGCAGGCTTGTGCGGTCCTCGGGGTGGACCCTGGCCAGCAGGCCGTCGAGGCTCAGGCCGGCTGTTTCATCGTCGATGCCGAGAATGGCGTGGGATTCGGGGGAGAGATATGTTTCGTCGGTTTGCAGGTTCTGGGTCCAGAAGCCAACCCGCGTGACCTTGCTGACCAGCCGCAGGACGTCATTGAAGGGCTCATTGTCGAACCGGGTCACCGTGATGGAGAGGCCAATTAGCTTTTGGTGCAGGTCCAGAACCGGGGAGAGGATCAGAGTATAGTAATCGCTGCCGGACAGGACCGGAATGCGCCGGGTTTCCTGCAGCCGCAGCACTGTATTTGCGATCGGCGCCAGGGCCGGGAAACCGCTGGGCAGGTGGCAGTGGCTAAGGTGCAGGCCGGTTGGAGGAAGTTCGCCAATGCCGATCACATCCTGCGCCACGCGCGACAGCCGCCGGATGATCAATGCCTGATCAGCCAGGGCCACGGCATAAGGGGAAGATGCCAGCATCGCTTCCAGCTCAGAGGCCAGCGCCTGGCGCTCTGCCGAGCTGATCTGCAATTCCTCGTTGACGGTCAGCAGTTCCTCATTGGTGGATTGCAGCTCTTCGTTGGAGGTCTCCAGCTCTTCGTTGGTGGCCTGGAACTCCTCGTTGGTGGATTGCAGCTCCTCGTTTGAAGACTGCAGCTCCTCGTTGGCGGTCTGAAGTTCCTCGATCGTCTGCTGCAGCGCCTCCTGAGTGGAGCGGATTTCCAGCTCCATCCGCTCGACATACTCGCGCTGATCGCGGTCGGAGATTTCCTCGAATTTGAGCTCTTTCTCTTCCTCGAACTTGGAGTTGATTGCCAGCAGGCAATGCACCTCGCCGCCCTTGTGGTTGAGGAAGGGGAACGCCTGCAGCTGAACCCGGTTGCCGGTCGGCAGGGAAACGCTATGCCAGCGCCCATCGCGGCGCTCTTCGTTGCGGATAGACACCGCGATCAGGCTGGAGGCTTCGCTGCGCAGCGGGTCGATCAGCATCTTCACGTTCAGCGAGGTCGACATTCCGGCCCGGATCTCGCTGTAGACGCTGATATCGCCCAGGACCTCGATGATGTCGCCGTTGCGGGTGCAGATCAGCCCGTTGGGCGCCACGGACCGCGCAAGAGAGAGTTCAGCCTGCGCAGCCTGCTCTGCCGCTGCCTGTGCCGCAGACTTCCGCAGGGTACGGGTTCGCAGGTAGGAGGTTCCGGGTGAGCTCGAGGAAACGGTCAGCTCGCCGGAAATGCCGCGGCGCTTGCCGAAGATCTTGTCCGCACCCTGGCGGGCTTCGAAATAGATGCCCATCTCGCCCACGGTTTCGGACGTGCCAAGGAACAGCAGGCCGCCCGGGCCATCGAATAGTGCAGCCTGGTGAGCACCCGTTCCTGCAGCGCCAGGTTGAAGTAGATCAGAACGTTGCGGATGGTGACCAGGTTGACGTTGATGAAGGGCGGATCCTGGAACACGTTGTGGCGGGAAGACAGTGTCACGCTGCGCAGTTCCTGCCGCACCGTGATTTCGTTCTCGCCAAGGACAAAATACTCCTTCAGGTAGTTGGGAGGAATATCCTGGGCCGCGGAGATCGGATAAATCCCCTTCCTCGCCACTTCGATGGCGTTCTGGTCGATGTCGGTGGCAAAGATCTGAACGTTGTTCTTGGTCAATGCGTGAAGGCCGCCCAGATACTCTGCTATGAGAATGGCAATCGAATAGGCTTCTTCACCGGTGGCGCAACCAACCACCCAAACCCGGATCGGGCCAGGGCCATGGTTTACCAGCTGCTTCTCCAGATGCTCATTCAGCTTGCGGAATTGTTCCGGGTCGCGGAAAAACTGGGTGACCGAGATCAGCAGATCGCGGTGCAGAGCGTCGACCTCGTCGAGGTTCGTCCGGCAAAAATCGACATAGCTCTCATAGTCTTCGATGCCTAGCGCCGTCATCCGCCGGGGAATCCGGCGGTTCAGGGTGTTTTCCTTGTAATTGGCAAAATCAACCCGGGTGCGGGCCTGGAGGATGCCGAACAATTCGCTAAGCTTGCTGGGTTCGCCGGCAGCGGGCCGCAACTGGTCCAAGTTGCGGGGCTGGGCAAGAATCTTCTCAGTATGCTCGCCAATCTGTTCCGGTGTCAGGGGCAGATCGATGCAGCCGGTTTCAATGGCCGAGACCGGCATCCCGTCGTATTTCGCAGAACCTGGCTCTTGTGCAATGGTAATCCCGCCGCCTTCGCGGATTGACGGTAAGCTTTAGCTGTCATCACTGCCGGTGCCTGCCAGAACGATGCTAACGCAGCGTTCTCCGCACTCTTCGGCAATGCTTTTGAACAGGGGGTCGGCGAATGGCTTTGCAGATGCCGGGTGCTCTGCGGGATCGCGCAGACGCAGCTTGCTGCCCTCAAACGCCACATCATTGTCTGGCGGCGCGATGTAAATGGTGCCCGGAACGGGGTCGGTTTCGCCGTCCAGTTCCACCACCGGCAGTGTTGCTTCGCGGGCAATCAGCGAAGTCAGATCGCTTTTTTGGGAGGGCGAAATTTGCTGGGCGATCACATAGATGGTGTTGTCTGTACGGGGGAGATTCTTTACCAGAAGCAACAGCGCCTCCAGACCGTCAGCGGAGGAGGCAATACAGGCTACATGGAGACTGCTGTTGTCCGCACCGGCTTTTGTGTCCTGTTCCAGGTCTTCCATGCGATTAACGGTCTTCTTATTTGGGCTTCAAGCACACCTATCCTGCCTGCAGCTTTCCGCCGACGGCTCCAGCCAAGCTATGCGGTGGCGCAATAATTGTCGATCATCTTCAGCAGTTGGCCCTTGTGTCACCGGCTTGGGAGCAAACCCGTTCATGCCCAGCCCCTTGACAATAGCATCGTCGTGATAGGCTACATCAGCGGTCACCGCAACGATCGGCAGACTGCTGGGGGGATCGACCGGAGCAGCGCGAATTTGCCGAGTCGCCTCGACCCCGGACACCCGCGGCATGTGCAGGTCCATAAGCACCAGACCGTATTCGTTCGGCGCGCTGCTGAGCATGTCGATGCTGGCTTGACCATCTTCGGCAATTTCAACGTCAACCCCAAGCGCCACAATGATCTCTCGCATCATGTATCGCGTGAATTCGTCATTTTCGACGAGCAGGACTTTCCGCGGGTTGTTCATCAGCTGGTTCCGTCTGTGCTGCGGCTGCGATCAGAAACAGGTATCCGGTCACGGCATTGTCTCGAGGGTGACCAAGCCGGCTCCTCAGTGGTTCCGCAAAGTCAGGTGTTTCAGCGGGATGGCCGACCTTGGGTCCCACTGGCATCATGGGACTCTTTCAACCTGCGGCCAACGTGTCCGAGCCGGCCGCAGATCTTCTTTTGGGTGATTTGTAGCCCGCAGCACACGTTTGGCGGTATTGTTCTGGTAAGCCCTTCAATCCGCGGCGTTTATCAGGTCAGCAAGGCGATGACGGCAAAGATCCCGGTGGCGCCGGCCGCGCCCAGAACGACAGGAGCCACCCAGCTTCTGTTGCTGACAGGCCGTATGCCATTCTGCGCGGCCTGCGCGATCAGCGCCTGTTCCACCAGTGCGGGCAGGCGGGGGCCAAAGCGGGCCATCACCTTGGCGGTGTCCAGCAGGTCGGTAACGACAGCGCGGGGGCCGATGGATTTCTTGATATAGTCCTCGACCACCGGCCGGGCCGCCTCCCAGATGTTGATACGCGGATCGAGCGAGCGGGCGACGCCCTCGACCACCACCATGGTGCGCTGCAAGAGGATCAGCTCGGTGCGGGTTTCCATGCCAAAGCGTTCGGTCACTTCGAACAGGTAGTTCAGCAGGCGGCCCATCGAGATTTGCGAAGCGTCCATGCCGAAGATCGGCTCACCCACCGCGCGCAGGGCGCGGGCGAATTCGTCGACGTCCCGGTTGGCGGGCACATAGCCGGCCTCGAAATGAACCTCGGCCACGCGTTTGTAGTCGCGCTTGATGAAGCCATAGAGAATTTCGGCATAAACCCGGCGGGTGTATTCGTCGATGTGGCCCATGATGCCGAAGTCATAGGCAATGATATCGCCGTTGGCCGCTACCTTGAGGTTGCCCTGGTGCATGTCGGCGTGGAAGAAGCCGTCGCGCAGCGCATGGCGCAGGAACAGAGACAGGACACGGTCAGCCAGCAGCTTGCGGTCATGGCCCGCCGCATCCAGCGCCTCATTGTCGCCGAGCGGAATGCCGTCGGCCCAGCCCATCGTCATCACCCTGCGGGCGGAATAGGCCCAGCGGATTTCGGGCAGCTGGAAGCCTTCGTCCTTAGCTGTATTGGCAGCAAATTCCGAAGCTGCAGCGCTTTCCAGACGCAGGTCCAGCTCGCCCTGCACAACGCCGTCGAAATGCTCGATCACATCCATCGGCTTCAGGCGGCGGGCGCCGGGCGCGAACAGGTCAACAATGCGGGCGGCAAAGTAGAAGGCGTCGACGTCCTTGTTAAAGGCGCGCTCAATCCCGGGGCGCAGCACCTTGACGGCCACTTCCTCGCCGGTTTCCTTCAGCGTTGCCCGGTGCACCTGGGCGATGGAAGCGGCGGCGATCGGGTCGCTGAAGTCAGAGAATATCTCGGAGACGGGGCGGCCCAGCTCCTTTTCCACTTCGGCCAGCGCCGCGGCGCGGGAGAACGGCGGCAGCTTGTCCTGCAGGACACGCAGCTGATTGGCCAGATCCTTGCCCACAACGTCGGGCCGCGTCGAAAGCACCTGGCCGAACTTGATGTAGGCAGGCCCCAGCGCGTTCAGCGCGCGGGTTTCGGGCGGCATCAGCGGATCGCCCTTGTAGCCCAGCCATTTGAACGGCCAGCCCAGCAACCGGGCCAGCACCCGGATCGGCTTTGGCGCCTCGAACGCCTCCAGCACCGAATGCATGGCCCCGGTGCGCTCGAAAGTGGCGCCTGTGCGGATCAGGCGCAGAATATTATGAGGGCCGCGCATGGATCAGATCTTCCAGCCCGAGTGCAGGCAGGCAATGCCCATCGACAGGTTGCGGTACTTGGCGTTCCCGAACCCCGCCTGCTTTACCATGCCCAGGAAGGTTTCCTGATCCGGAAACTTGCGGATCGATTCCACCAAGTACTGGTAGCTGTCGTAATCGCCGGCAATCATCTGCCCCATCCTTGGGATCACGTTGAAGGAATAGAGGTCGTAGAGCTTTTGCAGACCGTCATTCGGAAGCTGCGAGAACTCCAGCACCATCAGCCGGCCGCCGGGGCGCAGCACCCGGTAGGCTTCGTTCAGCGCTTCCTGCGGACGGGTGACGTTCCGGATGCCGAAGGAGATGGTGTAGACGTCGAATGTGTTGTCCTTGAACGGCAGCTTCATGGCGTCGCCGGTGACCCAGTCGAGGCTGTCGGCCATCTGTTCGGCCTCGGCGCGCTTACGGCCCTCCTCCAGCATCGGGCGGGTGAGGTCCAGCACGGTGGAGTGGCCGTGCCCTGCGCGTTTCAGAAAGCGGAAGGAAATGTCGCCGGTGCCGCCCGCCACATCCAGCAGCCGCTGGCCGGGGCGCGGTGCCAGCCAGTCCATCATCGCGTCTTTCCAGACCCGGTGGATGCCGACGCTCATCACATCATTCATGATGTCGTATTTCGAGGCGACCGAGTTGAAGACCCCCTGCACGCGGCCTGCCTTCTCCTCCTCGCGGACGGTTTCGAACCCGAAATGGGTGGTGTTGTCGCTGGTGTTGCTCATCAGGCTTGCCGTTTGCTGAGTTTGGCCCTTGTTATAAGGCGCTGTGGGGCAGGCACAATGCGGCCCGTTGGTTCAGGAGGGGTGTAATGCCAGAATTGCCCGAGGTCGAGACGGTGAAACGCGGTTTGGCGCCTGCGATGGAAGGCGCGGTCATTGTGAAGGCCGCTGTGAACCGCCCGGATCTGCGCTGGCCGTTTCCGGAGCGGATGGCGGAGCGGCTCACCGGCGCAAGGGTCAAAGGGCTTAGACGGCGGTCGAAATACATACTGGCCGATCTGGATACCGATGAAACCCTTCTGATTCATCTGGGCATGTCCGGGCGGATGACCGTCTCAGGGGACCCGCTGGGGCAGTTCGCGCATGAGCACCCGCAGGCAGAAAAGCACGACCATGTGGTGCTGGACATGGACAATGGCGCCCGTATCACCTTCAACGACCCGCGCCGGTTCGGGGCGATGGACCTGCTGGAGACGGCGACGGCAGATGCTCACAAGCTGCTGGCGGTGCTGGGGCCGGAACCCTTGGGCAATGATTTCCACGAGGACCATCTGATTGCGGCTTTCAAGGGGCGCAACACGCCGGTGAAATCAGCATTACTGGATCAGGGAATCATCGCGGGGCTTGGTAACATCTATGTCTGCGAAGCGCTCTTCCGTGCGGGAATTTCGCCACGCCGCAAGGCCGGGCAGATTGCCGCGCACAGGGTTGCAGCCCTGGTGCCGATCATCCGTAGCGTGCTGCAGGACGCCATCCGCGCCGGTGGGTCATCGCTCAAGGATTTCAGGCAAGCCTCTGGTGAACTTGGATATTTTCAGCATAGTTTTGATGCCTACGGGCGCGAGGGAGAGCCCTGCCGGCGCGAAGGTTGCGCCGGGTCAATTGCCAGAATCACCCAATCGGGGCGCTCCACCTTCTACTGTGTAAAGTGCCAAAGATAGCTTGATCAAAGGGACCCTTTTGGTAAGGACTCGGATCTGAACGGAACAACCGAAAGAGAAATCATGGCCTACGAGACGATCAACGTCGATGTGCAGGACCACGTTTGCCTTATTAAACTGAACCGCCCGGAGGCGATGAACGCGCTCAACCAGGAACTTCTCGGCGAGCTGTGTGACGCTTTGGAAGAGGCTGACGCCAGCGACAAGGTGCGCTGCATTGTGCTGACCGGTTCGGAAAAGGCTTTCGCCGCGGGTGCCGACATCAAGGAGATGTCGGAGATGACTTTCACCGAGGTGTTTTCCATCAACCTGTTTGCCGATGCCAATGACCGCATCTCGGCAATCCGCAAGCCCATCATCGCGGCTGTGGCCGGGTATGCGCTGGGCGGCGGCTGTGAGCTTGCGATGCTGTGCGATTTCATCATCGCGGCGGAAACCGCCAAGTTCGGCCAGCCTGAGATCAACCTGGGGGTCGTTGCGGGCATCGGCGGCACGCAGCGCCTGACCCGCTACGTGGGCAAATCCAAATCGATGGACATGAACCTGACCGGCCGCTTCATGAACGCTGAGGAAGCCGAGCGCGCGGGCCTGGTGTCGCGGGTGGTGCCGGCCAAGAAGCTGATCGAGGAAGCGACTGCGGCAGCTCAGAAGATCGCGGAGAAATCTCTGCTGACCGCGATGGCCGTCAAGGAAGCGGTGAACCGCTCCTACGAGCTGCCGCTGAACGAAGGCATTCTGTTCGAGCGCCGGGTATTCCACTCGATGTTTGCCACCGAAGACCAGAAAGAAGGCATGGCTGCCTTCCTGGAAAAACGCGAGGCGCAGTTCCGGGACAAGTGAACCCGGTATTTGGCGAAGACGATCAAGCGGCGGGCCGGACAGCCCGCCGCATTTGCATTCCGGGACGGTGCGCTTGCATTTCCGTGCAGAGTTGGATAAACGCCGCCCTCATACATGCGCGTGCAGCCCGCTCAGGCTAGAATCACACCGGTGGTCCGACCCGGGTTTGGCTGGCATTGCGTCCGATTGAAACAGAACCCGAGATAAGGTCAGACACCATGGCAAATTCGCCCCAGGCCAAGAAGCGCGCACGTCAGAACGAGAAGCGCTTTGCCGTCAACAAAGCCCGTCGTTCGCGCATCCGCACCTTCCTGCGTAAAGTTGAAGAAGCCATCGCTTCCGGCGACAAAGAAGCTGCAACCGCTGCTCTGCGCGCGGCTCAGCCCGAACTGATGCGCGGCGTCACCAAGGGTGTGTATCACAAAAACACCGCTTCCCGGAAAATCTCGCGCCTGTCCGCGCGCGTGAAGGCGCTGGGCTGAGATTCGCTCTGCTGAGCAGGCTCACGAGCCATTGAAAAGTTGTCAGGGCGCTGCAAATTGCAGCGCCTTGTTTTTTAGGAAAAGCCTTGGCTGACTGCGGTGGGCGCAGGAGATTCTTTGCCGCCAAAGACAGAGTCAACATCATAGTTTCGTTGCCGCTCCCCCCCTCAAATTGCTACCACTGTTTCAGCGATTCACTCGCTGGGGGGACAGGCTGCTTGCGGCAATCTTGACGGGCATCAAGGTTGCCAGGTTGCTCGGCACAGGGCGCATATTCATGCGCGGTACTGGCCGGGATCCACTGCTGTATCGGTTATGGTCAGCAGCCTTGTCTCAATTGTGTGCGATACTGTTCGTAACGGCATATCCGCCGCGTGCTGCGGCTGTTTTTGCTGTTTTCAGCGAACGTCAAGCCTCCGGGCAATGCGGCCTACTGCTGGTCCGCACACGATAGCCCTGTGCGTGAATGCCCCCCGGGTGGTTGGGGGTAAGAATAGAATTGGCCCGGCAAAGGGGCCGCTGCTTTTTTGGGGATGCGTGAGGCGCAGCATGACAGAAGAAAAATGGGGACAGCTCAGAAACCGGCTGTTGAAGACGGTTGGTCAGAACAATTTCAAGACCTGGATTGAGCCCCTTGAATTTGACACCGTGGACGGCGGGGTTGCCGTCTTTAAGGTGCCTACAAATTTCATGGGAAATTACGTCAGCCAGAACTTTGCAGACCTGATTCTGCATGAGCTCAGCATGTCGGGCGAGCATGTGCAGCGCTTGGCCTTCCGGGTCGCGGCCAACAGCCCGTCCCGTCCGGCGGGCTCTGCTGCCTCTGCTGAGGCCTATGGCGATGCTGAGGGCGATGTGGCGGTCATGGCTGCACCTGCGGCATCGGCAGCAGCCTCTGCTGCTGGCAAGGACACGCTGGAAGCGCTGCAGGCGGCGCCGCTGGATCCGCGCTTCACCTTTGACAGCTTTGTGGTCGGCAAGCCGAACGAACTGGCGCATGCTGCCGCGCGCCGCGTCGGCGAGGGTGGTCCGGTCACCTTCAACCCGCTGGTTCTGTATGGCGGCGTGGGGCTGGGCAAGACCCACCTGATGCACGCCATCGCTTGGGAACTGAAGGAAAAGAACCCGTCGCTGAACGTGCTGTACCTGTCGGCGGAACAGTTCATGTACCGGTTCGTGCAGGCCCTGCGCGAGCGCAAGATGATGGACTTCAAGCACCTGTTCCGCTCGGTCGACGTGCTGATGGTGGATGACGTCCAGTTCATCGCAGGCAAGGACTCCACCCAGGAAGAATTCTTCCACACCTTCAATGCGCTGGTGGATCAGAACAAGCAGATCATCATCTCTGCCGACCGCGCCCCGGGCGAGATCAAGGATCTGGAGGAGCGGGTGAAGTCGCGCCTGCAGTGCGGCCTGGTGGTGGACCTGCACCCGACCGACTATGAACTGCGTCTGGGCATCCTGCAGACCAAGGTGCAGCAGCAGCGCGAGACCTACCCGGACCTGCGTATCGCAGACGGCGTGCTGGAGTTCCTGGCGCATCGGATCTCGACCAACGTGCGCGTGCTCGAGGGCGCGCTGACCCGGCTGTTCGCCTTTGCCTCGCTGGTGGGCCGCGAGATCGACATGGACCTGACCCAGGACTGCCTGGCAGACGTGCTGCGCGCCTCGGAGCGCAAGATCACCGTCGAGGAAATCCAGCGCAAGGTCTCCGAGTATTACAACATCCGCATGTCCGACATCATCGGCCCCAAGCGCCTGCGCTCTTATGCGCGCCCGCGTCAGGTGGCGATGTACCTGTGCAAGCAGCTCACCAGCCGCTCTCTGCCCGAGATCGGCCGCCGGTTCGGCGGACGCGACCACACCACCGTGATGCACGGTGTCAAGCGTATCGAGGAGCTGAAGCTGACCGACGGCCAGATTGCCGAGGACGTCGAAATGCTGCGCCGGTCGCTGGAAGCCTGACGCGCGCAGCTGAAACTGCAAACCCCAAATTGCACTGCGGCCCCGGTTTCCGGGGCCGTTTTTTCGTAGCTCAACGGCGGCCGCAAAGACCCATAACAGCGGTGAATGCCGGGTATCACAGAAAACGAAGTTTCATGGCTCGCAAAACCGGTCATAACGGCGCCCTGGATGAGGAGCGCGGCATGACAGATCAGACGCCTACGAACATGGACACGCCCCGCGGGCTGGCCTTTGCCATTACCGCCTACCTGCTGTGGGGGTTTTTGCCGCTCTACATGAAGGCGTTGTCGCACATTCCGGCGGCTGAGGTCGTCACCCACCGGGTGATCTGGTCGGTGCCGGTGGCCGGCGCGCTGCTGATCGTGCTGCGCCGCACCAAGGATCTGCGCGCGGCGCTGAAAAATCCGCGGATGCTGGGAATGGCCTGCATCACCGCGGTGCTGATTTCTGTCAACTGGGGTATCTACGTCTGGTCTATTGCAGCCGGACGGGCGCTGGATGCCGCGCTTGGCTACTACATCAACCCGCTGTTCAGCATCGCTCTCGGAGCCATCCTGCTGCGCGAACCGCTCGGCAAGGCGCAAATAGCTGCTGTTGCGCTGGCGGCGGCGGCTGTGCTGGTGCTGACACTGGAAGCGGGACGGGTGCCTTGGGTGGCAGTTGGCCTGACCCTGTCTTGGGGGTTCTACGCCTTCTTCAAGAAGTCTCTGCCGATCGGCCCCAATCAGGGCTTCCTGCTGGAGGTGCTGATCCTGCTGGCACCTGCGTTTGGCTATTTCGCTTACCTGACCGCCACCGGCAGCAGCAACTTTGGTGCCTCACTGACGGACACCTGGCTTCTCCTGGGCTGCGGCGTGGTTACGGCGGTGCCGCTGATCGTCTATGCCAACGGTGCCAAGCTGGTGCGGCTCTCGACCATGGGGATCCTGCAATACATTGCCCCGACGATGATCATGCTGGCCGCTGTGCTGCTGTTCGGCGAAGAATTCGGCCGCGCCCGGATGATTGCCTTCCCGATGATTTGGGCCGCGCTGGTGATCTACTCAGTGCCGATGATCCGGCAGATGCGCAAACGCCCCGGCTGAAAGAGGTTCAGCCGTCTGACTGGGCGCCCTCGACCACGCCTACGATCGGCCCCATCATGAACCCGGCATCACTGCGGCCCAGCTGCGGCGCGTGCAGGCGCGAGATATTGCCATCGAAGTAGAGTGCATTCGGCAGCGTCAGATGGTCACGGAAAAGGCTGCCGAACTGGTGAAACGTCACCGCATTGCGCGAGATCGCAAAGACCGCGCGCGTGCCATCTGCCGAGGTGCCGACACCGTTGCGGATGTAATAGCTGTCCGAATCGGGCAGGAAGCGCGGATGCAGCTCGCCGTCAATCACCAGCATTGGTCCGGATTGGGTTGCATAGGTGCAGGCGGGGGCGGCCTTCTCAAACGCAAGGGTTTCAAACACATCCGCCCGGCCGTCACGGATGCACAGCACGCCGTTCGGCAGCAAGCCGAAATTGCCGGGACCGGCGTTGGTCACCAGCCGCATTTCCTCACCGCTTTCATCGACATAGAGGCCGACGGGGGAGCGGTCGCTGTGGTACATGCCGGCGTTGGTTGCAAAGGTCAGCGTTTTGCCGTCCCTTGCCAGCGCTTCTTCCAGAGTCGAGAAATGGCCGTAAACTTGGCCGTTGCCGTCGCGCAGGAACAGCTGCAGCTGCTCCCTGACGGCGTCGACCTCGCAGATGGTGAACCGGCTGCCCTCAAAGGCCACATCGCTGCATTCGACCGCGCCGGCCGCCGGAGCGGTCCAGAACGCGGCCAGCAGCAAGGCAGCCTTGCGGATCACTCTTCCACGTCGCGGCGCACCGCGTCCTGGCTCAGCATCCGGCGGGTTTCGTCCATCTGGTCGAAGGTTTCGTCCAGCCGGAACCGCAGATCCGGGGTGAACTTCAGCCCCAGTTTCTTGCCGACCATCCGGCGCAGTTCGCCCTTGTTGCGGGCCAGGAGCTTCAGCACATCCTCCTGCCCCTTGCCGCCCAAGGGCAGCACAAAGGCGGTGGCGATTTTCAGATCGGGTGAGGTGCGCACCTCACCCACGGTGATCGACATGCGGTTCAGGTCCGGGTCATGCACGTCGCCGCGCGCCAGCACTTCAGAAAGCGAGCGGCGGATCAGTTCGCCGACGCGAAGCTGGCGCTGGGACGGGCCGGGGCCATCGTGGAATTTGTTCTTTGCCATAGTTCCGATCTATGCCGGATCGCAGGCTTTGCCAAGCGCTGCCCGGCGATGTAGGACAAAACCAGCTTGAACAAGGGAATGGGCCAATGACTCACAAACCAGGGATCGTGATTACCGGCGCATCGGGCCGCATGGGGCAGATGCTGATCAAGACGGTGCTGGAGAGCGACAAGGCCACGCTGGCGGGCGCAGTGGAACGCGAAGGCCACGCGTGGGTCGGCCGCGACGTGGGCGAGATGATAGGCGGCCAGCCGGTCGGCGTCACCGTGACCGCCGACGCGCTGGAGGCGTTTTCCAAGGCCCAGGCCGTGATCGACTTCACCGCGCCGGAGGCAACGCTGGCGTTCTCCAAACTGGCGGCGCAGGCCCGCGCGGTGCATGTGATCGGCACCACCGGCATGAGCGATGAGCAGATTGCCCAGCTGGAACCGGCATCGCGCCACGCGGTGATCATCCGCGCGGGCAACATGAGCCTGGGTGTTAACCTGCTGGTGCAGCTGACCAAGAAGGTCGCCGCCGCGCTGGATGAGGATTTCGACATCGAAGTGATCGAGGCGCATCACCACCACAAGGTCGACGCGCCCTCCGGCACTGCGCTGATGCTGGGTGAAGCTGCTGCCGAGGGCCGCGGTGTGAAACTGGCGGATGTGCGCGATTCCGGCCGGGATGGCATTACCGGCGCCCGCAAGCGCGGCGACATCGGCTTCACCGCCATCCGCGGCGGCGACATCGTTGGCGAGCATGACGTGCTGTTTGCCGCTGCCGGAGAGCGGATCGTGCTTCGCCACCTGGCCACCGACCGCGCCATTTTTGCCCGCGGTGCGCTCAAGGCCGCGCTTTGGGGCCAGGACAAGGGGCCGGGCCAGTACGATATGGTGGACGTTCTGGGGCTATGATTACAGCTCGGGGGTTCCCTTGAACCCCTCAAAACCTTCAGTGGTTGAGACAACGGAAGCCTCGAAATGCGCAATCAGGGGCATGACAGCTGGCTCAACCTCATCCGCCCAAACCGGGCCGCCATAGAATGCTTCTTTGATCCGTTCGCGTTCTTCCATGGTCTGGAAGGCCCGCAGCCAGTGAACCTTGTCCTGATCCTCGGTATCGCGCATAGGGTCAAAAACCAGCATTCCAGCGGCCTTCAAGGCGGGACGGTTCACCGTTTCGAAAAACTGGATGAACTCTTCGCGTTTTCCGGGGTGCAGGGTGTACCTGCGGATTTCCAGGATCATGGTGTTTCAGGCTCCGGCTGCTCAGAAATCGACGGCGATGCCCTTTTTCTCCCAGTCACCGTACCGTGCTGGGTCTGGGCCATCGCGGCCGCCCAGTTCCTTGGGGCGCGGCTCCTGGGCCTCAGCAGCTTTGCGGCGTTCCTCTGCCTCCGCCAGGGCGCGCAGGGCGGCGGGCGGCAGGTCTTTCTTCACAGGCGCGGTATCGTCGCTCATCGCGGGTTCCTTTATGCTCTGCCCATGATATACGCCCCTGTCCCGCGCAAACAAGCCGCGCCTTTTGGAGTTGCCAGATGTCCGATGCCAATCACGCCCGCCGCACCGCGGTTTACCTGCTGGATCAGGTTCTGGGAGAAGGGCGGCTGTTGGCGGAATGCTATGCTGCAGGGGCTTTGGAGAAGCTGGTGCCGGAAGACCGTGCGCGGGCGCAGAGGCTGGCAGCGGAAACCCTGAGGAGCCTGGAACGCGCTGACCGGATTCTGAAGAAACATCTGAAGAAGTCACCGCCGCTGACGGTGATGAACGCCTTGCGGCTGGGCACGGTGGAACTGTGCTCCGGCGGTGCGGCGCACGGGGTGGTGAATGCAATGGTGGCGATTGTCTCCAAACACCGCCGTCACGGGCAGCTCAAGGGGCTGGTCAATGCGGTGCTGCGCAAAGTGGCAGAAGACGGCCCGGCGGAGTGGGCAAAACTGCGCACCCCGCGCCTGCCGAACTGGCTGCGCAAACCCCTGGTGCAGGCCTGGGGTGCTGAGGCGATGCTGGCGATGGAGGCCGCGCATAGCGCTGGCGCGCCGCTGGACATTACCGGAAAGCCGGATTCTGATCTGAGCGCGCTTGGCGGAGAGATACTGCCCACCGGGTCGGTGCGGCTTGCTAATGCCGGGCAGGTATCTTCGCTGCCCGGTTTCGGATCCGGCGGCTGGTGGGTGCAGGATGCAGCTGCCGCGCTGCCCGCCCGCATTCTGAACGTCCAGCCCGGAGAGCAGGTGCTTGAGCTCTGCGCGGCACCGGGGGGCAAGACCATGCAGATGGCTGCCGCAGGTGCCGGGGTGACAGCTGTGGATGTCTCGGAAGGCCGCATTGCCCGGCTCAGGGAAAACCTGGAGCGCACCGGGCTGCAGGCGGAGCTGATTACCGGCGACGCGCTGGAGCAGACCGGCCAGTATGATGCGGTGCTGCTGGACGCGCCCTGTTCCGCCACTGGCACCATCCGCCGCCATCCCGACCTGCCGCATGCCAAGGACGGCAGTGAGTTTGGTCAGCTCATCGAGCTTCAGGCGCAGATGCTGGCCCATGCCTGGACATTGGTGAAACCCGGCGGGCGGCTGATGTTCTGCACCTGCTCGCTGCTGCCGGATGAGGGCGAATGCCAGGCCGAAGAGGCGCTGGACATGTTCCCGGACATGGAAGCCGACCGCGCGGCGCTGAGGGTGCCGGGTGTGGAGCCCGATTGGATAACCGAGGAAGGCGGCCTGCGCCTGCGCCCGGATTACTGGCCTGACCGCGGCGGCATGGACGGCTTCTATATGGCCCTTTTGCGCAAATCCGCGTGACCCCTGGGCGTTCCCGGCATTCGCCGGTGACTTGAGCCGCACCCCGGGTTATGCTCGCGCCAAAACGCCCCGGTTAAAATACGGCGTGAGGCAACAGAGCATGTCCACTTATGACAGAATGGCAGGCCGCGGCACCCGCCTGCTGAACCGCTATTACGCCTGGCGGGCGCGCAGCCAGCCTGCGGCGACCGGTTTCGTCTCGCAGCCCGAACCGCGCACCATCGGCAGTTATGCCCGGGGGCGCCAGCTGGTGGCGGGCAATCTGCTGTTTGCCGGCTATCTGGTCGAATCGCCGGATACCGGGCTGTGGGAGGTTGCGGCGCCTGACGCTGCCTTTGACGCGGAACGGCACGGGTTTGCCTGGCTCGACGATCTGGCGGCTGTTGGGGATTTCAAGGCCCGGCTGAAGGCGCAGAAATGGGTCTGGGGCTGGATTGCGCAGCACGGGCGCGGCAGCGGTTTGGCCTGGCTGCCGGACCTGACCGGGCGGCGGGTGATCCGCTGGATCAACCACGCGCTGTTCCTGCTGAGCGGCAAGGAAAAGGACGAGACCGAAGCCTTCTATGGCTCCCTGGCGCAGCAGACCTGGTATCTGGCGCAACGCTGGCAGGGGGCTGCGCCCGGCCTGCCACGGTTCGAAGCGCTGTGCGGGCTGATCTATGCGGGCCTTTCCTTGCAAGGCCGCGAGGAACTGGCCGATCCGGCGGTCAAGGCGCTGGCGGCGGAATGCGACTCCCAGATCGACGAACAGGGCGGCTTGCCGACCCGCAACCCGGAAGAACTGCTGGAGGTGTTCACCCTTCTGACCTGGGCCGCCGCTGCTTTGCATGAGGCAGGCCGGATGGTGCCGCCCGCCCATATCGCCGCCATCGAACGGATTGCGCCCACCTTGCGCACCCTGCGCCACAGCGACGGCGGGCTGGCACGGTTCCACGGCGGCGGCCGCGGGCTGGAGGGGCGGCTGGACCATGCGCTGGCTGCCAGCCACGTGGCGGAGCGGCACGCAGACGGGCTGGCGATGGGTTTTGCCCGGCTGTCGGCGCGGCGCACTTCGGTGATCGTGGACGCCTCGGCACCGCCCAAGGGCAAAGCCTCCTATAACGGCCATGCCTCGACCCTGGCATTTGAACTGACTTCGGGGCGGCGCCCGCTGATCGTGAACTGCGGGTCGGGTGAATCCTTTGGGGTGGAGTGGCGCCGCGCTGGGCGGGCGACACCGTCGCACAGCACGTTGTGCATCGAAGGCCATTCCAGCGCCCGGCTGTCGGCGCCGCAGAAAACCACCGGCCATGAAGAGCTGATCGAAGCGCCGGACGACGTGCCCTTGGACATCATGGACCTGTCCGACGGTTTCCGGTTTCAGGGCGGCCACAATGGTTATGCCGCGCATTTCGGCCTGACCCATGCCCGCACCCTTGATCTGTCCTTTGACGGCCGCGCCCTGGCGGGAGAGGACATGCTTCTGGCGCTGGAAGATCCTGCCAAGGCCCGCTTTGACAAGGCCAGCAGCAGCAACCCGGATGGCGGAGTCAGCTTTGATATCCGCCTGCATCTGCACCCTGAAGTCGATGCAACCCTTGACTTGGGCGGCGCAGCAGTATCCATGGCGCTCAAGAGCGGGGAAATCTGGGTGTTCCGTCATGACGGCGCCTGCCATCTGCGGCTGGAGCCAAGCGTTTTCCTGGAAAAGACCCGCTTGAAGCCGCGTGCGGCAAAGCAGATCGTTTTATCCGGGCGGGCGATGGGATATGCCACCCGCGTCCGGTGGACGCTCAGCAAAGCGCAGGAGACTGCCATTGCCGTGCGAGACCTGAACCGGGACGAACCCGAGACGTTTGACTGAGCCTTTAAAAGGACCTGCCCTGCCATGACCGACCTTCACCCCGTACGCCGTGCGCTGCTTTCCGTATCCGATAAGACCGGCCTGATCGAGCTGGGCCAGGCGCTGGCCGCGCGCGGTGTCGAGCTGCTCTCGACCGGCGGTTCCGCCAAGGCGCTGCGTGATGCCGGCCTGACGGTCAAAGACGTCTCCGAAGTGACAGGTTTTCCGGAAATGATGGACGGCCGCGTCAAAACCCTGCACCCGATGGTGCATGGCGGCCTGCTGGCGCTGCGCGACAATGACACCCACGTCGCCGCGATGAACGAGCATGGCATCGGCGCCATCGACCTGCTGGTCGTGAATCTTTACCCGTTTGAGGCCACCGTGGCCAAAGGCGCGGACTACGATACTTGCATCGAGAACATCGACATTGGCGGCCCGGCGATGATCCGTGCGGCGGCCAAGAACCATGCCTTCGTGAACGTGGTCGTGGATGTCGAAGATTACGAAAAACTGCTGGGCGACATGGACCAGCACGACGGCGCGACCTGCCCGCGGTTCCGCCGCAAGCTGGCGCAGAAGGCCTATGCCCGCACGGCCGCCTATGACGCGGCTGTGTCCAACTGGCTGGCGGGCGAGCTGGAACTGCAAGCGCCCAAGCGCCGCGCCTTTGCCGGCGAGCTGAAGCAAACCCTGCGCTATGGTGAAAACAGCCACCAGACCGCGGCCTTCTACACCGACGGCTCCGACCGTCCTGGCGTGGCCACCGCTGTGCAGCTGCAGGGCAAGGAACTGAGCTACAACAACATCAACGACACCGATGCGGCTTATGAGCTGGTGGCGGAATTCGATCCGGCCGAAAGCCCCGCAGTTGCGATCATCAAACACGCCAACCCCTGCGGCGTCGCCAAGGGCGCAACCCTGGCAGAAGCCTATCAGAAGGCGTTTGACTGCGACCGTACCTCGGCCTTCGGCGGTATCGTGGCGCTGAACCAGCCGCTGGACGCGGAGACCGCCGCCAAGATCACCGAGATATTCACCGAGGTGGTGATCGCGCCGGGTGCGTCTGATGAAGCCAAGGAAATCTTTGCCGCCAAAAAGAACCTGCGCCTGCTGCTGACCGACAGCCTGCCGGACCCGCGCAAGCCCATCGTGGCCTACAAGCAGGTGGCCGGCGGCATGCTGGTGCAGGACAAGGACGTCGGCTATGTCGGCATGGATGACCTGAAAGTGGTGACCGAGAAGGCGCCGTCCGATGCCCAGATGCAGGACCTGCTGTTTGCCTGGAAAGTCGCCAAGCACGTCAAGTCCAATGCCATCGTTTATGTGAAGGACAACGCAACTGTCGGCGTCGGTGCTGGCCAGATGAGCCGTCTTGACAGCGCCAATGTGGCTGCCGCCAAGGCGGGCCGCATGGCCGCGGAACTGGGTCTGGAAGAAAGCCTCGCCAAGGGCTGCGCTGTGGCTTCGGATGCGTTTTTCCCCTTCGCGGATGGCCTGCTGGAAGCAGCCGCCGCGGGCGGTGCCTGCGTGATCCAGCCGGGCGGCTCGATGCGCGATGACGAGGTGATCAAGGCGGCCAACGAGAAAGGCCTCGCCATGGTCTTCACCGGCATGCGCCACTTCCGCCACTAAGCAGGGCAGCTAAAACATGGCAGCACGTTGGATGATCTGGGGCGCGGTCCTCTCCTTCCTGGCGGATCAGGCTAGCAAATACCTGGTGGTCCACTGGATGGGGCTGGATCAGCGCCACCGGATCGACGTGCTGCCGCCGTTCCTCAATTTCCGCTACGGAGAGAACACCGGCATCAATTTCGGCCTGTTCGGCGGCGGCGACGAAGCGTCGCGCTGGATCCTGATCGGGCTGTCAGTGGCAATCTGTATTGCCGTGGCTGTGTGGATCCTTCGGGCGCAAAAAGCGTCATGGGGCATGCAGCTGTCCGCCGGGCTGGTGATCGGCGGCGCGCTGGGCAATGTCGCGGACCGGTTTTTGTACGGCTATGTGCTGGATTTCCTCAACACATCCTGCTGCGGCATCCAGAACCCGTTTGTGTTCAATGTCGCGGATATCTTCATCTTTGGCGGTGCGGCCGGGCTTATCTTCTTTGACGGGCGCAGCAAAAAGCCTGCGTAGACCTTGCCGGGCAATTGCGTTACAAGCGCTGGGAAACAGGCAGGAGTTTGGGGCAATGCGGATCCCGTTCGGAGTGATCGTTCTGGCTGGCGCGCTGGCAGTGTCTGGCTGCGCGCAAAAAGGGCTGCGCGTGCTTCAGAAGCCGGGGACCGGTCCGGATGAGTTTCTGGTCCTTCCGGGCAAGCCGCTGAGCACGCCGGAAAGCTATGCCTCGCTTCCCGTGCCGACTCCGGGCGGCAGCAATCTGACTGATCCCAATCCGCAGGCTGATGCGGTTGCCGCGCTGGGCGGAAAGCCGGGCGCCCTGGTGCCCGCAACCGGTGTGCCGTCAGGCGATGCGGCGCTGGTCACCGCCTCCAGCCGCTACGGTGTGGAACCGGGCGTGCGCGAGACGCTTGCGTCGGAGGATGCAAAATTCCGTCACCGCAACCGCCATCTGGGACGGATCAAGATCGTGCCTGTAGACCGCTACGAGCAGCTGTACCGCAAGCAGAGCATTGATCCCTTTGCCGTCAGCGACCAGTTCCGCAAGGCGGGCGCGGCCACGCCCTCTTCACCGCCTGAAGAAGAATCCTGATCCCTCACTTTTCTGCCAGCCGGCCTTGCAAGACGCCGGCGGCAACGTAGGTTGACAGCAGTCTTTCTGCTGGCAATGGACGGCGAATTGTGGCTGCATTGATCAAAATGAACAAAAGAGCAGTAAACGCACTGTGCCGGGCGATGGCAGAGGTGCAGAATTTGGAGGATGCCAGATGATCCAGAGGATCACATTGGCCGCCGCAGCGTTGAGCGCTGCCTTGTCCGTCCCGGCACGGGCTGAAGATGAGGCGGTGACCGCGTTCACCTTGGACAATGGCATGGATGTGGTGGTGATCGAGGATCACCGCGTCCCGGTCGTGCAGCAGATGGTCTGGTACCGGGCCGGCTCCGCGGATGAGCCGCCGGGCCAGTCCGGCGTAGCCCATTTCCTCGAGCATCTCCTCTTCAAGGGCACCGACAAGCTGGCTCCGGGCGAGCTGTCTGCCACCGTCCGGGCCAATGGCGGCCAGGACAACGCGTTCACCAGCTATGATTACACCGCCTATTTCCAGCGTGTTGCCGCCGACCGGCTGGAGCTGATGATGCAGATGGAAAGCGACCGGATGACCAACCTCCGGCTCAGCGAGGAGGATATTGCCACCGAGCGCGAGGTCATTCTGGAGGAGCGAAACCAGCGCACAGACAACGACCCGGTTGCGCTGTTCCGCGAGCAGCTGCAAGCGGTGCAATACCTTAATCACCGTTACGGCCAGCCGGTGATCGGCTGGCGCCACGAGATGGAAAGCCTGGACATGGAGGACGCGCTGTCCTTCTACCACACCTATTACGCACCCAATAATGCAATCCTGGTAGTGTCCGGCGATGTCCAGCCGGATGAGGTGAAGGCGCTGGCTGAACAGTACTACGGCGTGATCCCTGCCAATCCGGACCTGCCGGAACGCTTCCGCAGCCAGGAGCCGCCGCAGACCGCCGCGCGCCGTGTGACGTTCGAAGATCCGCGCGTGGCGCAGCCCTATGTGCAGCGCTCCTATTTGGCACCGGAGCGTGACAGCGGCGACCAGCAAAAGGCCGCGGCGCTTTACCTGCTGGCGGAGCTTCTGGGTGGCGGCAACACCTCTTATCTGGCAAACGCGCTGCAATTTGACCAGCAGGTCGCGGTCTACACGGGCGCTTTCTATTCTGGCAGCACGCTGGACGACACGTCATTCACCCTGCTGATCGTGCCTGCCGAGGGCACCAGCATGGAGCAAGCTGAGGCAGCTCTGGACTCAACCATCGCCCGGTTCCTGGAGGAAGGCGTGGACGAGGCCCAGCTGGAGCGGATCAAGCTGCAATTGCGCGCCGCTGAAATCTACGACCGCGACAACGTGAACGGCATTGCCAACCGCTACGGCCAGGCGCTCAGCATCGGGCTGACGGTGAAGGATGTGCAGGACTGGCCGAAGATCCTGCAATCGGTGACCGCGGATGAGATCATCGCCGCCGCAAATGAGGTCTTGCGGCCGCAAACATCAGTCACGGGCTGGATGACGCGCAGCCAGGAGGTGACCCAATGACTGTGCTGAAATTTCTTGCCGCTGCTCTGACAGCCTGGTTTCTGGCGCTGCCGGCCTGGGCCGGGATCAAAATTCAGGAAGTGACCTCGCCCGGCGGCATCACAGCCTGGCTGGTGGAGGATCACGCGATCCCTTTCTCTGCCCTTGAACTGCGTTTCCGCGGAGGCACGTCCCTGGATGCGCCCGGAAAGCGGGGCGGGGTCTATTTGATGACAGGTTTGCTGGAGGAGGGCTCCGGCGACCTGCGCGCGCAGGACTATGCACGGGCACTGCAGTCTCTGGCGGCGGAGTTCAGCTATGACGCCGACAAGGATTCGGTGTCCATATCCGCCCGCTTTCTGACCGAAAACCGTGCGGATGCGGTGGCGCTGCTGCGTCAGACTCTGTTTGAACCGCGGTTCGACCAGGATGCGCTGGACCGAGTGCGGGCGCAGGTGCTGGCGGGACTGCGCTCCGATGCCAAGAACCCAAACAATATCGCCGGCTTGGCCTTCGCCAAAATGGCCTATGGCGATCACCCCTATGGCAGTGACGGCAAGGGCACCTTGGAGTCGGTTGCCGCGCTCAGCCGTCAGGACATTTTCGACGCCTATGAGGCGGTGTTTGCCCGCGACAGGCTCTATGTCAGCGCTGTTGGCGACATCACCGCGGATGAGCTTGGCATCCTGCTGGACGATCTTCTGGGGGCGCTGCCGGCCAAGGGCGCGCCTATTCCCGGCCCGGCAAAGGTGAACATCGAGGGCGGGGTGACCGTGGTCGATTTCGACACGCCGCAGTCGGTGGCGCTGTTTGGCCAAAAGGGCATCAAGCGCGAGGATCCGGATTTCTTCACCGCCTATGTGATGAACCAGATCCTGGGCGGCGGCTCCTTTGAAACAAGGCTGATGACGGAAGTGCGGGAGAAACGCGGGCTGACCTACGGTGTTTACTCCTACCTGGTGCCGCGTGATCTGGCGGCGGTTTACATGGGGTCTGTGGCGTCCGCCAACGGCAAGATGGCAGAGGCGGTGGAAGTGATCCGCAACGAATGGCGCCGCATGGCCGAGGAGGGCGTGACCGAAAAAGAGCTGAAGGACGCCCAAACCTATCTGACCGGTGCCTACCCGCTGCGCTTTGACGGCAACAGCCGCATTGCCTCGATCCTTTCGGGAATGCAGATGGACAATCTGCCTGTCAGCTATGTGGAGACCCGCAATGACCGCATTAACGCCGTCACACTGGAAGATGTGAAGCGTTTTGCGGCGGAGTTCCTGGACCCCGACGGGCTGCATTTCACAATTGCGGGCCGCCCGGAAGGCCTGGAAACCACCAATTGACCCGGGGCAGGCGCGGTTTCGCCGCCCGCCTGCAGCCTGACCACAGCGCGCCGCCGCCCACTGCGGCGGCGCGCTGCCGCTTTCCCTTTCATTTTGCCTGAAACTCCTGTATGGGCGGGCCTGTCTGAGACGATGTGCCAAGGCCCCGGCACGCGAAAGAAAGATAGATGGGGCCGGCGGCAATGGGGCCGCCACGCAAACGGGAGACCCGGAGGGCCGGGAGTGCTCCCAATTAGGATACGCTAGATGTTTAACGTCACCAAAAAATCGATGCAGTGGGGCGAAGAGACGCTCACACTGGAAACCGGCAAGGTTGCCCGCCAGGCTGATGGCTCCGTGATTGCCACGCTGGGCGAAACCTCGGTCATGGCCAACGTGACCTTTGCCCGTCAGCAGAAGCCCGGCCAGGACTTCTTCCCGCTGACCGTGCACTACCAGGAAAAATACTATGCTGCGGGCAAGGTGCCCGGCGGCTTCTTCAAGCGCGAAGCGCGCCCGACCGAAAAAGAAACCCTGACCGCGCGTCTGATCGACCGTCCGATCCGCCCGCTGTTCGTCCCCGGCTTCAAGAACGAAGTGCTGGTGATGTGCACCGTGCTGAGCCACGACCTGGTCAACGACCCGGACATCGTCGCAATGATCGCGGCATCCGCTGCCCTGACCATCTCCGGCGCGCCGTTCATGGGCCCGATCGCCGGTGCCCGCGTCGGCTTTGTTGATGGCGAATACGTTCTGAACCCGACCGTCGACGACATGCAGGATCTGCGCCTCAACCCCGAGCAGCGTCTGGATCTGGTTGTGGCCGGCACCAAGAACGCCGTGATGATGGTGGAATCGGAAGCTTACGAGCTGACCGAAGCGGAAATGCTGGGTGCGGTGAACTTTGCGCATGAGCAGATCCAGCCGGTGATCGACCTGATCATCTCGCTGGCCGAAGAAGCCGCCAAAGAGCCTTTCGACTTCGAGGCGCCGGACTACTCCGAGCTGTACGAGGCGGTCAAAGCGGCGGGCGAAACCGACATGCGCGCGGCCTTTGCGATCACCGACAAGCAGGAGCGCACCGCCGCTGTGGCCGCTGCCCGCGAGACCATCAAGGCCGCCCTGTCCGAAGAGCAGCTGGAAGATGCCAACCTGGGTTCCGCACTGAAGAAGCTGGAAGCCGGCATCCTGCGCGGCGACGTGGTGAAAACCGGCAAGCGGATCGACGGCCGCAAGACCGACGAAATCCGCGATATCGTGGCTGAAACCGGCATGCTGCCGCGGACCCACGGCTCGGCGCTGTTCACCCGCGGTGAAACCCAGGGCCTGGTCGTGACCACGCTGGGCACCGGCGACGACGAGCAGTTCATCGACGCGCTGCACGGCAACTTCAAATCGAACTTCCTGCTGCACTACAACTTCCCGCCGTACTCGGTCGGTGAAGTGGGCCGTGTCGGCTCCCCGGGCCGCCGCGAAATCGGCCATGGCAAGCTGGCCTGGCGTGCGCTGCAGGCGGTTCTGCCCGCGGCAACCGACTTCCCCTACACCATCCGCGTTGTCTCCGAGATCACCGAATCGAATGGTTCGTCCTCGATGGCATCCGTTTGCGGCGGCTCGCTGTCGATGATGGACGCAGGTGTTCCTCTGAAGGCGCCGGTGGCCGGCGTTGCCATGGGCCTGATCCTGGAAGACGACGGCTCCTACGCGATCCTGTCCGACATCCTGGGTGACGAAGACCACCTGGGCGACATGGACTTCAAGGTGGCAGGCACCGAAAACGGCATCACCTCGCTGCAGATGGACATCAAGGTCGCCGGCATCACCCCGGAGATCATGGAGAAAGCCCTGGCCCAGGCCAAGGACGGCCGCCTGCACATCCTGGGCGAGATGGGCAAAGCCCTGACCGAAGCTTCCGAGTTCTCGGTTCACGCACCGCGCATCGAGACCATGCAGATCCCGACCGACAAGATCCGCGAAGTGATCGGTTCCGGCGGCAAGGTGATCCGCGAGATCGTCGAAGTGTCCGGTGCCAAAGTCGACATCAACGACGACGGCGTGATCAAGATTGCCAGCCCGAACGGCGAAGCCATCAAGAAGGCCTATGACATGATCTATTCGATCGTGGCAGAGCCGGAAGAGGGCGCCATCTACACCGGCAAGGTCGTGAAGATTGTCGACTTCGGCGCTTTCGTGAACTTCTTCGGTAAGCGTGACGGCCTGGTGCACGTCTCCCAGATCGAAAACCGCCGCCTGAACCACCCTTCGGACGTTCTGAAGGAAGGCCAGGAAGTGAAGGTGAAACTGCTGGGCTTCGACGACCGCGGCAAGGTCCGCCTGTCGATGAAGGTTGTCGATCAGGAAACCGGCGAGGAAGTCCAGCCGGAGAAAAAGGAAAAGGCCCAAGCCGAGGATTAATCCCTGGCGGCAGGCACAAGAAAGCCCCGGCATTCAGCCGGGGCTTTTTCTTTGGGGTAAAGGCTTTTCGGATCAGCGGCGTTCGTGCGTACCGCGCAGCCAGGTCAGCCGCATCTGTTCGGCGATCATGGCCAACCGCAGCCGGTAGGCACAGCCCCAGACCTGAAAAACCTGCCGAGAGCTCAGTTCAGGATCCTTAATGGCTCGCCGAAGGAGCTTGGTGGGAGGGATGATTTTCTTGATTGGCGGAATGTAGTAGCGGAACCGGAAGTTTCCGGCGCTGCGGATTTTTGCGCCCAGAATACGCCGGGCTTTTGTCGCCAGCGCATCAAAACTCTCACGGGCAGGGTGCCCGACAATCACGTCCGGCGTATAAATCAGTTCAAGTCCGTTGGCTTGCGCCCGCCTGCTCCATTCCATGTCGCCGCCGGACAGCGCTTCGCCATCGAACAATCCGACCTTTTCAAATGCTGCCCGCCGCACAAAGACGTTGGCAGTGGCAGCCCGGCCTTGGCGCGCATAACGCTCCTGCTGCAAGCAGGTCAGCCGGTCGTAGATCTCGGGCACGGTCCAGTCCGAACCGGCGGGCTCCAGCACAACCGCGCCAGAAAAACGCAGGATGCCGGGATGCTCCTTGAACGTGCGCAGCCCGTTTTCGATGTAGCCGCGCCTGGGGGTGCAGTCAGCATCGGTAAAGAACAGCAGGTCGGTCTTCGCCTCGGCAATTCCTGCATTCCGGGCCGCATACGAGCCTGGCTTCGGCTCCCAGATGACGCGTGCGTTTTGCGGAAGAACAAGATCCTCCGGAACGTCGTCATGTTCTGCGTTGTTGACAACAATGATCTCGAAAGCCGATGGCCCTGCGGTCTGATCAGCGAGATGATCGAGGCAACGCTGCAGCACTGACCAGCTATGGTAGGTCGGAATGATAACGGATGCGGTGAGACTCAACAGACTGCCCTATCTACAGGTGTCCCGGCGGTGCCGGTTGCGCGGCGAACGTATAGCCATTATTGCTGCCCCATGTCCATATCGGCCCCCTTCAGAATCACGGTTGCTGCGCTGACGCGGCAACGGCCTGCCATGCTTGCGGCGCTCGTCCGCAGCTGGGGTGAAATGGATATCCCCGAAGGCTGCGAAGTCCGCTGTCTTGTTGTCGAGAACGACACTGTTCCCTGCAGCGAGTCCGTGGTCCAAGAAGCCGGGTCTATGCCTAACGGTGTTGCGCTTGACTATGTTCTGGAAACAGAACTGGGTATCCCCTTCGGCCGCAACCGTGCGGCAAAGGAAGCAATCGCCAACGGGTCTGACGTTTTGGCGTTTGTGGACGACGATGAGACAGTGGCGCAGGACTGGCTGGTGCGGCTGACCGAAGGGTTCCGCGCTAGCGGCGCGATGCTGGCCGGCGCGCCGCTTCGGGCCGCTCCGGTTCATGAGGGCGCCAGCCTCGTGCAGCGCCTGATGCACGCAAATATTGCCAACCGGTATTTTCGGAAAGAGAACCGGGCAGCCCGGAAAGCCAGCCTGCAGGACTCCGGCCCTGTAACCACGGTGACGAACAATTGGATGGCTGATCTCCGGCTGTTCACGGAACACGGCCTTTGGTTTGACGAAGCGATGCGAATGACAGGCGGCACCGACGCGAAGTTCCATGCCGAAACGCGGGCCAAAGGGCTTCCCGTCGGCTGGGTCAAGGACGCCTTCGTTTATGAAGAAATTCCGCAGCAGCGCCTGTCGTTCTGGTATCAGGCCCTGCGGGCGCGCGATCAGGTGAACACCAACTTGCGGCGGAAATTTGATGAAAGCTTTGGCTCTGGCCTAGCGCGGATGATGGCGCTTCCGCTAAAGGCGCTTCTTCTGGTCGGGTTGCTTCTTGTTCTGCCGTTCCAGCCGCAGCAGCGTCTAATGGACGTGGCGCGCACACTTGGCTGGGTGCTGGGTGCCTTGGGCATTCTGGTTGGATACCGTTCGGAGCTGTATCACAAGGTCACGGGCACCTGAAAAGCCGTCGCAGGCATTGGCGATGCTTTCGGACAGGCGCAGTTCATATCGGTCTTGCCGCGCTGCAGTTTCTGGAGAGTTGAGCGCCGTACCAGCGCTATAAGCACTGCCCGGCAGCGTGCATCCGGTCTGCATGCGGAAAATGCGGGCGCAGAGAATAGCGCCCGCATTGTGTCTGCAAGGAAAAGCTTTATTCCGGCGCCTTCACTTTGCGTAGGTAAGGGAAGATCGTCTCGAACTCGCCAAATTTCTCTTTGGCTTCCTCGTTGGAAACCGCAGGCGGAATAATCACGTCCTCGCCCGGAACCCAGTTCGCGGGGGTGGCAACGCCCTTGGCGGTCATCTGCAGCCCGTCCAGTGCCCGCAGAATCTCTGCAAAGTTGCGGCCCACGGTCATCGGATAGGTCATCGACAGTTTCAGCTGCTTGTCCGGGCCGATGATGAAGACCGAGCGCACGGTGGCGCTGTCGGCCGGGGTGCGGCCGTCGGGCAGATAGGCCTCGGCCGGCAGCATGTCGAACGCTTTGGATACCGCCAGCCCGTCGTCGGCAATGATCGGGAAGCCAGGTGCGGCCTTGCCGTATTCCTCGATGTCTTTTTTCCACTTGCGGTGATCTTCGGCGCTGTCGACAGAGACGCCGATCACCTTGGTGTTGCGCTTGGCCCATTCGTCGCCCAGCTGCGCGACGGCCGAGAATTCGGTGGTGCAGACCGGGGTGAAATCCTTGGGATGGGAGAACAGAATCGCCCAGCTGTCGCCGATCCAGTCATGGAAGGTAATCGTGCCCTGATCCGTTTCCGCGGTAAAATCCGGGACCGTGTCGTTAATGCGCAAACCCATGGCGGTATCTCCTTGTCGGTTAAGTATTGAGTCGTTTTGACTGTTATCTAAGTACTCTAACGCAACGAAAAAGCCGACGTGCAAGTAAAGCGCAAAATATCATTGCTTCCCGTGTCGGCAGCCGCCTGCTGCTGCTGCGGATAGGCATTGACAGTGCCCGCAATAATTTGATCAAATTATGCAGCAAACACCCTTGCCCACTCTGAGGTGCAGTGACAGAGTGGCCGCAAAACCGGCAAGCCGGTGCCAGACATCCATCTGAATCGGGAGTTCCCAGATGATCGAGAAACGCGACTTTTATATCAACGGCCATTGGGTCGCCCCCTCTGCAGCCAACGATTTCGAGGTGATCAATCCTTCGACTGAAGAACCCTGCGCAGTGATCTCGCTGGGATCCGAGGCCGACACCAACGCTGCCGTGGCCGCGGCCAAGGCGGCGCTGCCGGGCTGGATGGCGACCCCGGTGGAGGAGCGCATCGCGCTGGTGGAGAAACTGATCGACGTCTACGAAGCCCGCGCCGAAGACCTCGCCCAGGCGATGTCGCTGGAAATGGGCGCGCCCATCGACATGTCGCGCACCTCGCAGGTGGGTGCAGGCAGCTGGCACCTGCGCAACTTCATCACCGCGGCCAAGGAGTTTCCGTTTGACGCGCCGCTGAACGACCGCAGCCCCAACGACCGCATCATTCATGAGGCAGTGGGCGTTTGCGCTCTGATCACGCCTTGGAACTGGCCGATGAACCAGGTGACGCTCAAGGTTGGCGCTGCGGCAGTGGCCGGCTGCACCATGGTGCTGAAGCCGTCGGAGCAGAGCCCGCTCAATGCGATGATCTTTGCCGAGCTTATGGACGAGGCCGGCTTCCCGGCGGGTGTGTTCAATCTGGTGAATGGCGACGGCGCGGGCGTTGGCTCGCAGCTGACCACCCACCCGGATGTGGACATGATCTCCTTCACCGGCTCCACCCGCGCGGGCATCGCGATCACCCAGGCAGCGGCGCCGACCCTCAAGAAGGTGGATCTGGAGCTGGGCGGCAAAGGTGCCAACGTGATCTTTGACGACGCCGACGAGAAGGCTGTGAAGCGCGGCGTGCTGCACATGATGCAGAACACCGGCCAGAGCTGCAACGCGCCCAGCCGCATGCTGGTGCAGAACAGCATCTATGATCGCGTGGTTGCTGAGGCCGCGGAAGTGGCCACCAAGGTCGAGGTCGGCCCGGCAGATCAGCAGGGCCGCCATATAGGCCCGGTCGTGAATGAGATGCAGTGGAACAAGATCCAGGACCTGATCCAGAAGGGTATCGACGAAGGCGCCAAGCTGGTGGCCGGCGGCACCGGCCGTCCGGATGGCCTGAACAAGGGCTATTATGTGAAGCCCACCGTCTTTGCCGATGTGAACAACCAGATGACCATCGCGCGCGAGGAAATCTTTGGTCCGGTGCTGTCGATCATTCCTTTCGAGACAGAGGAAGAAGCGATCGAGATCGCCAATGACACGCCCTACGGGCTCACCAACTATGTGCAGACCCAGGACGGCGCCCGCGCCAATCGTATGGCCCGTGCGCTGCGGTCCGGCATGGTGGAGATGAACGGTAAGTCCCGCTCGGCAGGCTCGCCCTTTGGCGGCATGAAACAGTCCGGCAAGGGCCGTGAAGGCGGCAAATGGGGTATCGAGGACTTCCTGGAAGTAAAAGCCGTCGGTGGCTGGGCTGCCGAGTAAGCCCGCTGCTTTCGCAGTGATGGAGAGCCGCCTTTCGGGGCGGCTTTCTTATTTGTGCGGAAAGGGCCGGTGGTGCTCCGGCGCCTGCAAGGCGAAACCTGGAGTAGGTTAATAATAGGCTCTAAGCAGGAAAATGGCAGCGATGCCGGCCGCCATTGTCAGCGGCAGGCTGCGAGAAAGCATCGCCACCACCAGCGCGGTTGCGCCTGCAGCCCATTCCTGCGGCCCGCCCTGCATCAGCAGATAGGTGACAAGCGACAGGATCAGGCAGCCCGGCAGCGCCTGCAGCCCGCGCGCCCAAGGGCCGTGGTCCGGGAGACGCCGGCCCAGCAGGTAGCCCGAGAGGCGCACGGTGAATGTGGCAGCGGCAAGGCCAAGGATCAGGGGCCAGGTTTCAGTCATTGTTCAGCACTCCTGCAATTGCAGCGCCGCCCAGCCCCCCTAGGATCAGCGTCCAGGTCGGATCAAGCGGGGTGAGCAGTCCGGCCAGCAGAACGATGGCAACGGATCCGCCCCAAGGCAGCAGCATAGCACTGCCGCTCCACAGGGAGCGCAGGATGGCGATGAAGGCGGCAGTGAAGGCAAAGTCCATGCCCAAGGCGCGCGGCTCCGGCACTGCCGTGGCGAAACTCGCCCCCGCCACCGTGGCCAGTACCCAGACAGCCACCAAACCCAATCCGCCGCCGACTAGGTACCAGTAACCAACGCTATTGCCGCGGGCGCGCTTGGCGTGCATCAGCGCCCAGTTTTCATCCGTAGCCAGGTGCACGCCCAACAGGATCTGCCACCATGGCCGCCCGGCAAGCTCATCCCGCAGCGAGGCGGTGATCAGCAACAGCCGCAGGTTCAGCGCGAGGCCAGCCAGCAACGCCGCACCGGCGCTCGCCCCAGCCACCAGCCGCTCCACCGCGATGATCTGAGACGAACCGGCAAAGACGATGGTCCCCATCACCCCGGTCTGCAGCCCGCTCATCTGTGCCTGCGCGGCCAGCAGGCCAAAGGCGAGCCCGTAGACTGCGACGCCGACCGCAAGCGGAAGAATGTCCTGCAGGCCGGCCATCAGCTGGCTGCGGGCGCCTGGATGGGTGGTGATCTCCTGAATGGCCATTGCACGGCTCCTCTGGAAACTGGCTGAATGTTCGTCTAGTCCGAACGTGTGGTTTCTATATCGAACGACTTTTCTGTTCGTCAAGTCGAACAAATGGGTGAAATAATGAACGCTACAGCGCCGCACCAGATGATCGCCGCGGCCATCCAGCGCGAACGCAGCCGGGCGGGGATATCGCTTTCGGCCCTTGCTGCGCGGGCGGGGATAGCCAAATCAACGCTTTCACAGCTGGAGGCCGGCAATGGCAATCCCAGTGTCGAAACCCTTTGGGCGTTGGCCGCCGCATTGGACGTTCCGCTGAGCCTGCTGTTTGAAACCGAGGCGCCTGCCACCCGGCTGATCCGCGCGGATGAAGGCGAGGTGCTGGAATCCGAACAGTCGGATTTCGCTGCCGTGCTGCTATCGCGCTGTCCGCCGAACGTGCGCCGGGATGTCTACCGTGTGGTGATGCAGCCAGGGCAAATCCGCCGCGCCCAGTCGCATCCGCGCGGCACGGTGGAGCATATGCTGGTCTGCTCCGGTCAGATGCGGGCCGGGCCGGAGGGGCAGGAAGAGACCTTGAAGCCCGGCGATTACTACACCTATCCCGGCGACCGCCCGCACAGCTACGAGGCGCTGCAGGCGGAGACGCTGTTCATGATGGTGATGGAGGCGCCGTAAGCTCCGCAGGCTTCAGAAATCCGGCTTGACCCGGAACTTCAAGGACTCGCCGCTGTCTGGGTGCTTGATCCGCAATTCCTCCGAATGCAGCATCAGGCGCGGATGTTCCAGCGCGGCGCCAGTGGCATAGAGCGGATCGCCCAGGATCGGGTGGCCCAGCGACAGCATATGCACCCGCAACTGATGCGAACGCCCGGTCTTGGGGGTCAGCCGCACCCGTGTGGCACCGTCCTCATACTTCATCACCCGCCAGTCGGTGACGGCAGGCTTGCCGGTCTCGTGGCAGACCATTTGTTTGGGCCGGTTCGGCCAGTCGACGATCAGCGGCAGGTCCACGGTGCCGCTGCGCGGCTCCAGCCTGCCTGCAATCCGCGCTACATAGGCTTTCTTCGCGGTGCGTTTTTCAAACTGCATCGACAGGTGCCGCTGCGCATGCGGGGAAAGGCCAAACACCATCACGCCGGAGGTGTCGCGGTCCAGCCGGTGCACCAGCAGGGCCTCGGGGAAGGCAGCCTGGATGCGGCTGATCAGGCAATCGGCCAGATGCTCCCCGCGGCCTGGAACCGACAACAGGCCGGCAGGCTTGTTCACCGCTAAAAGTTCGGCGTCGTGGTGCAGGATCTCCAGCGGGTCCTGCGGCGGGGTGTATTCGCTTGAAACGGCCATGGCGGCTTGCCTACTGCGTGATCCCGGCAAGGGCAAGCTGCGCAGCGCCGCTTTCCCGCCGCCAGCGCCTTTGCTAAATTGACACTGTCCCGGCGATCCGGTAACCGGCGCGCCTCACATACACATGGGGACGATGCATGGCACGCAAACGCAAAGGGCGCGATATTTCCGGCTGGCTGGTGGTGGACAAGCCCGCGGGCCTGACCTCGACGGCAGTCGTGAACAAGGTGCGCTGGGCGCTGGATGCCAAGAAGGCCGGCCACGCGGGCACCCTGGACCCCGAAGCAACCGGCGTTCTGGCGGTGGCGCTGGGCGAAGCGACCAAGACCGTTCCCTATATCACCGACGCGCTCAAAGCCTATACCTTCACCGTGCGGCTGGGTCAGGCGACCAACACGGATGATGCCGAGGGCGAGGTGATTGCCGAAAGCACCGAACGTCCGACGGATGAACAGATCAAGGAGGCGCTGCTGCCCTTCCTGGGCGAGATCATGCAGGTGCCGCCAAAGTTCTCTGCTGTGAAAATCGACGGCCAGCGTGCCTACAAGCTGGCCCGCGACGGAGAAGACGTCGAGATCGAAGCCCGTCCGCTGTGGGTGGAAGAACTGGTCATGCTGGACCGCCCGGACCAAGACCATGTGGTGCTGGAGATGACTTGCGGCAAGGGCGGCTACGTGCGCTCGATCGCGCGCGACCTGGGGGCGGCGCTGGGCTGCCACGGCCATGTGAAGGAACTGCGCCGCATCTGGTCCGGCCCGTTTGATGCGGCTGAGGACGGGATCTCGCTGGAGGAAATCGACCGCCTGGCCCGCACCCCGGAGCTGGACGCATTCCTGCGCCCGCTGGAGGAAGGCCTTGCAGATCTGCCGGAGGTCAAGTGCACCCCCGAGGCCGCCGTCCGGCTGCGCAATGGCAACCCGGGCATGGTGCTGCCCAATGACAACGTGGAATACGGGGATGAGGCCTGGGCCTCGCTTGATGGGCAGGCAGTGGCCGTTGGCGTATACAAATCCGGCACCCTTCATCCCAGCAGGGTATTTGTCCAGCCGGAGTGATCCGGCTGCCAGCAGTACCTTGGGGCCGATTCTTTAGCCCCGGTAGTTGTGGAAGACGCTCAACTGAATGTGCAAGCCGTTCCGGTTGACCTCGTTGCCTTCCAGATCGTACCAGGTTTCCTCTCCGGTTTCCGAGGTATGGAGGAAGCCGGCGTTCAGGCCCGTCTGGCCTTGCAGGTTCAGCACCTTGTGACCGTCTACCTGAACGCTTGAGCCGCCATCCGCTGTTTCACTTAGTGTGACCCGGCCGCGCAGGTCGTAGCTGGGGCCATGCGCCACACTGTCCTCTGGCAGAACCGCGCCGCCGGCAATCGAAACCTGCACGCTTTCCGTGGCAGGGTCGAAATCAGTGATGACCGTGCCGCCCAGCGTGCTGTCAGGGTTCACGTAGGCCCAGAAGCTGTCTGCCCCCTCGCCACCTGTCACCAGGTCGCCGCCGGAGGCATAAATCCGGTCCTCCCCTGTTCCGCCATCCAGAGTATCCCGATTTTGGTCGATATACTCGAAGACAGAGGCGCTGTGGTTGGAGTGATAGCTGTTGTCGTTGCCGTGGATGGTGTCGCTCCCGGCGCCGCCGTGGATACTCTGTGCCCCATCGCCGCCAACCAGAAAGTCGTTTCCATCGCCGCCGTTCAGGGTGCTGTCGCCTTCGGCCCAGGCCGAAACCAGGGCAGCGCCGCCTTCCAGAACCCCGCCGTCGCCATCAAAATACGCGTACAGCCGTTCAACCCCATCTGCAGCCACCACGGTGTCGCCGTTCCCGGCCTCAACAAGCACTGTTGCTGCATTGTCCAGCTGAACCAGGTCGCCTGCACCGTCACCTGTGGTGCCGATGAAAACGGAGGCTTCCGCATCGGAAACCCGGATCGTATCCGCGCCTTCACAGCCAAACAGATTGTGATGCAGGACTTCGGATCCGTGCAGCCAGCCCTGATCCCGGATCTCATAGAGGGCAGAGCCGGAGCTAACACTCGCCTCGGGCAGGGCGGTTTTGCCATCGCCCGTGACCGTGATCACATCATCACCTGCACCGCCGTTGATCAGCGAGCCATCAGATGAGACGGAAATGGCGTTGTCTCCGCTGCCTGCGATCACCATCCTGTAAAGGTCCCCGGCTGCCGGTTCGGCGATAGCGATTTCACTGTCTTCCGACGTCACGGCGTCAAAGGAAACCTCTTCATACTCCCAGCCCTGCACAGGCAGTTGCCCTTCGAAGATAACCGAGCCCTCCGGCAGCTCCGTCACGCCGGGGAGGGAAAGAACCATTTCTCCATCACGGGAATAGATCCCCAGGCCTTCTTCGTCCGGCAAGGGGGCAACCTGCATCCCGGTGCCGAAGTCCTCAAGAACCAGCTGGTCTTCTAACGGGTTGAAATCGGTCAGCCTGATCAGGTTCTCGCCAGCATTGGAGAAATGAGCTCCGTCCACGGAAAACCGGTCTGCGCCCTCGCCGCCGGTTCCGGTGTTGCCCTGCTGCAGGTGCAGCTGATCATCGCCGTCCCCGCCTAGAAGCACGTCTGTGTCGCCGCGGTTGCCGGTCAGGGTGTCATTGCCGCTGCCGCCAATAAGGGTGTCATCAAAGTTGACTTCACCTGTCAGCTCACGCGGATCGTCCAGTTCTGCTGGTTCTGCCGGTTCGTCCGCTTCGAAGCTGTCATCACCACCCATTGCCATTGCGGCAGAACCGATTGTTGCAAGCGAGAGTAAGAAAAGAAGTTCCATGGGAATCTCTTTAGGAGATCAATATCAAGGACAATGTTCAGGTATGAAGTGACTCCACCCTAGGGTGTGAAAAGCGCCTTTGCAATCAGCTGCTAACTTGATCCCGCCTACCCAAACCGGAACCGCGCTGCTTTGGCGGCAGCTCTCGCAAGAGCCGGCAGTCAGGCGGCTGTTCGCCTTTTCCTCAGGCAGGTGCGGCCGTTTCGTTGATTCCGAACACTGAATAATAATCCTGAGCGGTCAGGAGTATGGCGGCATCTGCGCCGTCTTCGGCGCTGATTTCTTCACCCGCAGCATTGCGCCAGCGGTCTTCGCTGGTGGAATAGTCGTCATGGAATGCAATGCCGACGCCTGACTGGTCGCCGGGCAGGGTGGCGATGCTTACACCGTCCATGGCGATCAGGGTGCTGTCCTGATCCGCGTCATAGTTGATGCTTAGCCCGGCTATGGCGTCCTCCAAGTGGAAATCCGGAACCCTGCTGTGGCCGGCGACAACAGGGAAATCAATCCGCAGCTGATCCTCTGATGGGTCGAAATCGCTGATTTCCGCTGCCGGGGTGCCGGGTTCAAAAACATTGGTGAAGGCGTGGAAGCTGTCTGCTCCAGCGCCGCCGGCTGCGGTGGTGCCGGGTCCGATCCACAGGTGGTCATCGCCGGCGCCGCCGTCGAGCACATCGCCATCGTCGCCGATCCTGGTCAAGTCGCCTGGGTAGTGATTGTAAGAGCCCTCGTAAAAGACCGCGCCGCTGCCGCTGAAGAGCCAGTCGTTGCCCGCGCCGCCGGACAGGGTATCCGCGCCGCTTTCGCCAAAGACAACGTCATAACCTGCTGTACCGGCCAGCTCGTCGTCCCCTGAGGTGCCTCTGACCGCATCCAGCGCAAAGGGCACGCTTCGGCCAGGGTCCTCGAACCGCAGCGTGCTGGCAGCCGCGCCACTGCCGTCCAGAATATCCACCTCAATCGCTTCGCCGTCAGCCAGAGTAACCCCGGGCAGAGTCAGGATTGTCCGCTGGTTGAGCGTGTCGATGAAACGCAGGCCGGTGCCATCCTCGGTTTCGAACAATTCGGTGTGTCCGGTGTCGATGGCGAATGCGAGCTGATCGGAGGCCAGTTCAAAATCCTCGATCACCGTTTCCCGGCTGCCTTCGTCGCCCAGGATAAACCGGTCCCCGCCCTCGCCGCCCTGGGCGGAGTTGCCCGCGCTCAGGTGCAGTTCGTCGCCGCCGCCGCCGCCTGCCAGCAGGTCCCGGTCGCCAGCGTTACCCCTCAGCGTGTCATTTCCCACGCCGCCTTCCAGAACGTCATCAGTACCGGCGGTACCGGAGACTTCTATGGCTTGAACCGGCTGGTCTGGTTCTTCTGGCCCCTCCGTTTCGGATGATCCTTCAGAAGCAGCATCTGAGCCGTCATAGCCAACCGCTATGGCCGAACCTGCAAGTGCAAGAAAAATGAGAAGTTCCATATCACTCTGACTATTCGAACCGGTCAAAATCATAGCGGCAGAAATGCGCCCGCCCTTCGGCTTCAGGTTGCGCGAAGACCGCTTGGAACACAACCCCGGCCGCAGTAGAACCAGCCGCATGATCATTCGCAGCCACACCAAGGGCGACGCGCCCTCAACCGCCGTCTATTCAGATTGCGAGACCTACCGCTACAGCCTGACCCGGATCTGGGATCCGGACGGGCGGAAGGTGATGTTCGTGATGCTGAACCCCTCCACCGCCACCGAGGTTCAGAACGATCCGACCATCGAACGCTGCGAGCGCCGCGCCCGGGCGCTGGGGTTTGGCGGTTTCCGGGCCACCAACATCTTTGCCTGCCGTGTGACCGACCCGCGCGAGATGCGCCGTCTGGATGCGCCGGAAGGGCCGGGCAATATGGCGGCCGTCCTGGAGGGCATGGAGTGGGCGGACATGGTGATCTGCGCCTGGGGCACCCATGGCGAACATCGCGGCCAGGGCGCGCGGGTGGCAGCTGCACTGCGGGCCACTGGCATGCCGCTCCATCATCTCGGTCTCAGCAAGGCGGGACATCCCAAGCATCCGCTGTATATCGCGTACAGCCAGCAGCCGCAGTTGTGGAAGGCGGAGGAGCGCTGTCATTAACCGTCATTAACCGATGTTCTTGTTTTGTTTTGCTTGGCGCGGGTCTTTGTACAATTGTGGCGTGAGAGTTTCGTTCCTCTTGGGTTGAGTTGGCAATGTTGTGGTTGGCAAGTTTATTGGGTTTGGTTGCGGTCGGTGGCGCGGTTCTGGTTGAGACCGAGCCCGAAGAAGAAGAGGACATCAGCGCGCAGGCTGATCCGGAGATGACGGGCGGCGGCCTTGACGGCGGATCTATCGAGCCGGGCGGAGAGACTGCGGCTGCGGACGAAAGCGAGGCATTGACGCCTGAGGGCAGCGGGGCCGTGACCGGCACCGAGGACGGCGACGTTCTGGCGGGTAGCGCGCTGGAGGACAGCATCAACGGCGGCGGCGGAGACGATCAGATCGGCGGCTACGGCGGCGATGACTGGCTGGAGGGCGGCTCCGGCAGCGATGTCCTGCATGGCGGCGGCGGTGACGACAGTCTTTTGGGCGGCGAAGATGAGGATCTGCTGCATGGTGAAGACGGCGATGACGCCTTGCAAGGCGGGGACGGCGGCGACAGTCTGTTCGGGCATTTCGGCAATGACAGCCTGCTGGGCGGCGGCGGTGCGGATTTGCTGCACGGCGGCCGTAATGAAGACTGGCTTGCGGGCGGCGACGGCGCGGACTCACTGCACGGCAATGACGGCGATGACAGCCTGCTGGGCGGCGGCGGCGAAGATGCGCTGTTCGGCGGCACCGGCAATGACGTGGTGTCCGGCGCCGGGGATGGAACTGAGCAGGACTTTGTAAATGGCGGCGATGGCGATGACACCCTGATTGCGGGGGCTGGGGATGTGCTGACCGGCGGCGCGGGCGCAGACCAATTCACGGCGGGCAACTGGACCGGCACCGCGGAAGGTGTACAGCTGATGGACTATGACCCGGGCGAGGACCAATTGGTGCTGGTCTGGGACTTTTCGATTGGCGAAGAACCCGCGGTCGAGGTGCAGCAAAACCCGGATGCCGAAGAGGAACATCTGATCCTTGTTGACGGCGAACCGGCCCTGCGGGTTGCCGGCGCTGAGGGGCTGACAGTTGCGGATCTCGTTCTGATCGATACCGCTTCTGCCGCTACCGCCGGGATGCTGTCGCCGCTGACGGGAGTATGACACCGGGCGGCTGGCAGTTATCCTTTGCCTTTATGGCGTAAACATCATATACGCCCGCATCTGCCGCGATTCTGCGGCAGGTTTCTCCACGGGCCTGTGCTGGACGACATCCCGGCCTGCGCCATCCACTCTAACCTATGAAGGAGACCCCGATGTCGATCACTGCGGAAGAAAAATCGCGCCTGATGAAAGAATTCGCAACCAAAGAAGGCGACACCGGTTCCCCGGAAGTCCAGGTTGCAATCCTGACCTCGCGCATCAACACCCTGACTGAGCACTTCAAAACCCACAAGAAGGACAACCACGGCCGCCGTGGCCTCCTGAAAATGGTTGCTCAGCGCCGCAAGCTGCTGGACTACACCAAAGGCAAGGATGAGGCCCGCTACCAGGATCTGATCAAACGCCTGGGTATCCGCCGCTAATCCGCGCTTATCCGGATTTCCAGCGCCCGTTCCGAAAGGAGCGGGCGTTTTTTTCATGGTTTTCAAGCCAAGGAGCGCTCCCGCGCCCGCAGGCCCCCCGGCTGCGCCGGGCAGCCTTTGGTCTTGGGCGTGGCCCGTGCTGCGCACGGGCGGCTCTTGCCTGCGCGCGGCGGGCTTTCGCGGTCCGGCTGCAGATCAAAAAAGAAACGCCGCCCCGGACGGAGCGGCGTCTTGATTCTTGCCGGATGCAGTTCGGGCTTACTCGCCGTAGGGCACCCAGATGTTCTTCACCTCGGTGGCCTCCTGCAGGAAGCGCTTGGTCTGGTCCTGCATCCAGTCGGTTGCAGTGCCGTTGTTGACCCATGTGCGCTTCAAGTTGCCTGCCGAAGCCGCTTCGATTGCCGCAGACAGATCGGTGGAGGAGAAGCTCCAGACCGCGTCCACATTCAGATGCGAAGCCAGCGGTTTTGCCATCTCCGCGTGGCTGCCGGTCAGGATGTTCACCACGCCGCCGGGCACGTCCGACGTGTCCAGCACCTGGTAGAAATCCGTCGCCGCCAGCGGGAACGGCTCGGAGGCAGCCAGCACCACCCGGTTGCCCATGGCAATGGCCGGCGCCATCACCGAAACCAGACCCAGGAGCGGCGCCTCATCGGCGCAGAGCGCCCCGATCACGCCAACCGGCTCTTTCATCGCAAGCGCTACGCCGCGGATCGGTACGCCGTGGACCTGGCCGTCGTATTTGTCGGCCCAGGCAGCGGCGGAGAACAGCCGCTGGATCGAGGCCTCGACTTCTGCCGCGCCGGTTTTCTTGCCGGTCATCGCGTCAATGCGGGCCGCGAACTCGTCCGCACGGGCAGAGAGGTTTTCGCCGATGTAATAGAGGATCTGCGCCCGCAGGTGGCCGGTGGTCTTGGACCACTTGCTTGCGCCCGCCGCGGCTTCGACTGCATTGCGCACGTCCTTGCGGTTGGCAAGTCCGGCATGACCCAGCAAAGTGCCCGACTTGCCGTAGATGGCCTGGGAATAACCGCCGTCCGGGCGCGCCTGCTTGCCGCCGACATAGAGCTTGGCAGTACGGTCCAGCGTGTCCGCCGGGGCCCCCGTGCCTTCAAACGCTTCCACCTTGGCCAGCGGTTTGGCCTTGGCTTTGGGCCGGGTATAGGCCGCAAGGCCTTCCCAGCCGCCTTCGCGGCCGAAGCCGCTTTCGCGCACGCCGCCAAAGCCTGCAGCGGCGTCGAACATGTTGGTTCCGTTGACCCACACCACGCCGGCCGCCAGTTTCGGCGCCATGTCCAGGGACAGGTTCACGTTTTCGGTCCAGACAGTCGCAGCCAGCCCGTAACGGGTGTTGTTGGCCAGCTCCACCGCTTCTTCGGGGGTGCGGAACGTGCAGGAGACCAGGACAGGGCCAAAGATCTCCTCCTGCATCAGCGGATCGGCAGGCGACAGGCCTTCGATCAGTGTCGGCGGGTAGAAGCAGCCCTCTGCGGGCATTTCGACCCGTGCCTGGTGCATGCTGCCCGCGGTGTTGGCCGCGACCATGCTGCTGATGGTGTCCAGCTGCACCGGGTCCACCACCGCACCGACGTCGATGCATTTGTCCAGCGGGTTGCCGACGCGCAGCCCGTCCATGCGGGCCTTCAGCTTGGTGTGGAAGCGGTCTGCGATGCCCTCCTGCACCAGGAGCCGGGAACCGGCGCAGCAGACTTGGCCCTGGTTGAACCAGATTGCGTCCACCAGACCTTCGATGGCGGAATCAATATCCGCGTCGTCAAACACGATGTAGGGCGACTTGCCGCCCAGCTCCAGCGTCAGCGCCTTGCCACTGCCTGCGGTGGCTTCGCGGATCCTGCGGCCGACGGAGGTGGAGCCGGTAAAGGCAATCTTGTCCACGTCCGCGGCGGTGATCATCTGGCCCGCGGCGCCGTCGCCGGTCACGATGTTGACGACGCCCTTGGGCAGGCCTGCCTGGCGGCAGATGTCGGCAAACAGCAGTGCGGTCAGCGAGGTGTATTCCGCGGGCTTCAGCACCACGGTGTTGCCCATGGCAATGGCCGGCGCAATTTTCCACGCCAGCATCAGGAGCGGGAAGTTCCAGGGGATGATCTGGCCGCAGACACCCAAGGCTTCGGCATCCGGCAGCTCGCTGTCCATCAGCTGGGCCATCCCGGCGTGATAGTAGAAATGCCGCTGCGCCAGGGGGATGTCGATGTCGCGGCTCTCGCGGATCGGCTTGCCGTTGTCCAGCGTCTCCAGGACGGCAAACAGGCGGGCGTGCTTTTGCAGCAGACGCGCGATGGCATAAAGGTATTTGGCACGGCCTGCGCCGCCAAGACTGGCCCAGGCGCCCTGCGCCTTGCGGGCGGCTTCAACCGCTGCATCCACATCGGCTTGCGTGGCTTGAGTCAGCGTGGCCAGCACCTCGCCGGTAGCCGGGTTCTTGCTGTCGAAACCGTCGCCGGGGTCAGTGAACTCACCGTTGATGAAATGGCCGAACCGGCTGCCCTGGTCAACCAGCCAGGCCAGTGCCTCGGCAGCGCTTTCGGGGGCGGGACCGTATTCCATGGTGTCGAAGATCTCTTTGATGGTCATCTGTTCAGCCCTCAGCCCATCGCGTGGCGGTAGCCGGCGGAGTATGCCCCGGTGACATGGTGTTCCAGCTGGCGCTCGATATCGCCCAAAAGCGACGAGGCGCCAAAGCGGAACAGGTCCGGCTGCAGCCAACGGTCGCCCAGCTCATCCTTCATCAGCGCCAGATAGACCAGCGCGTCCTTGGCCTTGGAAATGCCGCCCGCGGGCTTGTAACCGACGCGGTAGCCGGTGCGGTCGTAATAATCGCGGATGGCGCGGATCATCACCAGCGACACCGGCAGCGTGGCGTTGACGCTTTCCTTGCCGGTGGAGGTCTTGATGAAGTCGGCGCCAGCCATCATGCAGACCAGCGAGGCGCGCGCGACGTTCCGCAGGCTGCCCAACTCGCCGGTCGCGAGGATTGCCTTCACATGGGCATCGCCGCAGGCTTGGCGGAAGGCTTTCATCTCGTCATACAGCGCCTGCCAGTTGCCCTGCAGCACATGGCGGCGGGTGATCACGATGTCGATCTCCTCGGCGCCATCCTTGACGCTCTCCTCGATCTCCGCGACCCGCAGGTGGAACGGCGACAGGCCGGCCGGGAAGCCGGTGGAGACGGCGGCAACCGGGATGCCGGTGCCTTCCAGCGCCTTGACCGCGGTCGGGATCATGTCGTGATAAACGCAGACCGCACCGGTGGTGAGGCCCTCCATCCCCAGCGTGCGCAGAAGGCCTGCGCTTACCGGCTGGCGCGCCTTGGCGCACAGACGGCGGACTCGGCCCTCGGTGTCGTCACCGGACAGGGTCGTGAGGTCGATCAGGCTGATCGCCTTTAAGAGCCAGGCGGCCTGGTGGTCCTTCTTGACGCTGCGGCGGCCCGGCAGGGTGGCGCAGCGGCGTTCAATGGCCGACGTATTGGCCTGCACGGCAGCGACCCAGTCCAGGTCCAGATCCATGCCCGGATTGCGCGGCTCGGCCAGCTGCGGCAGCTGCGCGCTTCGTTCAGCGGTTTGGCTATCCATTGGAATTCCTCGGAAGAGTTCCGTGCGAAAATCGCACGGGTGCGGCATATTGGCAAGCGAGCGGCCCCGCAGACGGGCATATTTTTTGACTAAATGGACAAAAAATCAAGGGGCAGGGCCTGTGCCCGCGCGGAAAGCCGCTGGGGTCTGGCTCTATTGGGCTACTTTTCTGATTATTTTCACTGCTCAGGGGCCGCTGCGCATTCCGGTGGCAGAATCGGCCATACATGCTAAATTTAGCGGTATGAGCAGTGCAGAACCCCATATCCGCGAAAAATCGGCGTCAGACGTCCGGCCGGTCATCCGCCAGCTGGACGACAGCGCCATCAACCGGATTGCCGCGGGCGAGGTGGTGGAGCGCCCCGCATCCGCCGTGAAGGAACTGGTGGAAAACGCCATTGACGCCGGGGCCACGCGGATCACGGTGGAGATTGCCGATGGCGGCAAGACGCTGATCCGGGTCACTGACGATGGCTGCGGAATGACGCCGGAGGACCTGCCGCTGGCGCTGAGCCGCCATGCGACCTCCAAGATCGACGGCACGGATCTGCTGAACATCCACACTTTCGGCTTCCGGGGCGAGGCGTTGCCCTCGCTTGGCGCTGTCGGGCGGCTGACCATCACCAGCCGTGCGCCGGGGCATGAGCCGGCGCAGATCCGGGTTTCAGGCGGCAAGCTGGAGCCGGTGAAGCCTGCTGCCCTTCGGGCAGGCACCATTGTCGAACTGCGCGACCTGTTCTTTGCCACGCCTGCGCGGCTCAAGTTCATGCGCACCGACCGGGCGGAGGCGCAGGCAATCGGGGACACGGTAAAGCGCCTGGCGATGGCTGAGCCTTCGGTTGGCTTCACCCTGCGCGATGTCTCCGGCGGCGGCGAGGGGCGGGTGACCTTCCGCGCCGATCCCTTGTCAGGCGACCTTTTCGATGCGCTGCACGGGCGTCTGGCTTCTGTGCTGGGACGGGAATTTGCCGAAAACGCGCTGAAGATCGACGCCAGCCGCGAGGGTATCCGGCTTTATGGCTATGCGGCGCTGCCGACCTATTCCCGCGGCGCGGCGGTGGCGCAGTTCCTGTTTGTGAACACAAGGCCGGTGAAGGACAAGATGCTGACCGGCGCGCTCAGGGCGGCCTATTTCGATTTCCTCAGCCGCGACCGGCACCCGGCGGCGGCGCTGTTTATCGATTGCGACCCGCAGCTGGTGGACGTGAACGTGCATCCTGCGAAATCCGAGGTGCGGTTCCGGGATCCCGGTCTGGCACGCGGGCTGATCGTTTCCTCCCTGCGCCATGCGCTGGCCGAAGCTGGCCACCGCGCCTCGACCACCGTGGCTGGTGCCACGCTCGGAGCAATGAAGGTAGAACAGCCCACCGCGAGCGGTGCCCCCCGGATCTATCAGATGGACCGGCCCTCCTATGGCGCACGGGCGGCATCTTATACAGCTCAGCAGCCAGAGAGCTTTGCGCCCGCACCCGCCTACCAGCCCCCGGCGTCTCCGGGTTTTGCCGAGCTGGCCGGTGCCTACAGCGGCCGGGTGACAGAACCGCCGGAGGCCCCGATGGCCCCGGGTCAGCCCTCGGATGCGACTGAGGGCACCGCGCCCGGGGCCGAAGCCCTGCCGCTGGGCGCGGCGCGGGGCCAGGTGCATGAGAACTACATCATCGCCCAGACCGCCGACGGCATGGTGATTGTCGACCAGCACGCCGCGCATGAGCGGCTGGTCTATGAAAAGCTGAAACGCCAGATGGCCGAAAGCGGCGTCGCGGCGCAGGCGCTGCTGATCCCGGAAATCATCGAGCTCAGCGACAACGACTGCGCCTGCCTCTTGGGGTTGGCCGATGAGCTGGCGAAATTCGGCCTTGGCATCGAGGCGTTCGGCGGCAACGCTATTGCCGTGCGGGAAACCCCGGCGATCCTGGGCGAAGTGAATGCCGAGGCGATGATCAAGGACATCCTGGATGAGCTGTCGGACCAGGGCGAAAGCCAGCTGGTGCAGGCGCGGGTTGAGGCGATCCTGAGCCGGGTTGCCTGCCATGGCTCGATCCGCTCCGGCCGCCGGATGCGGGGCGAGGAGATGAACGCGCTGCTGCGGGAGATGGAGGCAACCCCCCATTCCGGCCAGTGCAACCATGGCCGGCCTACCTATGTGGAATTGAAACTGGCAGATATCGAGCGCCTGTTCGGGCGCAGCTGAACTATAACCCCCGGTAAACGGAGGACGAGCAGTGACATTGGAACAGGCCCAATGGGCAATCTACGCGCTGGCCGGATTGGCCGCGCTTCTGGCGCTGGCGGGGCTGCGGCTGCGCGGCACGGCACGGCAGCTGGAACAGGTGAACGCGGATCAGCGCAGCCACATCGCCGGACTGAAGGCCGAAGCGGCCCGGCTGCCGGAACTGACGGACGAGCTGGCCACCCTGCGCCGCACCAGCGAGAACGAGCGGGCGGCCCGCTATCAGGCGGAAGCGCAGGTGCAGGCGCTGAAGGCGGAGCACACCGCGCGGCTGGAAGAACTGCAGCACATGAACCAGCAGATGGAGCACAAGTTTGCCTCGCTGGCCTCGGGCGTTTTGAAGCAGAACTCCGAGAGCTTCCTGAGCCTGGTCAGCGAGCGGTTTCAGGCCCACAGCAAGACAGCAGATGAGGATCTGGCCAAGCGCCACGCCGCGATCGAAGGTCTGGTGAAACCGCTGGACCAGAAGCTGGGCCAGTTCGGCGAGCGGATCAAGGAGATCGAGCAGGCCCGCAACGAGGCCTACGGCGCGATCAAGGCGCAGGTGAAACACCTGGCAGAAGGGCAGGCCGCGCTGGGCGGCGAGACCCGCAAGCTGGTGCAGGCCCTGCGGGCGCCGAAAACGCGCGGCCGCTGGGGCGAGATGCAGCTGCGGCAGGTGTTCGAGATGGCCGGCATGGCCGAGCATGTGGACTACGAACTGGAGAAGAGCGTCGGCACCGATGAGGGCCTGCGCCGCCCCGACGCGGTGGTGCGCATTCCCGGCGGCAAAAGCATCGTGGTGGATGCAAAGACTCCGCTGGAGGCCTATCTGGATGCGCTGGAAGCGGAAACGCCGGATCAGCAGCAGGCGGCGCTGGCGCGGCATGCCAGCCACGTGAAAACCCATGTGCGGCAGCTGGCCTCCAAATCCTATCAAAGCGCGCTGGGCGAGACGCCGGATTTCGTGGTGATGTTCATCCCCGGTGAAACCTTCGTGTCGGCCGCGGCGGAAGCGGACCCGGGCCTGATCGAATACGCCTTTGAGAACAAGGTTCTGATCGCCACGCCGACCACGCTGATGGCCCTGGTCAAGTCGATTGCCTATGGCTGGCAGCAGGAGAAGATGGCGGAAAACGCGGTTGAAGTTCAGAAGACCGCCAAGGAGCTTTATGACCGGCTGGCGACCTTCTCCAAGAATCTGGCGTCGGTAGGGCGGTCGCTGTCTTCCTCAGTGAACAACTACAACAAGGCAGTGGGCTCGCTGGAAGCGCGGGTGCTGCCGTCGGCCCGAAGGTTTGAGGCGATGGGCGTAGTCGCCAACGGGGCTGAGCTGGAGGACCCTGGCCAGGTGGAGGTCGAGCCGCGCCAGGTGGCGGTTTTGGCGGATGAGTAGATGCGGCTGCTGCCGGCTCTGAAAGCTCTGAGGCCGGAAGAGTCGGCCCTGCTGAGCGCTGCGGAGGTCGAGGCCGAGCGCATCGTCGCGCTTTTGCGGATTGCGGTGGCGCTGGGCCTGATGATCGCAATGATGCTGGCCGTTGAGTCCGTGCGGGTGATTGACGAGCCGCATTTGCGGCGCCAGGTCGGGCTGGCGGCAGTCACTATGCTGTCTTACCTGGCAGTCGGCGTACTGATCTATTGGGCAATCGGCAAGGGGCTGTTCAAGGCCTGGATGATTTGGCTGGCGGTTTTGGCGGATTGCTCCTTTCTGCTGCTGAACACCTTTCTTTCGCTGCTGAACACAGGTGTGCCCGGCGGCGCAGTCTTTGTCATGCCCGCTGTTTGGATGGCGCCCGTCGTGCTGGCTTTCGGGGTGCTGCGGCTGAGCCCCTTGCGGCTTGCGGTGATGGTGGGTTTGGTGGCCGTTGGGTTCGGCTGGATGATCCTGTGGCAGCCGCCTGCAACCACGCCGGATTTGGTTGGAAGGATCAGGTTGTCCCTGGATTCACCTCCGAACTTCATGCGGCTGGTTATGCTGTGCCTGGCAGGCGTGGTTCTGGTTGTGGCCGCGGTGCGGATGCGGGCCCTTCTGCACAGGTCCATCGAAGAAGCCCGCCAAAAGGCAAATCTGACCCGATACCTGCCGTCTCAGCTGGCGGACCGCCTGGCGGGCGGCGGGCTGGAGGCGATGCAGGAGGGCCGACAGCAGAAGATGGCGATCCTGTTTATTGACATCCGCGGTTTCACCAGCTGGTGCGAGGGCCGTGAGCCGCAGGAGGTGAGCCGCCTGATTACCGGGTTCAGGGGCCGGGTCGAGGAGGTGGCGGCCCGGACTGGCGGGCTGATCGACAAATTTATCGGCGACGCCGCGATGATCCTGTTTGATGGCGAGCGGGCGGCGGCGCGGGCTCTGGATTGCGCGGAAGGCCTGCTGGCGCACATGGAGGACTGGCGGAAGACGCGGGAGCAGGCCGGGGACACCGGTTTGGGTGTCGGGGTCGGAGTGCATTGGGGAGAGGTGTTCTCGGGTGTGACCGGCACCTCGGCGCGGCTGGAGTATTCCGTCTTCGGCGACACGGTGAACACCGCGGCGCGGCTGGAGCAGCTGACCAAGGCGCAAGGCATGCCGCTGATAGTTTCAGCCGATTTGCTGGCGGAGGCCGGGGCAGAGCCCGCGCGCGAGGGCTGGACCGCGCTGCCGGCGGAGGTCTTGCGCGGGCGCAGCAAAGGGCTTGCACTCTTCGGCAAGGCGAAGGGCTAGCCGCCGCGCCATTTGCCCCAGATCAAAGACTTAGGTGTTTTCTTGACTGTTTGATATGCTGAGGCTGCGAACAGAAGGAATGGAGCAATGCTGGAGATCTCAGTCCGCAAGGTGGCACAGGTGGCGATGATGGCCCGGGAGCTAGGCCGGGCCGAGGGTGAGCTGCGTGCCTTTATCGACCGGATGAGCGAGGACCAGCAATCGGAACTGGTCGGCATCATGTGGGTCGGCCGCGGAAGTTTCGAACCGGAGGAGCTGGCCGAGGCGATTTATACCGCCCGGCAGGAAGCGACCACACCGACTGTGGATTACCTGCTCGGCACGCCGCATCTGGCCGACAACCTGGAAGCCGGCCTGGAGGCGCTGGGCATTGACGTGAACGACGTCGAGGATGATGTGATCGGCCGCTGAGGCTGCTGCACCGGTTCACTACGAAAAAGGGCGCCGCAACCGGGCGCCCTTGGTTTTTCAGCCCGCAGTCAGGCCTTGCTGTCGACAATCTCGAGATGCTGGGCCAGCTTGCCGATCTCACCCATCCACTTTGCGACCAGTTCCGGGTCGCTGGGCGCGGCGTGCACACCGGCGGCGATCTTGCCGTTCATGGCGGCCTCGATGGCGAAGGACACGGGATACGAGACCAGACGCGCCATGGCGGTGCCGCGCTCGTCGCCCCAGGCGTCCATCACATATGTCTTGTGCCAGACCTCGGCGCCGTCTTTCTCGGCTTTCAGGCCGACACACAGCACCACCCGGTCCGGCTCGCCTTCGTCATAGGCGTTCTCGGCCCAGAACTGATCCGACATTTCCTTGAGGCGGGCGTCGCCTTCTGGACCGGAGAGGGTTTCGACCTCCTTGAAGACATCCGCCCAGGCATCGGCCCAGCCGTTGAGGCGCAGGGTGCCGCGGACGAATTCCTTGACCTTCCAGTCGTCGCCGAATTCGTACTGGGACATGAAGGGGATCGAGTCGCGGTTCGGGTAGACCTCGAAGCTTTCCGGCGCGGGCAGCGGAGCCTCGTAGGAGGAGATCGCATCCCACGGCCGGGCAACGTCGAGCTCCTTGAAGTCGCGGATCGACTTCGACGGCGAACGCAGCGCTTTCAGCACGCCCAGGGGCGACCAGCTGAACTTGTAGCGGAACGGGTTCGGGGTCTTGGGGATGCCGCCGCAGTAGGAGATGAAGCTGATCTCGTTTGCCGGGTCGAAGGCACCGGAGGCCTTGTAGTCCGCCACCAGCGCATGCGCCATCAGGTGGTCGATGCCCGGATCCAGACCCACCTCGTTGATCAGGCAAACGCCAGCGTCCTTGGCCTTCTGGTCCAGCGCGCGCATTTCCGGCGCGATGTAGGAGGAGGAGACGAAATGCGCGCCGCGCTCGATCGCCAGTTCCGCCAGCGGCACATGCCAGTCGCCCGGCAGCATCGACACGATGACGTCCTTGGGGCTCAGCATCTGGCCCAGGTTGGCGATGCTGAACGCGTGAATGTTGGTGGTCAGGTCGCCCACGGCCTCGCGCGCCTTGTCGGTGGTCCGGTTCCAGACCGCCACGTCGTGGCCCGCTTCCAGCAGACGGCGCAGGCCGGGGATTGCCGACAGGCCGGTGCCGCACCAGTGAATAGTCATGTGTCAGTCCCTTTCTTGTATTTCAGGATTGCCCCGATGATCGCCAGAACGATGACGATGGAGCAGGCATTGGCAAGAATGATGGGCGCATCGCCCACCAGCAGTCCGTAGATCAGCCACAGGCTGACGGTTCCGAGAAACATCAGGTTGGCTGGCAGGGACAGACCGGCGGTATCGCGCGTTGCCCAGGCTTTCCAGGCCTGCGGCAGCCAGCAAACGGTGCCGAGAAGAGCTGCCAGAAATCCGATGTAGGTTGCGGTCATTCCGGCAGGTGCTCCTGGAATGTGGCCTTGGCCCGGCCCCAGACGCCGCTGTCCAAGTCGGCCAGCGTCAGCAGCGAGGGCAGCAGCTGCGCCGCATAATCCTCGGAGCTTTCGACCGGCAGCATTGACGGCAGGTTGTCGATTGCCATCACATCCAGCACCGGGTTTTCGGCGACGCGCAGGGCGGGGGCCTCCCAGGTGGTGGCGCGGTCGTAGACCGGCACCGGGTTGTAGTCGCTGTCCGGATCGCAGGCGACATCGCCAATGGCAGTGAGCTTGCGGTCCGCGGTCAGCGCCTCTTGCGGGACAAAGACAGGGGTGCCGGGACGTGCAAAGATGCAATTCAGGAACAGGTCGTGCGCCAGGATTTCCGGGAAGGGGCCGCCGTGGGCGGTCTCCGCCATGTCCCATTTGGTGACGGCGATGCCCATTGCCTCGCAGAGGTCGGCAGCACCGGTGCCGACGCGGCCAAGCGCGCCGATCACGATGGCGGTGGGGCGGTCTCTGTTCAGCGCATCCAGCTCGGCGCCCAGATCCGCCAGTAGCGCGTCTTTGCCGCCGTAGACGCCAACCGGGCCGCAGAGCTCGCCGCGCTGCTGCGCTGCCCAGGCTTTCAGCGTAACCGCGGCGCCTGCATAGCCCGCCCAGTAGCCAAAGGCGGCAACCCGGCGGCCGGTCTCGTCGACCAGGTATTCCAGATCATAAAGCGTGCCGCCGCCGGCCTTGAACCGCTCCAGCAGCGCCTTGCCGGAGTGCTGACCCTTGAAGGCATGGCCGAACATAATGTGGCGGTGCGGCAGCGGCGTGCCGTCCTCGGGCAGTTCCTTGAGGCCGAAGACGATCGCCTCGGCAGGCGCCTCTGGCCAGGAGTTTTCCGGCGCGATGTCGCAGCCTGCATCAATGTAGCCCTGCAGCGGGATTGCCCGGACTGAGCTTTCCTCGACTGTGACCTTGATGCCCGCGGCCATCATTGCCTTGGCGCCTTCGGGGGTCAGGCCAACCCGTTCTTCGTTGGGGCGCTGTTCCGCCCGTACCCACAGATGCGTCATTGTCATGTCCTTCAAAGCATTTCCTTGGCATAGACCGCGCGCACGGAGTCGCGCTGTTCCATTGCCGTCATGAAGTTCTGGATTTTCGGGAAGTCCGCGACCTTGACCCCGTCGCCTTTCAGCCAGGTGCAAACCACATAAAGGTAGCAGTCGGCCAGGCTGACGTCTTCGCCCAGCACAAACGGGCCGCGCAGGCCGAACTGGCTGACGTGTTCGCAGCAGGCCGTCATGGTCTGCGGAACCATCTTTTGCATGTCCTTCCAGCTGGAGCGCTCCTTGGCCCAGCGGGCGCCGCGAAGTTTGTGAGCATGGTTCACATGCATGGTGGAGGCGAGATAGAACATCACTTCCCGCATCCGGGCCAGCAGCACCGGGTCTTGCGGGCGCAAAGACGTTTCGGGTGCCATGTCGGCGATATACTCCAGAAGCGCACCGGTCTCGGTCAGGATGCCGCCCTCAACCGCCAGCGCCGGCACCCGGCCCTTGGGATTGATCTGGGCATAGGCCGCGCCGGTCTGTTCCTTGGCGGCAAAGTCGATCTTCACTGCCTCATAGTCTATCCCGGCTTCCTCAAGCGCGATGGCGACAGCCACCGAAATGGTATTTGGGGCGTAGTAGAGCTGCATGTCGTCCCTCCCGTGCGTGTCTCAGAGATGTGTCTGGGCAAAATGCCGGTCCGGCGCTTCCAGATGCGGCACCGCATTGAACAAAACCGGGCTCCAGTGGCCGCCGATGGGGAACAGCCGGTGCATGGAGGTGTTCATCACCGCCAGGGCAATCCGGGCCATGCCCGCGGTGTCCAGCCCCATCGCCTGCCGCAGCGCCATCGAGATCAGCCCGCCGGACGTCACCACCAAGGCCGGGCCGTCGCCTGCGGCGATCTCATCCAGCGCCTGGCGGGTGCGGGTTTCGAAGTGTTCCCAGCTCTCGTAAGGGTCTGTGATGTCGCCTGCGGCCCAGGCGGCAAAGACCTGTGGCAGATGCTCGACAAACCCCTCGCGTTCCTCTGGAATTGGCAGCCCGTGCTGATCGCGCATTGCCTCGGCGAGAGTGAAATACTCCATCTCGTTCAGCCGGGGGTCTTGCACCGCATCCGCAAACCCCATCGAGGCCGCGGTCTCGATATGCCGCGTGAGCGTGCCGCAATAAACGCGCGGATGATGGCTGCCGCTGGCCCGCAGGTGGTCTCCCAGCCAGGCCGCCTGCTGATGGCCCAAGTCGCTGAGGCGGTCATAGCTTTCCTCGTCGCGGGCCTGGGTGTTGGCCTGGCCGTGGCGGATCAGCGTGATGTGGGACATGGACAGGCGGCTCCGTTGTTACCGGGGGAGTCTTAGGGGAGCTTGCAGGCAGAGGGAAGGGCGGGCTTGGCGCTGCTCTGATCAAATTCGTTGAGGGCTGCGGGAACATGGCGCAATGTGCCTCTGTCAGTTTGGAGACCCGCCATGCCCCTCGACCCTCAGCGTTTTCTCGATGACCTGCACAAGCTGCGCAGCTTTGGTGCCTCTGGCGTGGGCAAGGGTGTGGTACGGCAGGCCTACTCAGATGCCGACATTGCGGCGCGCAAATGGCTGGCGGGCCGGATGCAAGAGGCTGGATTAGAACCGTATTTCGACCCTCTCGGCAATCTGTTCGGGCTTACTGGGGAAAACAGCCTGCTGGTCGGTTCCCATAGCGACAGCCAGCCTGAGGGCGGCTGGCTGGACGGAGCGCTGGGTGTGATCGCCGGGCTGGAGATCGCGAGGGCGGCCAGAGAGGCAGGCGGGCCGCCCGTGTCTTGCGTCAGTTTCCAGGACGAGGAAGGGCGGTTCGGGGTGCTGACCGGTTCGGATGTATGGACCGGAAAGCTGGCGATTGAGGAGGCGGACGGGTTTTCTGACACTCAGGGCAATACGCTTGCCGGAATGCGGGCACGGATGGCGGACCTGGCCGGGGACTTTCTGCCGCACGGCCGGTTCAGCGGCTTTCTGGAAATGCACATCGAGCAGGGTCCCTATCTGGAAGAAACCGGTCTGGCGATTGGAGTGGTGACGGATATCGTCGGCATCCGCGACATGCGGATCACCTTTGAGGGCCGCCAGAACCATGCAGGCACCACGCCGATGCATCTGCGCCGGGACGCGTTTCAGGCTTTGTCGGCCTTCAACACGATGCTGAACAGCCGGTTCGAAAATGTGGTCGCACCTGCCACGGTCTGGACCATCGGCCATGTGGTGCTGCACCCCAACGCGTCTTCTGTTGTGCCGGGGCGGGCGGAGTTTTCCGTGCAGTGGCGGGATGCGGATGCCGGACGGCTGGCAAGGATGGAGGAGATCATCGCGGAAACCGCGCAGGAGATTGCTGCCGGTCACGGTGTAGCGGTGCAGCTTGGTCCGGTGATGGGCATCGAACCGGCGGCGATGGATGCGGGTTTCCAAGCGGAACTGGCCGAGGCGGCGCAGGCTCTGGCACCCGGCAAGTGGCAGAGGATGCCCTCCGGCGCGCTGCATGATGCGGCCAATTTGGCAACTGTGATGCCTGCAGGGATGCTGTTCGTGCCGTCGATCGGCGGCATCAGCCATGCCTTTGACGAGGATACGGACGAGGCGGATCTGGTGCTTGGGCTGCAAGTGCTGGACCGCGCTGCCCGGGCCTTGGCCGGGTGAACTCCCGCCTGTTCCCGGACAATCGAAAAATGCCCGCATCAGTTGGGCCGGGCGCCGCAGGCGCGGCGCGGGTCAGGCCCGGCCGTAGCCGCGCTTGAGCATCCGGTTGCGGTGCTTGTCGGCGGCGAGCGACGCTTCGCGGAGGTTGCCGTAAATATTGATGACGCTTTGCCCGTTGCCGCCGGCCACGCCCCATTCCCTGAGCACCGACACCTCGGAGAACAGGTTCATCGCCAACTCAATGCGGTAGAACCGCGGCTGGCGCGAGGGGGCTTGGCGGTAGAGCAGACAGGTGGCCATGTGCTGATTCTAAGCCAAGTGATTCGTCCGGGCAAGAATCTCTAGATCGCACCAATCAGGGTGAGTCCCAGAAGCGCGGTTGACAGCGCAGCCAAGGCAAAGGCCAAGGTGCGCAGGACCGGGACGCCAATGGCATAGATTACGTAATGCGCGGCCATGCCAAAAAAGAAGGTGAGACCCAGGGTGCCGGGCTGATCCTCTGCCGGCAGCACCAGCATGGCCAGGATGGAGAGCGGCGCAAAGGCGGCAAACAGCTCGACGCCGACGATATGCGCCCGGTGCGCGCGCTGCGCCCACAGAGACTGCGGCAGGTCGCTGGGGCCGGGGTTGGCCATCGCCCCCATAAGCCCGCGGACCATGACCCGGTCCAGGATATAGGGCAGCCAGGCCAGCGCCACCCAAAGCCCGGACAGGGCGGTAAAAAACTGCAGCTGCGTCATCTTTCGCTCCTCCTGATTGACCAGATTGAGCGTAGCGCGCAGCGGGTGGTTTTCTACCTGGAGGAGTCAGGTCCAGTCCACATCGCCCAGAAAGATATAGCCTGCGCCGTAAATCGTTTTGATCAGCCGCGGGTTCTTGGGGTCTTCGCGCAGCTTGGTGCGCAGGCGCGAGATTCGCACATCCATCGCCCGGTCGAAGCTGTCGCCAGCTGCACCGCCAAGCATCTCCTGCATCTGGGCGCGGGAGATCAGCCGCTTGGGGCTGTCCAGAAACAGCCGCAGCACCTCGCCCTCGGCGTGGGAGAACGGGGTCTCGGCGCCTTGATCGTCCTCCAGCACATAGCGGTCGAAATGAGCAGTCCAGCCGGCAAAGCGTGCGGTATTGCTGGCGGGGGCCGTCGTGCGGGGACCGCTGCGGAGGCGGGCGCGGACGCGGGCCACCACCTCTGCCGGGTCAAAGGGTTTGGTGATGTAATCGTCGGCACCAAGTTCCAGCCCGGTCACGCGGTCCTGGACCTGCGCACGGCCGGAAATGATGATGACGGCAGCGCCCTGTTCCAGCGCCAGCCGGTGCACCAGCGCCAATCCGTCGGTGTCGGGCAGCGACAGATCGACCAGGCAGACGTCCGGCGTCACCCGGTTCAGCGCCGCTTCGAACTCACGCGCGCGGGCAAAGCTCTGGGTGCGGAAACCTGCATCCTCCAAAGTGTCGGTCAGGATCTGCCGGATTTCCGGTTCGTCATCCAGGATTGTGACCAGGGGCGATGTCATGCGGCAAGCTCCGGATTGATCAGCTCAGACAGCTGATGGATGGTAAAAGGTTTGCGCAAAACAGGGCCGCATTTCAATGCCTTGCGAAACAGCGGATCGCTGACTGGCAGCGAGGTCATCAGGATGCAGGGCAGGCCGGATCCGTCCAGCCGGGTGGCAAGGTCGATGCCGGTGGCGGTGCCCTCCAGCTTGATGTCCGACAGCACCAGCGCGATGTCCGGCAGGTCGGCGGTCAGCGCACAGGCCTCGTCCACGCTGGCGGCTTCGATCACCGAATAGCCAAGATCGATCAGCATGTCGCGGAAGGCGGCGCGCAGCTCCTCGCTGTCCTCGACCAGCAGCGCCATGCCGCCGCCCGCATCCGGCGCCGGGCGGTAGGGCAGGCGAAGGGTGATGGACGCGCCGGACATGCCATTGCCGATCCGCATGTCGCCGCCGGCCAGCTTGGCCATGTCATAAACCATCGGCAGGCCAAGGCCGGAGCCCTCGCTGCCCTTGGTGGTGAAGAACGGGTTCAGCGCCTTTTCCAGCGCCTCGGGCGAGAAACCCGGGCCCGTGTCGGTGACGGTGATTTCCACCCACGTCTGGCCCACCGCATGGGCGCTGACGGTTATCTGGCCGGATGTGCTGCAGGCGTCGCGGGCGTTCAGGATCAGGTTTAACAGCGCATCCTGCAGCTTGCCCGCGTCCAGCAGCAGCACCTGGTCAGGCAGGTTGTCGAGAATGCTGAGACCCACCCCCTGCGGCAGAGAAGGCGAGGCAAGCACCTTCAGTTCGTCCAGCAACGCGTGCATGTCGGTGGCTTGCGGGCGCAGGGTGCGCTGGCTGGTCATTTCGGCAATCCGGTTTAACAGCCGCCCGCCGCGCCGGGCCGCCAACAGCGTGCCCTGCACCAGGTCTGCGGCCTCGCCGCCCAGCCCCATTTTTTCCAGCTTGCCCTGCATGCCCAGAATGATGGTCAGCAGGTTGGAGAAATCATGCGCCAGGCCGCTGGTCATTTGCGCGGCCATCTCGCGGCGGCGCGCCTGCTGCAGGGCGACACGGGCCTGGGTTTCCTCGGTCACATCCATTGACAGGATATAGACGCCGCCGTGCTGATCCGGGGTGAAGGCAACCCGGATCCGGCGGCTGCCGTGGCTTTCGGTGAACTCGAACACCGGGCTGCTGCCCTTGTAGGCGGCTAAAAGATGCGGCTCGATCCGTTCAAAGGCGGCCTCACCCAGCGCTTCTGAGATATGCATTCCCAGGATTTCTGACGGCCGGCCGGGAAACACCGCGCTTAGGCGGCGGTTGGTATAGGTGTAATGCCCGTCTGCATCCACATGGGCGATATGGGCGGGCATCATCTCTGTTGTCAGGCGGGTCCGGCCTTCGATTTCCGTCAGTTGGCGCTTGGCTTCTTCCAGCGCGGTATTGGTGGCCTCAAGCTGCCGGTTGGCGGCAGAAAGCTCCTCTGTATGGGCAATCAGCTTCTCCGACAGCTCCTCGGACCGGGCGCGCAAGAGCTGCTCGGCCCGCTTGGCGCGGGAAATGTCGGTATAGACGGTGACCCAGCCGCCTTGGGGCAGCGGTGAACCCTCGATGGAGATTGTCTGCCCGTTGGGGCGTTCGCGCTCCAGATAGTGGGGCACAAAGTCCAGCGCCTGCTCTACCCGGCTGCGCACGATGTCCTCGATATCGGTCTCCGGGGCGTATTCGCCGGCCTCGGCCAGGTAGCGGATGGTTTCGGCAAAGGACGCGCCGGGCTGCACGAGGTGGTCGGGCAGAGAGAACATCTCCTGGAAGCGCCGGTTGCAGACCGCCAGCCGCAGGTCGTTGTCATAGATTGATAGCGCCTGGGCGATGAGATTCAGCCCGGCGGTTGTCATTGCGGCGTGTTGTTTGCTGGTCCGGTTCATCGTTTCTCCCCCGGTTTCATGGCTAGCATTGCGGCGGGTGCGGGGCAAATTGCCATTCGGCCGCGGGGCGAAGGCGTGCTGCCGCGCCACGGCGGCGGTCGCCTCCTGATTGCCGGGTGGCCGCTGGTGCAGCAGCCGGTTTGGGAACCGGCGGATTTGGAGTTTCCGAAATTGTCAGCGGCAGTCCGATTCGAAACACCACCCCGTTGTGCGCATCCCGCGCAAATGCGCCGGGGCCTTTGCTCAGCCGTGGCAGGATTTCCAGAAGCAGGCAGTCAATGGCAGGCGTAACAGCCCGTAAAACAAGGGAGATTGGGCTGTTACAATTGGTAAGATTTGGGAAAACATCAGGAAAAAGTTGACGGGTTACTCTGCGGCTGTCCCTAATCGGGGCCAGAGCCGCGGGTAGCGGCCAGTCCGGCAGCAACGCCGGAAAGGGAGGAGAGAAAGTTGGCTCAGATGCAGACGGGCGCCGAAGGGATGCAATCCCTGCCGGCGCTGCTTCAACGCAATGCGGCGCAATTCGCGGACGCGCCGGCCTACCGGGAAAAGGAATTCGGCATTTGGCAATGCTGGACCTGGGCCGAGACGGCAAAGGAAATCGAGGCGCTGGCGCTTGGCCTCATCAACCTTGGCGTGAATGAGGGCGACTTCGTCGCCATCATCGGCCGCAACCGTCCTTACCTGTACTGGTCGATGGTTGCCGCGCAGGCTGTGGGCGCGGTCCCGGTCCCGCTCTATCAGGATGCGGTGGCCGAGGAGATGGCCTATGTGCTGGGCCATTGCGGTGCGCGCTTTGTGATCGTGGGCGATCAGGAGCAGGCCGACAAGGTGATCGAGATTCAGGATCAGCTGCATCAGTTCGAGCATATGATCTATCTCGACCCGCGCGGCATGCGGAAATACGACCACACTCAGTTGCACCAGTTCAGCCATATCCAGGATCAGGGCCGGGCGGCCCATGACGAGCTGATCGGCGAGCTGAACAAGCGTCAGTCCAAGCTGGACTACGACAGCACCTGTGTGATGCTCTACACCTCCGGCACCACCGGCAAGCCCAAGGGCGTGGTGCTGTCGAACCGCAACGTGATTCAGAGCGCCAAGAACTCGGCCGAGTTCGACCATTTGACCCAAGGCGAAAACATCCTGTCCTACTTGCCGATGGCTTGGGTGGGCGACTTCATCTTCTCGATCGGCCAGGCCTACTGGTGCGGCTTCTGCGTGAACTGCCCTGAAAGCCAGGACACCATGATGACCGACCTGCGCGAAATCGGCCCGACCTATTTCTTCGCGCCGCCGCGGGTGTTCGAAGGCCAGCTGACCAATGTGATGATCCGGATGGAGGACGCAGGCGCCCTGAAGCGCAAGATGTTCCACCATTTCCTGGCGCACGCGAAGAAGGTTGGCGGCGACATCCTGGACGGCCGCCCTGTGGGGCTGATGGACCGGCTGAAATACGCGCTGGGCAATGTGCTGGTCTACGGTCCGCTGAAGGACACACTGGGCTATGGCCGCATCCGTGTGGGGTACACCGCGGGGGAGGCGATCGGGCCGGAGATCTTCGATTTCTACCGTTCGCTGGGCATCAACCTGAAACAGCTTTACGGCCAGACCGAGGCCACCGTGTTCATCACAGTGCAGCCCGACGGCGAGGTGCGTGCCGACACTGTTGGCGTGCCGGCGCCTGAAGTGGAGATTAAGATCGACGACAGCGGCGAGATCCACTACCGCTCGCCCGGCACCTTTGTGGAATACTTCAACAATCCGGAATCCACCGCCTCAACCAAGGATCCGGAAGGCTGGGTGGCCACTGGCGACGCGGGCTTCTTCGAGGAAGGCTCCGGCCATCTGCGGATCATCGACCGTGCCAAGGACGTGGGCAAGATGGCCGACGGCAGCATGTTTGCGCCCAAGTATGTGGAAAACAAGCTGAAGTTCTATCCGGACATTCTGGAAGCGGTTCTGTTCGGCAATGGCCGCGACCGATGCGTCGCCTTTATCAACATCGACCTGACGGCGGTTGGCAACTGGGCCGAACGCAACAACATTGCCTATGCCTCTTACCAGGAACTGGCAGGCCATCCTAAGGTTCTGGAGACCATCCGCTCGCATGTGAGTGCGGTGAACAAATCAGTGGCCGAGGACCCGATGCTGTCGGGCTGCCAGGTGCACCGCTTTGTTGTGCTGCATAAGGAACTGGATGCCGATGACGGTGAAATGACCCGTACCCGCAAGGTGCGCCGCCGCATCGTGGAGGAGAAGTTCGACGATATCATTACCGCGCTTTATGACGGCTCGGAAAAGGTCTCGACGGTGACGGAAGTAACTTATGAGGACGGCCGCAAGGGTTCCATCAAGGCTACGCTGACCATTGTCGACGCGGACGTGAAGCCGGGGGCTGTTCACAAGGTGGCCGCGGAATGATGCACATTTCGCCGGAAAATTTCCCGCCCCGTGCCGGGCAGGCCGGAAGGTCCTCAGATCAGGTCGGGGTTGAGGCCGGGATTGAAGGCCGTGTTGACCACCTGCTGGATCTTGAAGGGGGAGCTGAACCCGTGTGTCTGCTCAATGATGGAGGCCAGGCTTTCGGATTGGCTGAGGCCCATCTGCTTGCATTCAAGCGCCATCTTCAGAAGGCAGGAATGCTCAAGTTCGCCGAACATAACTTCGATCTCCTTGCTGCTCGTTTTGAACAAGTATCGCATGGAAATCTTAAAATTTCTATGCGGCAAAAATATGGAGGCCGTTGTTATGCTTGACAATTCCGTAAGCTACGTCACGGACGACGGCCGCACCATCGGCGGTGTGGTGATGGAGATGAAGAACATCACCCTGCGGTTCGGTGGTGTGGTGGCGATCCAGGACATCTCGTTTGACATCCGCGAAGGCGAGATCCGCGCGATCATCGGCCCGAACGGTGCCGGCAAGTCCTCGATGCTGAACGTGATCTCTGGCTTCTATGTGCCGCAGGAAGGCGAAGTGCTGTTCCACGGCAAACGCCGCCCGCCGATGCGCCCCTATGAGGTGGCGCGCCAGGGCATCGCCCGCACCTTCCAGAACATCGCGCTGTTCGAAGGCATGAGCGTGTTGGACAACGTCATGACAGGACGGCTTAACTATATGAAAACAGGCCTGTTTTCGCAGGCATTGTGGAAGGGTAAGGCAGAGGCTGAAGAGACCGAGAACCGCGAAGTGGTGGAGAAGGTCATCGACTTTCTGGAGATTCAGCACATCCGCAAGACGCCCGTTGCGCGGCTGCCCTACGGCCTGAAGAAACGGGTCGAACTGGCGCGCGCGCTGGCGGCGGAGCCGAAGCTGCTGCTGCTGGATGAGCCGATGGCCGGCATGAACGTCGAGGAGAAGGAGGACATGTCCCGCTTCATCCTGGATGTAAATGATGAATTCGGCACCACCATTGCGCTGATCGAGCACGACATGGGCGTGGTGATGGATCTGTCCGACCGGGTCGTGGTGATGGATTACGGCAAGAAGATCGGTGACGGCACCCCGGATGAGGTGCGCAATAACCAGGATGTGATCGACGCCTACCTGGGGGTCAGCCATGACTGAGTTGCAACGCAGCAACACCCGTCGCCTGCTGGGTGACACCCGTACACCCCCTGTGCACCGCCTGTGCACCGCCGCGGCGCAGAATTCCGAGGAGAGCCTCTAATGCCTGAACAACTCGTCTTTGCGATGGAAGTGACGCTGAACGGCCTGATGGCGGGCGTTCTCTATGCGCTGGTCGCGCTGGGGTTTGTCCTGATCTACAAGGCCTCCGGCATCTTCAACTATGCTCAAGGGGTTCTGGCACTGTTTGCGGCGATGACGCTGGTGGGGATCATGCAGGGTCAGGTGCCGTTCTCGCATCTGATCAATGCGGTCTTTGGCGGCCACATCACCCATTTCGGATGGAACGTTCCGGGGGCACTGGCGATTGCGCTGACTGTCGGAGTGATGGTGCTGCTGGCCTGGCTGGTGCAGGTCCTGGTGATGAAACATCTGGTGGGACAGGAGCCGATCATCCTGTTCATGGCCACCATCGGTCTGGCTTACTTCCTGGAAGGCGTCGCCGACCTGATGTGGGGCTCTGAGATCAAGACACTGGACGTGGGTCTGCCGCAGGGCATCAACCTGTGGATCGATGAAACTACGTTCAACATCTTCGGCTACGGCTTCTTTATCGACAATCTGGATATTGTGGCGACAGTGATTGCAGCGCTTCTGGTGGCGGGGCTGGTGGCCTTCAGCCAGTACACCAAGCAGGGCCGGGCAATGCGCGCGGTGGCGGATGACCACCAGGCGGCCCTGTCGGTCGGCATCTCGCTGAACTTCATCTGGGTTCTGGTGTGGTCGGTTGCCGGTTTCGTGGCGCTGGTCGCGGGCATCGTCTGGGGCACCAAATCCGGCGTGCAGTTCTCTTTGTCGCTGATCGCGCTGAAGGCGCTGCCGGTCCTGATGCTGGGCGGCTTCACCTCGATCCCGGGCGCCATCGTGGGCGGTCTGATCATCGGTGTGGGCGAAAAACTGTTCGAATTCGCGGTCGGCCCGCTGGTGGGCGGCGCGACCGAGAACTGGTTTGCCTATGTGCTGGCGCTCCTGTTCCTGGTGTTCCGCCCGCAAGGCTTGTTCGGGGAGAAGATCATTGAACGGGTCTGAGGCTCATATGATCTGCTCCCGGCGAACTCAGCCCTCCAGCCGGCGGAATGCGGCGATCACGATGGCGGCGCAGACCGTGGCAACCAGGGTGAAGGCGATGGTGATGTTGCCGATCAGCTGCCCGGCCAGGAAGGTCAGCAGGCCTGCCATGCAGATGCCGATCAGCACGGTGCCCCAGGGGCCGGGGCCGGTACTGGCGGCCCGCCGCCGCTGCGGCTCAAACTCAAACGGCGGCAGCACGGTTGCATCCTCCACGGTTTCCAGCAGCCGGCCCTTGGCCCTGGCAAATTCGGCCTCGGATATGTCGCCCTTCTTCCGCGCGGCCTCCAGCCGCCGGATTTCCTCAAAAATCACGGTCATTGGTTCCACTCACTCTACCCGCGAACAGGGTTCCACAAAGAAGTGGGCAAAATGTGTCCAAGACCGGAAATCTGCCAAACTGGTTAACACCGGGGGCGCAGCATGACCAAGGTGATCGCCGTCATCAACGTGATTGCCTGGGCCGGATTCTGGTCCTTCGGCTACCTGGCGCTGTCGGCGGAAAGCTACAGCGAAACCCAAGTGGTGACCGCGGCGCTGCTGGCCTCAGCCGGGCTGATCACCGGCATCATCGCCTATTTGCGGCTGGTGCGCGGAAGCGAGCACAGCGGCTATGCAAAACCTTCGAACCGGATGACGCGCACACAGCGCGACGCGGCGCAGGCCCAATGGGGGCAGATCGAATGAGCGCCGCCGCAACCAAAAACAGTATCCGCGCAGGCAGCACCGCCCACGCGCAACAGAAAGGGAGCATCTGAGACATGTTCTACCGTGAAGCCGGGGATTTCAAAGTCTCCTACGCCGATGACAGCCAGACCTTCCCGATCAAGTTCGACCGCTACCGCTACTATGCGGTGCTGGCGGTGGCGTTCGGCATCATCCCTTTCCTGATCAATGACTACTGGGCCAACGCGATCCTGCTGCCGTTTCTGATCTATTCGATCGCGGCGATCGGGCTGAACATCCTGGTCGGCTACTGCGGGCAGGTCAGCCTCGGCACCGGCGGCTTCATGGCGGTGGGCGCCTATGCCTGCTACAAGCTGATGACCGCCTTCCCGGAAGTCAGCATGTTCATTCATGTGATCCTGGCGGGCGGCATCACCGCGTTTGTCTGTGTGCTGTTCGGCTTGCCGTCCCTGCGCATCAAGGGTTTCTACCTGGCGGTGGCGACGCTGGCGGCGCAGTTCTTCCTGGTGTGGCTGTTCAACCGTGTTCCGTGGTTTTACAACTACTCCGCCTCGGGCCAGATCAACGCGCCGGAGCGCGACACGCTGGGCATCATCATCACCGGCCCCAACGCGCCGGCCTGGGCCACCTATCTGTTCTGCCTGATCTTCCTGACTGTCTGCGCGCTGATTGCCCGCAACCTGACCCGCGGCACCGTGGGCCGGACCTGGATGGCAATCCGCGACATGGACATCGCCGCCGAGATCATCGGGGTGAACCCGCTGAAAGCGAAACTGACGGCCTTCGCGGTGTCGGGTTTCTTCATCGGGATTTCCGGCGCGCTGTTCTTTGCCGTCTATCTGGGCGCGGTCGAGGTCGGCGAGGCCTTTGGCATCAGCAAGTCGTTCCTGGTGCTGTTCATGGTGATCCTCGGCGGCCTGGGCTCGATCTTCGGCTCCTTTGCCGGTGCGGCCTTCCTGGTGCTGCTGCCGGTGATCCTCAAGGTGGTCGGCGTCGACCTGCTGAACTGGCCCACCGATATCGTGGCGCATTTCCAGCTGGTGATCGTGGGCGCGCTGATCATCGTCTTCCTGATCGCTGAGCCGCACGGCATGGCGCAGCTGTGGCGGGTCGCCAAGGAGAAACTGAGACTGTGGCCCTTCCCGCACTAAGGCGGGGGCGGCCTGAGAGCTGGCGGGGAGAAAACCAAGACCACCCCCGTTTGAAGACAACCATCGGATAAGACCAAAGGGAGGATTTAAGCCGATGAAAAAGACACTGACCACTCTGGCGCTCGGCGCCGCGATGGCAGCCGGGCCGGCAATGGCGGACCTGGTGTTCCCGGACCTCAGCTACCGCACCGGGCCTTATGCGGCGGGCGGCATCCCGTTCTCGGACGGCTACAACGACTATTTCACCCTGCTGAACGAACGCGACGGCGGCATCGGCGGTGTCAAGGCCAAGGTGGTCGAATGCGAGACCGGCTATAACACCGAGAAGGGTGTGGAATGCTATGAATCGACCAAGGGCCAGGGCGCGCTGATCTATCAGCCGCTGTCCACCGGCATCACCTATCAGCTGATCCCCAAAGTGACCGCGGACAACATCCCGCTGCACACCATGGGCTATGGCCGCACCTCGGCTGCCAACGGCGAAGTGTTCAGCCATGTGTTCAACTACCCGGCCAACTACTGGAACGGCGCCTCGGGCGTGGTGAACTACCTGCTGGAGGAAAACGGCGGCGATCTGAGCGGCAAGAAGATTGCGCTGGTCTACCACAACTCGGCATACGGCAAGGAGCCGATCCGCACCTTGGAGGAGCTGTCCAAGAAGCACGGGTTCGAGCTGGTGGCCCTGCCGGTCGATCACCCGGGCCAGGAGCAGAAGTCGCAGTGGCTGCAGATCCGCCGCGACCGTCCCGACTATGTCGTGATGTGGGGCTGGGGCGTGATGAACCAGGTGGCGATCCAGGAAGCCGCCAACATCCGCTTCCCGATGGAGAATTTCATCGGCGTGTGGTGGTCTGGCGCCGAGCATGACGTGATGCCGGCAGGCGCCAAGGCAGATGGCTACAAGGCGGTGACCTTCCACAACGTTGGCCGCGACTTCCCGGTGTTTGACGACATCCAGAAATACGTCGTCGATGCGGGCAAGGCTGCAGGCGCCGGCGATCAGGTTGGCAACGTGCTCTATAACCGCGGCATGTACGCGGCGATGCTGGCAGCAGAGGCCGCCAAGACCGCGCAGGAAATCCACGGCACTGCGGACATCACCGCGGCGATGATGCGCGACGGCATGGAAGCGCTGGTGATCGACGAGGCCAAGATGGAAGCGCTGGGGATGCCGAACTTCGGCCCGACCTTCAACGTCTCCTGCGAAAACCACGGCGGCCCCGGCCTGGTGGGCGTGACCCAGTGGGATGCCGACAGCAAGACCTGGTCGCTGATTTCGGACTTCAAACCGTCTGACACCGAAGTGATCGGCAAGCTGATCGAAGAGGACTCGGCTGCCTACGCGTCCGAGAACAACATCGAGCCCCGCTGCAACTAAGGGCTTTGACCGGCCCTGCCTTGGCGGGGCCGGGAACAACCGGTGCGGCGGGGAGCCGCCGCGCCACAAGAACGGGGTCCCGGCTTAAGGTCCGGGACAGGCATGAGGACACGCTTTGATGCTGGATGCAGCGAACACCGCCGAGGTGCAGGCCGAGACCCTGCTGGAGGTCAACAATATCGAGGTGATCTACAATCACGTGATCCTCGTCCTGAAGGGCGTGAGCCTGAATGTGCCCAAGGGCGGCATCACTGCTTTGCTGGGCGGCAACGGGGCTGGCAAGACCACGACGCTGAAGGCCGTGTCGAACCTGCTGCATTCGGAGCGCGGCGAAGTCACCAAGGGCTCGATCAAGTACCGCGGTGAGCATGTGCACGAACAGGACCCGGCCGAGCTGGTGAAGAAGGGTGTGATCCAGGTGATGGAAGGCCGCCACTGCTTTGAACACCTGACGGTTGAGGAGAACCTGCTGACCGGCGCCTATACCCGCAGGGACAGCGGCGCCGACATTCAGAAAGACCTGGAGATGGTCTACCACTATTTCCCGCGCCTCAAGGAGCGCCGCAAGAGCCAGGCGGGCTATACCTCGGGCGGCGAGCAGCAGATGGTAGCGATGGGCCGTGCGCTGATGTCGCGGCCGGAGACGATCTTGCTGGATGAGCCTTCGATGGGGCTGGCGCCGCAGCTGGTGGAGCAGATCTTTGAGATCGTGAAAGCGGTGAACGAGAATGAGGGCGTGACATTCCTCCTGGCGGAGCAGAACACCAATGTCGCCCTGCGGTACGCGCACTACGGCTATATCCTGGAATCCGGCCGGGTGGTGATGGACGGGCCTGCAGCGGAGCTGCGGGAGAACCCGGATGTGAAGGAATTTTACCTTGGCATGTCGGATGAAGGGCGCAAGAGCTTCCGCGACGTGCGGTCCTACCGCCGCCGCAAGAGGTGGCTGAGCTGATGCGGGGAGATGACGTGATGAGCAATTTTGACACGCTTGAAACCCGCAGCAGCGACGAACGCGCTGCCGATCTGGCCAAGGCGCTGCCGGAGCAGATCGCCCGCGCCAAATCCGCCCCCGGCTACGCCGGGATGCTGGACGGCGTAGACCCCGGGGCCGTTGCATCGGTCGAGGCGCTGGCGGCGCTGCCGGTGCTGCGCAAATCCGAATTGAGCCGCGCCCAGGCCGCGCATCCGCCCTTTGGCGGGTTCACCGTCAAGCCTGCAACCGGCTTTGCCCATATTTTCCAGAGCCCCGGCCCGATTTATGAGCCGGGCGGGGTGGACGGCGACTGGTGGCGCATGGGGCGGTTCCTGCATGCTGCCGGGATCGGCGCGGGCGATGTGGTGCAGAACTGCTTTGGCTATCATCTGACGCCTGCCGGCATGATCTTTGAAAACGGCGCGCGGGCGGTGGGTGCCGCGGTGCTGCCGGCAGGCACCGGACAGACCGAGCTGCAGGTGACTGCCGCCCGCGATGTGGGCGCCACGGCCTACGCAGGGACGCCGGATTACCTGAAGGTGATCCTGGACAAGGCGGATGCGATGGGCGTGGAGCTGATGTTCTCGAAGGCCGCGGTAGGCGGCGGTGCGCTGTTCCCCAGCTTGCGCCAGGAGTATGCCGACCGCGGAATATCCTGCCTGCAGTGCTATGCCACTGCCGATCTGGGCAATATCGCTTATGAAAGCCCTGCGATGGAGGGCATGATTGTCGACGAGCATGTGATCGTTGAAATCGTCACCCCCGGCACCGGCAACCCTGTCAGCCCTGGCGAGGTGGGCGAAGTTGTGGTGACCACGCTCAACCCGGATTACCCGCTGATCCGCTTTGCCACCGGCGATCTGTCGGCGGTGATGCCAGGTGTTTCGCCCTGCGGCCGCACCAACATTCGGATCAAGGGGTGGATGGGCCGGGCCGATCAGACCACCAAGATCAAGGGCATGTTCGTGCGCCCCGAGCAGGTGGCCGCGCTGGTCGAGAAGCATGACGAAATCGTCAAGGCCCGGGTCATTGCCAGCCGCGATGGCGAGATGGACGCGATGACCGTGCAGATCGAGGCCAAGGGCGGCGACGAGGCAGCCTTTGCCCGTTCTGTGGTTGAGGTGCTGAAGCTCAAGGGCAAGGTCGAGGTGGTGGCGCCGGATGCGCTGCCGAAGGACGGGCTGGTGATCGAGGACCAGCGGACGTACGACTGACGCTGCTGCTGAAACAGGACAACGGGCGCCGCAGCCAGGCGCCCGTTTCTCTTTTCTGAAGACCGTATGGCGTGCGCCGCGCTTTCCGGCTGGAATTTCTGACTGGAATAGTCGAAATAGGGCGGTGTGAAACTTCCGCCGGATCCGTGCTGCTGCAAAAATGACTGCTGCAAATGACCCCATAGAATACGCTCCGCATGGCCGCCGCCGCGGCGGCAAGGGCGGCGGCAGCGCCTTTGCCGTGCTGGCTTGGCTGGTGGCGCTGTCCTGCCTGCTGCCGATGGTTGCGGTAGCGCTGGCAGCGGCGTTTGGCGGCACGGAGACCATCAGGCATCTGGCGGAGACTGTGCTGCCGGGGTACTCGCTCACAACCCTGGCGCTGGTGGCAATGGTGGCGCTTGGCACTTTTGCCATCGGCACCGGTGCCGCCTGGCTGGTGACCATGACCCGGTTTCCCGGCGTCCGCTTCCTGGAAGTGGCGCTGGTCCTGCCGCTGGCCTTTCCGGCCTATGTGCTGGCCTATGCCTATACCCATATTCTGGACCATCCCGGGATTGTGCAAGCCAGCCTGCGGGCGGTGACGGGCTGGGGCGCGCGCGATTACTGGTTCCCGGAGATCCGCTCCACCGGCGGGGCGGCGGCGATGCTGGTGCTGGTTCTCTATCCCTATGTCTACCTGCTGGCGCGGGCCGCCTTCATGCAGCAGAGCGCAGGCGCGTTTTTGGCGGCGCGGGCGCTCGGCAAGAATTCCTGGCAGGCGTTCTGGCTGGTCAGCCTGCCGATGGCGCGGCCGGCCATTGCCTCGGGCGTCTTGCTGGCGGTGATGGAGACCATCGCCGATTTCGGCACGGTCTCCTACTTCGGGGTGCAGACCTTTGCCACCGGCATTTACACCAGCTGGTTCTCGCTGGGCGACCGCGGCGGCGCGGCGCAGCTGGCGCTGTGCCTGTTGGGCTTTGCGCTGACGCTGGCGGTGGTGGAGCGGGCGACGCGGGGAAGGGCGAAATACCACCACGCGGGCAAGCATCACAGCCAGATGGCGCCGGCCGAACTGGGCGGGATCAAGGCGGCGGCGGCTGTTTTCTTCTGCGCGGTTCCGGTGGTGCTTGGGTTCCTGCTGCCGGTGGCGGTGCTGTTTGCGATGAGCTTTGATTCCGAGCAAAACCTGTTCAGCCGCCGCTACATCGATTTCACCGCCAACTCGATCACCCTGGCGGCAGCTGCGGCGGTGCTGACGGTGGCGGCGGCGGTGTGCCTCGGCTTTTACCAGCGGCTGCGGCCCGGGCGGGTGTCCGCTGCCGCGGCCTATTTCGCGAGGCTGGGCTATGCCGTGCCGGGTGGGGTGATTGCGGTCGGGCTGATCGTGCCGTTTGCGGCCTTTGACAACGCGCTGGATGCCTGGATGCGGGAGACCTTCGGGATCCGTACCGGGCTCTTGGTGACAGGCTCGATCTGGCTGCTGGTTGCGGCTTACGGCGTGCGGTTCATGGCGGCCGCATTGGGGGCCTATGAGGGCGGCCAGGCGACGATGCATTCGAACATGGATGCGGCGGCGCGGTCGCTGGGGCAGGGGCCGATGGGGATGCTGCGGCGGGTGCATCTGCCGATCCTGACTCCCAGCCTGCTGACAGCGCTGCTGATCGTCTTTGTGGATGTGATGAAGGAGCTGCCCGCGACCCTGATCATGCGGCCCTTCAACTTTGACACGCTGGCGGTGCAGGCGCACCGGCTGGCCGCGGACGAGCGACTGGAAGGGGCGGCGGTGCCATCGCTGGTGATCATGGCGGTCGGGCTGCTGCCGGTGATCCTGATCTGCCGCCAGGTGGGGCGGCGGCGCTAGAAAAGAACAGGCCAGGGCGGCTTATGCCGCCCACCAGGCCTCGATCTCTTCGCGGGAAATCCGGTCTGCCGGGCCCAGGCCGACCAGGAGCGTCTCCTCCGCCGCGCAGCGTTTGGCCTCCACATGGCGGCCGACCACATGCAGCTCATAGGCGCCGCCGGTGGTCAGCACAAAACCCTTCATCCGGTAAAGCCCGGCTGGCCGCTCCGCCAGCTTGTCCCCCAGCGCGCGGCGGTCCAGAACGGTGCTGCTGCGGTGCTGCCAAGTGGTGTAGGCGGGGTGCGCTGCCACCGGGCGTCCCTTGGGCAGCGGCACCACGTCAAACAGAAGTTCTGCCACCGGGGAGCCGTTCAGCACAGTCGGCGTGCGCGCGCCGGCCTTGGCCAGAAGCGTCCCGAGCGGGTCGCTGATCTCGTCGCATTTGGTGGCAATCACCAGGTCGGCGGCACGGATCTGCTGTTCTGCCTGCGGTGCCACCAGCTGATCGCTGAGCAGGGCTTCGGCATTTTCCGCATCCACCAGGGTGACGATGCCGCCGTAGCTGAGGCTGGATTCGTTCAGGACGGAGTTGGCGATGGCCACCGGGTCGGAGATGCCGCTGGCCTCGATCACCAGGTGGTCCGGGCGCTCAGGGCGGTTCAGAACCTCGCGCAGGGCCAGCGAAAGGTCGTCGCCCATCGTGCAGCAAACGCAGCCGTTGGTCAGGGCGATCTTGCCCCCGTCGGTTTCCTGGATCAGGGCATCATCAATGTTGACGGCGCCAAAGTCGTTGACGATCACCGCCAGTTTCAGCCCGTGGTCTTCACCCAGAAGCCGGTTGATCAGGGTGGTTTTGCCTGCGCCCAGATACCCGCTGACAATCGTTACCGGTAACCTGTTCATACCTTTCGCGCCTCTTGGACGCGGCGTGCCTGCCACTGCATGATTCCCCCCTGAAAATGATGCGGGAACCTATAGGGTGCTGCCGGCAACGGGTCTAGCAAAAGCGATGATACGAACGGCTCTGCTCCGCTGCGCCGCATGTTGTGGCATTTGGGGAACGCAAAGCTGAATGAAGGCGCGGCTGATGCCGCGCCTTTCTGCTGGTTATTGGCCGGTGTTTATTTCCAGCCGACGTCGTTGAAGATCTTTTGCGCCTCGGGAAGGTTCTTGGCGACCTCAGACAGGTTCACGTCATCTGGCTTGAAGTGGCCAAGGGCTGCGATCGACGGGGCCAGGCCGACGCCGGACACAGCCGGGTATTCGTCATTGCCGGCCGAGAAATACGCCTGGGCGGAATCGCTGGAAAGGTATTCCAGGAACTTGATAGCGTTTTCCTTGTTCGGGGCATGCACGGCCACGCCGCCGCCCGACAGGTTCATATGCGCGCCTTCCGCGTTCTGGGAGGGGAACAGCCAGCCGATCTGATCGCGGTTGTCCGAGATGCCCTTGACGTCTTTGCGGATCGAACGGGCAAAGTAATAGCTGTTTGCCACGGCAATATCGCATTCGCCGGAAATGATGCCGCGCATCTGGTCTGTGTCGCCGCCCTGCGGGTCACGGGCCATGTTGGCGACCACGCCTTCGGCCCATTCACGGGCTTTTTCGGCACCGTGGTGGGTCACGATCGAGGCCAGCAGGGTCTGGTTGTAGGTGTTCTTGGATGAGCGGATGCAAACCTGGCCCTTGTAAGCGGGATCTGCCAGGTCCAGGTAGGTTTGCGGCGGGTTGGCCACCCCATCCTTGTCATAGAAGATGATGCGTGCGCGCTGGCTGAAGCCGAACCACTGGTTGTCTTCATCCTGGAGGTAGGCAGGAACGCGGGTTTCCAGCACGTCGCTGTCGATGCTTTGCAGGACGCCGGCCTCCTTGGCGCGGGTCAGGCGAGAGGTGTCGACGGTGATCAGGATGTCCGCCGGGGAGTTTTCGCCTTCGGCATTCATCCGGGCGATCAGCTCATCGGCGTTGCCTTCGATGCGGTTGATGGTGATGCCGGTGGCCTCTTCGAATTCAGAGTAGAGCTGCTCGTCGGTGTCGTAATGGCGCGAGGAGTAGATGTTCAGCTCGCCCTCGGCTGCAGCGGCGGTTGCGACGGCTGCGCTCAGCGCGCCGGCCAGTACGGTTGTTGCTTTCAGCATTGGATGTCCCGTTCTTGGTTAGATCAGTATTCCGACTGAAAGAGTCGATTAAAGCATCTGGCGGCAGATGCAATGAATTTCCGACTGAAATACTCGGAAAGTTTGCCGCACCGGGGGTGTTGCCCGGGCGCGGAAGGTTCCGGCCAGGCAGGCGCGGGGAAATCGCGTCCCCAAAAGCAAAAAAACCGCATCGGATGATGCGGTTTTCTGCATGTCGCTGGATCGGATCTTAGCCCTGGCGCGCTTTGAACTTGCGCTGGGTCTTGTTGATCACGTAAACGCGGCCTTTGCGGCGCACAACCCGGCAATCGCGGTGCCGGTTCTTCAGCGAGCGGAGCGAGTTCTTGACCTTCATGGTCTCTCTCCTTGTCTGCGGCGCGAACCAGCGCCTGGGTTAGCGGGTGCCTTGGCCGTGGCCAGGGCAGTGAATGGAATGGTGGGCGATACAAGGATCGAACTTGTGACCCCTTCGATGTCAACGAAGTGCTCTACCGCTGAGCTAATCGCCCACTCTGGCCTGCGCGCCGTTCCTGCCCCTCAGAAGTGAAAGGGGCGCGGGGTGCCGCGCCGGTGAGGGGGTCTATAAATAGAGTCGCCGGCGGGTGCAAGAGCTTTTGACCGCAGAAATTTCCGCGATATGCTGTTTCTTGCAAAAGAAGCACCGGAGCAAGGATGCCTGATACAGCGTTTTCCGTGATTTCCCCGCAGAAACTGGCTTCGGCAGTGGTTTTTGCCTCTCCGCACAGCGGCACGGACTATACCGATTCCTTTTTGGCACAGTCGATTCTGGGGCGGCAGGAGATCCGCAGCTCGGAAGATGCCTTTGTCGACTTGCTGTTTCAGACGGCGCCGGAGTTCGGTGCGCCGCTGCTGAAAGCCTTGAAGCCGCGCGCCTATCTGGATCTGAACCGCTCGCCCGATGAACTGGACCCGGCGGTGATCGAAGGGGTGCAGCGGCGCGGCCAGAACCCGCGGGTGGCCTCCGGCCTGGGGGTGATTCCGCGGGTGGTCGCAAATGGCAGGGCCATTTACAGCGGCAAGCTGCCGCTGGCGGAGGCGGAGCAGCGGATCCGGGCCTGCTGGCACCCTTACCACAAAGCTCTGAAGGGGCTGCTGGAGCAGGCGCACTACCAGTTCGGCCAGGCGATTCTGGTGGATTGCCATTCGATGCCGCATGAGGCGGTGGACGCGATGGCCCCCCGGGGCGCGGGCAAGCCGGAGATTGTTCTGGGCGACCGGTTCGGGGCGGCGGCTGACAGCGGCGTGGTCGACCGGATTGAAGCGGCCTTTGCCGCCGCCGGGCTGAAGGTGGCGCGCAACACGCCCTTTGCCGGTGCTTATATCGCCCAGACCTATGGCCGCCCGTCACGGCGCCAGCACGCGGTGCAGATCGAGATCGACCGGGCGCTCTATATGGACGAGGCCAATGTCCGGCCCAATGCAAATTTCGAGCCGCTGCGGAAGCTGCTGCGCCAGGTGGTGGCGGAAATCGCCGTTATCGGCCAGGAGGAACTGCCGCTGGCGGCGGAATAGCCGCTGCCTGCGCATCAGCGCAAGGCGCGGCCCTTCAGGATCGCGCTTTCCCCGAATCTCTTGCGGATGGCATCGGTGGCGCGTTCTGCCTCTGCCCGTTTGCCGGCCTGCGGGTCCAAAAGGTCGCCGCTTTCATCGGCCTGCGACTCGGGCACCAGGTCTGAAATCCCGCAGCCCAACAGCCGGTAAGGGCCCTCGTTGCCGACCTGATCCAGCAGGCTGCGGGCGGTACGGTAGATGCGGTCGGCAATCTGGGTCGGGCTGCGCAGGGTAACGCGGCGGGTCAGCGCCGAATGGTTGGCGCGTTTCAGCTTGAGCGTCACCACCCGCCCGGCCAGTTCCCGCGCCTTTGCCCGGTCGGAGACCTTCTCTGCCAGCCGCCACAAGTGGCCGTCGAGCACCTCCAGGCAGGCGGTGTCTTCAAAGAACGTGGTTTCGTTGGAGATCGACTTGATCGGGGCATGGGCCGAAACCCGGCGCCGGTCCTGGCCGCGGGCCAGATGCCACAACCGGTCGCCCATGGAACCGAAGCGGCTGTGCAGGGCCTCGCGGTCCCAGCGCAGCAGGTCCGAGAAGGTGCGGATGCCGGCCTTGTCGAGGCTGGCTTGTGCCGCCGGGCCGATGCCCCAGATCAGCCGCACCGGTCTCTCGCGCAGGAAATCATCCGTCTCCGCCTTGCCGATCACCGAAAACCCGCGCGGCTTGTCCAGGTCGGAGGCGACCTTGGCCAGGAACTTGTTGTGGGAAAGACCGATGGAGCCGGTGACGCCCAGTTCGTCCTTCATCCGCTTGACTAGCCGTGCCAGCATCACCGCCGGCGGTGCGCCATGCAGCTTTTCGGTGCCGGTGAGATCCATGAAGGCCTCATCCAGCGACAGCGGCTCCACGTCCGGTGTCAGCTCGTTCATCATCTTGCGGATCTCGCGGCTGACTTCGACGTAGACATTCATCCGCGGTTTGATGACGACTGCATCCGGACAGAGCTTCAGCGCCTGAAACATCGGCATGGCCGATCGCACCCCGCGCACGCGTGCAATGTAGCAGGCGGTGGAGACAACCCCGCGCTTGCCGCCGCCGATGATCACCGGCTTGGTGGCGAGCTCAGGGTTGTCGCGTTTTTCGACGCTGGCATAGAAAGCGTCGCAATCCATGTGGGCAATGCTGAGGGAAAACAGCTCCTCATGCGCCTTGATCCGCGGGCTGCCGCAATGGGGGCAGCGCCGGGCGGGGGCGATCTGGCTCAGGCAGTCTCGGCAAAGGGCATGCATGGGGAGGCGGCGGGCTATGGTTGCGGGTAGGCAAGTTTAACTTGGAGCGGAAGCCTTGTCTTTAGCGCGCCGGGTGGCCAAGTGACAGATCATGACATCTGCAGGCGAGGATTTTGCCGGCGCCAAGCTGGCGGTGTTTCTGGGGCAGGACCTGCTTGTCATCCAGCGGGATGACAAGCCGGGTATTCCCTATCCCGGGCATTGGGACCTGCCGGGCGGCGGGCGGGAGGGGCTGGAAAGCCCTGAAGACTGCGCGCTGCGCGAGACGCAGGAAGAGGTCGGGCTGGTGCTGAAGCCGGATGTGCTGATCTGGTCCCGGGCGTACCAGCGGCCGCACGGGCGGGTCTGGTTCTTTGCCGCGCATCTGCCGGCGGCGGCTGCGGGGGAGATCCGGTTCGGCAACGAAGGGCAGGGCTGGGCCCTGATGGCGCCTGAGGCCTATTGCTCACACCAATTGGCGGTGCCGCATTTTGCGGACCGGCTGCGGGAATATCTTATGGCGCGGCCTGTGCGGTAGTGGGCTGAAAAGAAAGATCCCCCGCTGGTATGCGGGGGGAAGGTGACGGGTCTCAGGAAGAAAAGCCCGTCTGGGGAGTGTCTCAATTTGAGAATCTCCCAGATGGCGCTGTTTCGCAAAGTTTGCGGGGCTTGGCATTGGCTGCGGGTTTTGCGGGTGTGCTTTTTGAGGCACAGGACGATTTGGCGCAGAAAATGTCTCTGCGGCGGGTTTCGTCAGCGAAAAGAGCGGCTTGACGTTGCGTCAATGGCGGGCAGCGGAGCGGCGGGCCGGAAAATGGTGCACCTGCCGTACATTTTTCTTTCTGCCTAAATTTTAGGCATATCTGGGGCCGTGCAGGCTTTCGGCCCCGCAATTCCCACGAGAGCCCCGTTTCCGGATGCGGCCGGGGTGTTACGCCTGTACGCCGGCCAGCTCTGCCAGGATGGCCTCAGCTGCGGCGCGGGGGCTGTCTGCTTTCCAGATCGGGCGGCCCACGACGATGTGGTCGGCACCGTCTGCAATGGCGCTGGCCGGGGTGGCGACGCGTTTCTGGTCGCCAAGATCGGCGCCGGCGGGGCGCACGCCCGGGGTGACAATCAGTTTGCCCGCAGCCTCGGGCAGGGCGCGGATCAGCGCCGCTTCCTGAGGGCTGGCGATGACGCCGTCGGCGCCAGCAGCAAAGGCATTGCCTGCGCGCTCCAGCACAAGATCCTGCACCGCGCCCTGCTTGATCAGTGCGCCGTCCAGATCCTGGCGGTCCAGCGAGGTGAGGATCGTGACGGCGAGAATCTTGAGGTCCTTGCCCGCGGCGCCCTCCTTGGCCGCGCGCACCACATAAGGGTCGCCATGCACGGTGAGGAAGTCGAGGTCGAACTGCGCTAGACCGCGCACCGCGCTTTCCACAGTGGCGCCGATGTCGAAGAGTTTCATGTCGAGGAAGATGCGCTTGCCGTGCTCCTGCTTCAGCTCATTGGCCAGCGCCAGGCCACCGCCGGTGAGCATGCCGAGGCCGATCTTGTAGAAGGAGACCGCATCGCCCAGCTGCTCGGCGAGCTTCAGGCCCGCCAGCGCATTGGGGACATCCATGGCAACAATCAGGCGGTCGTCGGCGCGCGGGGCTTGGGTCATGGCGGGGTCCTCTTGTGGCGGGTTCGGCGTGAAACTGGCGTTTCATACGCAAGGGGCCGCGGTTCGGCAAGGCGCAGCGGGGCGCTCCCGCAACTGAAGCTGCCCCTGCGGGACAGATTGCAGTTTTGGGCCCGGCGCCGCGCAGGCGCGCGGCGCGGCTGCGCCCGGAGCCGCTGCAGGGGCGCAAAGTTGACGCAGGTCAGGGTTTTGCTCACCTTTTCCGGTGAATATGGGTTGAAGCGGCAGGATCGCTTCCCAAATTGAACCTTGAGGCCCGGACCGGGGCGTGCCGCCTAGCGGGCGCTGCCAAGAACAGGGCGCTTGAAAAAGGAGAGCAAGATGGACTTGAACAAGTTCACGGAGCGTGCACGGGGTTTCGTGCAGGCAGCGCAGACCATTGCGATGCGCGAGGGGCACCAGCGGCTGGTGCCGGAACATATTCTGAAAGCATTGATGGATGACGACCAGGGGCTGGCGAGCAACCTGATTTCCCGCGCAGGCGGTGTGCCAGCGCGTGTTGTGGAGGCCGTCGAAGCGGCTGTTGCCAAACAGCCCAAGGTGAGCGGCGATGCGGCTCAGATCTATTTGGACGGGCAGACCGCTAAGGTGCTGGACGAGGCCGCCAAGATCGCTGAGAAGGCTGGAGACAGTTTTGTTCCCGTTGAGCGTGTGCTGATGGCACTGTGCATGGTGAAGTCCAAGGCCAAGGACGCGCTGGAGGCAGGTGCTGTCACGGCACAGAAACTGAATGAAGCCATTAACGATATCCGCAAGGGGCGCACCGCTGACTCTGCGACGGCTGAGGAAGGCTATGACGCGTTGAAGAAATACGCGCGCGACCTGACTGATGCGGCCCGCGAGGGTAAGATCGACCCGATCATTGGCCGGGATGAGGAAATCCGCCGCTCGATGCAGGTGCTGAGCCGCCGGACCAAGAACAACCCAGTGCTGATCGGGGAGCCGGGCGTGGGTAAAACCGCAATTGCCGAGGGCATGGCACTGCGCATCATCAACGGTGATGTGCCGGAGAGCTTGCGCGACAAGAAGCTGCTGTCACTGGACATGGGGGCGCTGATTGCTGGTGCCAAGTACCGCGGCGAGTTTGAAGAGCGCCTGAAGGCGGTGCTGACCGAGGTGACTGAGGCCGCGGGCGAAATCATTCTGTTCATCGACGAGATGCACACGCTGGTCGGTGCAGGCAAATCCGACGGCGCAATGGATGCGGCCAATCTGATCAAACCGGCGCTGGCACGCGGCGAGCTGCACTGCGTTGGCGCGACTACGCTGGATGAATACCGCAAATATGTGGAGAAGGACGCGGCGCTGGCCCGCCGGTTCCAGCCGGTGATGGTGACGGAGCCGACGGTGGAGGATACTGTCTCGATCCTGCGGGGCATCAAGGAGAAGTATGAGCTGCACCACGGGGTGCGCATCGCCGATGCGGCACTGGTGGCGGCGGCGACCCTGTCGAACCGCTATATCACCGACCGTTTTCTGCCGGACAAGGCAATCGACCTGATGGATGAGGCCGCCTCCCGCCTGCGGATGCAAGTGGACAGCAAACCGGAGGATCTGGACGCGCTGGACCGGCAGATCCTGCAGATGCAGATCGAGGAAGAGGCGCTGAAACTGGAAGACGATGCGGCCTCCAGGGACCGGCTGACAACGCTGCAGAAGGAGCTGTCTGAACTGCAGGAGCAGTCCGCCGAGATGACCGCGCAGTGGCAGTCGGAGCGGGACAAGCTGGCTTCGGCCCGCGACCTGAAGGAGCAGCTGGACCGTGCCCGCGCCGAATTGGACATAGCCAAGCGGGAAGGCAACCTCGCCAAGGCGGGGGAGTTGTCCTATGGCGTCATTCCGGGGCTGGAGAAACAACTGGCGGATGCCGAGAAGAAGGAACAGCAGGGGCTGATGGTCGAGGAGGCCGTACGGCCTGAGCAGATCGCCGCCGTTGTCGAGCGGTGGACCGGCATTCCGACCTCCAAGATGCTGGAGGGTGAGCGCGAAAAGCTTCTGCGCATGGAAGATGAGCTGCACCGCCGGGTGATCGGCCAGAACGCGGCTGTGACTGCGGTGGCCAATGCGGTGCGCCGGGCGCGTGCCGGACTGAACGATGAGAACCGGCCGCTGGGCTCTTTCCTGTTTCTTGGGCCGACCGGCGTTGGCAAGACGGAACTCACCAAGGCGGTGGCGGGTTTCCTGTTCGACGATGAGCACGCGATGGTGCGGGTCGACATGTCGGAGTTCATGGAGAAGCATTCGGTGGCCCGCCTGATCGGTGCGCCTCCGGGCTATGTCGGCTACGACGAGGGCGGGGTGCTGACTGAAGCCGTGCGCCGCCGCCCCTATCAGGTGGTGCTGTTCGACGAGGTCGAAAAGGCGCATCCGGATGTGTTCAACGTGCTGCTGCAGGTGCTGGATGACGGCGTTCTGACCGATGGCCAGGGCCGCACCGTGGACTTCAAGCAGACTCTGATCGTGCTGACCTCTAACCTTGGTGCGCAGGCGCTGAGCCAGCTGCCGGAAGGCGCTGATGCCTCTGACGCGCGGCGCGATGTGATGGACGCGGTCCGGGCGCATTTCCGGCCGGAGTTCCTGAACCGTCTGGACGAGACGATCATCTTCGACCGTCTGGCACGGGGTGACATGGACGGCATTGTCGAGATCCAGATGGCACGTCTGCTGAAACGCCTGGCAGGCCGCAAGATCGCACTGGAGCTGGATGAGGCCGCCAAGACCTGGCTGGCGGATGAGGGCTATGACCCGGTGTTCGGCGCCCGGCCGCTGAAGCGGGTGATTCAGCGCGCGCTGCAGAACCCGCTGGCCGAAGCCCTGCTGGGCGGCGAGATCAAGGACGGCGATACCGTTCCGGTCTCGGCCGGCAGCGACGGGCTGGTCATCGGTGACCGGCTGGGAACATCGGACCGGCCCCGGCCCGATGATGCCGTGGTGCATTGAAGGTAGAGAATGAAGAAGGCCCGCCAGAGATGGCGGGCCCTCTTGCCCCCTAAGGGTAAAACCTCAGCAATAAGGTGAGCGCTGTGGCCGGAGAGTCATCTCTGTCACGCAGGCAGTGTTCGGCAGGGAAACTGCTGTTGCAATCATCTCCGAGATGTCGCCGCGCTGTATCATGAGTGAACGGTCCTTGCCGGCGTCATTCACCGCTTCCGTATTTACGAAGCCTGGATGCACCAAGGTGACCCGAACGCCGTCCTCCCTGACGTCTTCAAACAGGGCTTTGGCAAAACCGGCTTGGGCATGCCGCAGGGCGCAATGAATGGCGTGGTTTTTCCATCCCAGCCAGGAAGTCGGACCGCATATGTATACATAGGCGCCCTGTGATTTAGTGATGGCCGGGAGCAGATGGGCTGTAAGCCTGATAGTGGCGCGCAAAACCTGATCAATGGATTGGTCCCAGTCGGCGAACCGGTCCGTCGAGACCGTGCCGTAGGTGAACTTGGCCGCGCAGTGCACCAGCGCGTCCAGGCTGTTCCCCGACGCAGCCCAAGCGGCCAAGGCTGCAACCTCGTCCATATTGCCCATCTCGGCAGTAAAGAGAGCGCCGGTGCCGCCGGCCTCGCGGACCATGGCAAGCGTTTCTTCCAGCGCGTCCTGCCGCCGCCCGTGAGCGAGAATATTCCAGCCTTCTGATGCGAGCCTGACAGCGGTGCCGCGCCCAATTCCGCTGGAAGCGCCGGTGATGAGTGCGGTTTTTGCCATATCCGTGCCCTCCTGATTGCTTGGCGGCAGGATAACATGAAAAAACCGGGCAGCTTCAGCCGTGGCATAGGGAGATTGCCAGCGGCACTTTGGGTTCGCGGCTGGCTGCAGGAGGCGCCTGCCTCAGAGCCGGGTGCTGGCCCTCTGCTTGCAGTTTTGACCTGAGAGGCGGCTTCACACGAGAAAGGACGTGGCCCTGAATAGCCTGCTCGCACTGGTTGGCGTCTTTTTGTCGGCTCCGCTGCGCGTTTTGTGGCGGCGCTGGAAAGCGCTAGACTGGACGCAGTTCATTGTATGAGCCCAGACACCATGATCCACCTGGGGCGCAGAACGGCCTTTGCCGCATTTCTCCTCGTGCTGCTGTGCGGCGCGCTGGCGGCCTATGTGCTGGACGGTCAGGCGCGCCCGTTGGAGGACATGGTTGCCTGGCTGCGAAGCACGGGCGCCTGGGCTCCGCTGGCGGTGGTTGTTCTAATGGTGGTGCATTCTTTTGTGCCGTTTCCGGCGGAAATCCTGGCGCTGTGCGCCGGGGCGATCTTTGGCACGCTGCTGGGGGCGGCGCTAATCTGGGCCGGGGCGATGCTGGGGGCGCTGGTGGCCTTTTGGCTGGCGCGCCGGCTGGGGCAGGAGACGGTCCGGGCCTGGCTGAGCGAGGCGCAGGCGCGGCAGCTGGATGCCTGGACCGAAGAGCGGGGCGCGCTGACGCTTCTGGCCGCGCGCCTGATCCCGGTGATTGCCTTTAACCTGATCAACTACGCCGCAGGGCTGACACGGGTCCGCCTTTTGACCTTTGTATGGACCACGGCGCTGGGCATCCTGCCGGTGACGCTGCTGTGCACTTGGTTCGGGGCGCAGATGCTGGTTATGGACTGGCCGGTGCTGGCGGCGGTTTCAGCCGGGTTGCTGATTGTCTTGTTCGCCATGCACCGGCTGGCGCGGCCGTGGATCTGATGCCGGGACAAGCGGTGCAGAGCCGCGCGGGGAGTTAGCTTCCCGCCGCCGCTTCCTTGGCCATCCGGCGCTCGTATTTGCGGCGCAGAACCTTCAGCCGCGGTTCCCAGTCATAACGGGGATCCTCGGTGGTGGCCGACCAGTAGAGCTTGCCGCCATAACGCCAGGGGTCGAGCACGATGCCCTCGTAAATGCCGCCGCCCTTGGCCGCGATCACCGCCGTCGAGTGGTCGATGCGGAAATCGCTTTTCGGCTCGGCGATGGCCCGCAGCATGGACAGTGTCCGGAAGTTCTCCTGATTGAGGCGCGCTTCCATGTCCTCGGCATAATGCACGCAGACGCCGCGGTCCTTCACACCGCTGTTCACCAGCGTGTTGTGGATGATCGGCGAGGTGGTGACATCATATTGCTCGGCCAGCTGCGCAGAGTAGCTGTAGGCGATCTCTGCCGCGCGGCGGGCCTCCCCCGGGTCGACCTCAGGGCCCATGGACTGCAGAGCGAGGGACAGCGCCTCGACATCGTTCCTGGTGGCAGTGGGGGCGGCGGTGCAGCCAGCCAGTGCGGCGGCGGCCAGCATCATCAGGGACGCAAAAAAGGATTTCATCATGGTCTGCCCGAAGCGGTTTTGATTTCCAGCCAGCATAATGAATTTGCGTGCGGGGTGCAGCGGGGAATTTTCCGGCGCTGGGGAGTCTCCGGCCGGCATGTCGGGGATGCCTTCACATTCGCGTCAGAAGGGGCGCCTGCCGCCGGATTTTCGCGGATACTGGCAGGGCTTGCAACGTTACATGCCTCTCGCGCAGTCGTGACAGGATATGTTTTGGGTTTTGCGCGCGGGACCGTTACCTGAACAGGGACCCGCAATATCAGGAGACGCAGATGGCGCGCCGCTGGACAAATGATCTGACCCTTGCCGATGCCACCCCGGAGGCGGCGTTCTGGAACCGGCGCCAAATCATGGCGGGGCTGGCGGGCACCGGGCTGGCAGCAGCGCTGGGAGGCCGGGCGCAGGCGGGGGGAGCGCTGGAGCCCAACACTTGGGAAGAGGTGACCAGCTACTGCAACTTCTACGAATTCGGCACCGGCAAAAGCGATCCTGCCGCCTATGCCGGGCGGATGACCACGACGCCGTGGAGTGTCAGGATCGACGGTCTGGTGGACAGGCCCGGTGAGTATTCCATTGAGCAGATCCTGGGGGAGATGACACTGGAGGAGCGCATCTACCGCTTCCGCTGTGTCGAGGCCTGGTCGATGGTGGTGCCCTGGCAGGGGTTTGAGCTGGCCGATCTGCTGGATCTCGCAGGCGTGCAGAGCGGGGCCGAATATGTGGCTTTCGAAACCCTCTACCGCCCGTCGGAGATGCCCGGCACCGCCTATAAGGTGCTCGACTGGCCCTACCGCGAAGGCCTGCGCCTGGATGAGGCAATGCACCCGCTGACGATCATGGCGACCGGAATCTTCGGCAAGCCGCTGCCCAACCAGAACGGCGCGCCGCTGCGGCTGGTGGTGCCGTGGAAATACGGCTTCAAGTCGATCAAGTCGGTGGTGCGGGTCACCCTGACAGACAAGGAGCCGCCGGCCAGCTGGAACATGGCCAATCCGCGCGAGTACGGTTTCTACAGCAATGTGAACCCCAATGTCTCGCACCCGCGCTGGAGCCAGGCCAGCGAGCGCCGCATCGGCGGCGGTTTGTTCGCCAAGCGGCAGCCGACGCTGATGTTCAACGGATACGGCCAGGAAGTCGCGCCGATGTACGACGGCATGGACCTGGCCGAGTACTTCTGAGGAGGCCAGCGGCATGGGACCGGTGAACCAGCTGCTCCGCCGCCTTCCAGTCTGGGCGGTCTACCTGGCCGGGATGCTGCCCGCACCCTGGCTGTTTTACCTGGGCGCAACCGGCGGCCTTGGGGTGGAGCCGATCAAGGCGCTGGAGCATGAATACGGGGAGTTGGCGCTGCAGCTGCTGATCCTGACGCTGGCCATATCCCCGCTGCGCCGGCTCGTTGGGCTGAACCTGATGAAGTTCCGCCGCGCCATCGGGCTCTTGTGCTCTTTCTATGTGCTTTGCCATCTGCTGGTCTGGCTGGTGCTGGACGTGCAGATCCCTGAACAGATCCTGGCGGATATTGCCAAGCGCCCCTACATCACCGTCGGCATGGCGGCTTTTGTCCTGTTGCTGCCGCTGGCGCTGACCTCCAACAACCTTTCGGTCCGGCGCCTGGGGCGGGCCTGGCCGCGGCTGCACCGCCTGACCTACGCGGCTGCCGTGCTGGGCGCGGTGCATTTCGTGATGCTGGTGAAGGGGTTTCAGATCGAGCCGCTGATCTACCTGGGGCTGGTGCTGGGGCTGCTTGCCCTGCGCTTGCCGGCCTTCGGGCGTGTTGGGCGGAGGCACTCTCCAAAAATGTCCGGCCGGGCGTAGGCGCTGGCCGGCCGCATCCGCCTCCGAAAAGGCCAGCAGCCGTTGCTGGGCCTTCTGCGCTACCTCAGTGTTTCTGGCGCTTTGCGGTTCTGAGATTTCGATTCC
>NZ_JAJALF010000069.1:0-1060 GCF_020514995.1 Leisingera sp. McT4-56 | reverse complement strand
GGCCGTCCGCGAAAGGAACACCTATGACTGTTTACTATTCCTCCGACCTGGGCTGGGCAGCCGGTCAGAATGTTACGAGCCGGCTTGCGGACCTGGCCAGCAAGATTCTGAAGCCCGGCGACACATTGGTTCTCGACCATATGTACGACCTGAATGCCGGAGCGGGGATCCAGCTGCCGGACGGCGTCACCCTGGCGGCCCAGAACGGCGGCGGGTTCGACCTGCAGAATACCGATGCCTCGGACAGCAGCACGATCCTGATGGGCAATGACGGGACCCTCAACAACATCACGATCACCGCCAGCGGCGCCCCCGACACCGATTTCGAGGGCCTCAATCCGGAGCGCGGCGTCGATTTCCACCGGGCCCAGGCGATCGGCATCAACGGTGTCGACAATGTCACGGTCATCAACAGCACCTTCTCGGGCAATATCGGACAGTTCCTGGATGTCCACGACAGCGCCAACCTGGTTGTCGAAGGCACCCATTTCACCGGCGCGCGGGCCCAGCTGCGGATGAGCGGCGACGTGGCGGACGCGCTGATCTACCGCAGCCATTTCGAGGACTCGGTCGGCGACGGCATCAAGACGCTCGACGGCGACATCTCCGGCACCCGGGTGATCGAGAGCCTGTTTGAGAACAACACCCGGGACGGGATCGACACCACCGGCGGCTTCCAGAACGCGGTGATCAAGGACTCGGTGTTCTACAACAACTTCAGCGCGCTGGACATCAAGTCCCCGATCCATGACTCCGGCGACCTGACCCGCACGCATGTGAACAGCAACATCCTGATTGACGGCGGCCATATCTCCGGCTCCAACAGCGGGATCGTGACCACCTTCACGGATTACACCGGCAAGGTCACGGCCGCGACCGCCGACAGCTATATTCCGCACGACATCACGGTGACCAACACCACCTTCGAGGATATCGGCGTGGCCTTCCTGATCAAGGACGGCTACAACATCACCTGGTCGGATCTGACGTTCCGGAATGTGGGCAGCGAAGCGCGCATCATGAACGTGAACGCGCCGGACGGCTGGCACCGGCTGAGCGA
>NZ_JAJALF010000068.1:0-1140 GCF_020514995.1 Leisingera sp. McT4-56 | reverse complement strand
ATCGGCACCGTTGGCCACGTTGACCACGGCAAGACCACTCTGACCGCGGCTATCACCAAATACTTCGGTGACTTCAAAGCCTACGACCAGATCGACGGCGCACCGGAAGAAAAAGCCCGCGGCATCACCATCTCCACCGCGCACGTGGAATATGAAACCGACGCCCGCCACTATGCGCACGTCGACTGCCCCGGCCACGCCGACTACGTCAAGAACATGATCACCGGCGCGGCCCAGATGGACGGCGCGATCCTGGTTGTGAACGCAGCTGACGGCCCGATGCCGCAGACCCGCGAGCACATCCTGCTGGCCCGCCAGGTTGGCGTGCCTGCGCTGGTCGTGTTCATGAACAAGGTTGACCAGGTCGACGACGAAGAGCTGCTGGAGCTCGTCGAAATGGAAATCCGCGAGCTGCTGTCCTCCTACGAGTTCCCGGGCGACGATATCCCGATCGTTGCAGGTTCCGCTCTGGCGGCGATGGAAGGCCGCGACCCGGAAATCGGCGAAAACAAGATCAAAGAGCTGATGGCGGCCGTGGACGAGTACATCCCGACCCCCGAGCGTGCGGTTGACCAGCCGTTCCTGATGCCGATCGAAGACGTGTTCTCGATCTCCGGCCGCGGCACCGTTGTGACCGGCCGCGTAGAGCGCGGTGTGATCAACGTCGGCGACGAGATCGAAATCGTCGGCATCCACGACACCAAGAAAACCACCTGCACCGGCGTGGAAATGTTCCGCAAGCTGCTGGACCGCGGTGAAGCAGGCGACAACATCGGCGCCCTGCTGCGCGGTGTGGACCGTGACGGTGTTGAGCGCGGCCAGGTGCTGTGCAAGCCGGGTTCCGTGACCCCGCACACCAAGTTCGAAGCCGAAGCCTACATCCTGACCAAGGAAGAAGGCGGCCGCCACACCCCGTTCTTCGCGAACTACCGTCCGCAGTTCTACTTCCGCACCACCGACGTGACCGGCACCGTGACCCTGCCGGAAGGCACCGAGATGGTGATGCCGGGCGACAACCTGAAGTTCTCGGTTGAGCTGATCGCGCCGATCGCGATGGAAGACGGCCTGCGCTTCGCCATCCGCGAAGGCGGCCGCACCGTCGGCGCCGGCGTCGTGTCGAAGATCATCGAGTAATTCGCG
>NZ_JAJALF010000067.1:0-1153 GCF_020514995.1 Leisingera sp. McT4-56 | reverse complement strand
TCATCCCCGGTGTTCAAGAGCGCAAAACACCCTGTCCCGTAGGTGGACTTCATCATCCCCGGCTGGAAACAGGCCTGGCCGATGGTGGCCGCCTGCTGGCCGCGGCCTGGATGGATGGCATCCGCCTGATCGACAATATCGAGGTGCCTCAGCTAGGCGCGTAGTTCAGCAGCCATTCTGTTTTAGGAGCTTCTAACACGCCCGGCGGTGCCGCCGGGCAGAGGTGTTGCGGTTTTCGGCGGTACGTCAACTAATTTTTTAGTAAGGGCTGGTAGCGGTAGCACCTTTGCGTTTATTGTCCCCGGTCAGAGGAGACTGGAGGGCAGCCGATGACCTATATTTTGGCAATTGATCAGGGCACCACGTCGACCCGGGCAATCCTGTTTGATGCAGGCATGCAGGTCGCGGGCACCGCGCAGCAGGAGTTTACCCAGCATTACCCGCAAGCGGGCTGGGTGGAACATGACCCGGAGGAGATCTGGGAAACCACCGTCGCGGTCTGCCGCAAGGTGATGGCGGATCTGGATGTCTCTGCCGTGGATATCGCGGGTATCGGCATCACCAACCAGCGCGAAACCACCGTGGTCTGGGACAAATCCAGCGGCAAGGCGATCCACAACGCCATCGTCTGGCAAGACCGCCGCACTGCCGCCATCTGCGAGCAGCTGCGCGAGGCGGGCCATGCAGAGATGGTGGCGGACCGCACCGGGCTGCTGCTGGATCCCTATTTCTCCGGCACCAAGGTGAAATGGATCCTCGACACCGTTCCCGGCGCACGGGAGCGGGCGGCGGCAGGCGATCTTCTGTTCGGCACCGTGGACAGCTTCCTGATCTGGCGCCTGACCGGCGGCGCCTCCCATGTGACCGACGCCACCAACGCCGCGCGCACGCTGATGTATGACATCCGCAAGGGCCGCTGGAGCCGCACCATCAGCGATCTTCTGGATGTGCCGCAGCAGATGCTGCCGGAGGTGAAGGACAGCGCCGCCGATTTCGGCACCACTGATCCGGAAATCCTGGGCGGTGCGATTCCGATTCTGGGCGTGGCCGGCGACCAGCAGGCGGCCACCATCGGCCAGGCCTGTTTCCAGCCGGGGATGATGAAGTCCACCTACGGGACAGGGTGTTTTGCGCTCTTGAACACCGGGGATGA
>NZ_JAJALF010000066.1:0-1188 GCF_020514995.1 Leisingera sp. McT4-56 | reverse complement strand
TGTCCAGCCCCATTTCTATGTGCCAATTCGAAGTAGAGTTTCGGGGGCTGGCGGGCGCATGTTAAGTGCCTGATGCGGGCGGGTTTGATTGTATTGTCTGAGCCAGCAATTGATGACGACCTGGGCCTGTTTGGTTGTTGTGAACCATTCCGCATTGAGAACCTCGTGGCGGAGAGTGCCATTGAACCGCTCGTTGTACCCGTTCTCCCAAGGTGATCCCGGATAAATCCGGATCGGGTTCACGCCAACTTTCTCGAGCCAGCTCTGGGTCGCCTGAGACGCGAACTCCGGGCCGTTGTCGCTGCGGATGAACTCAGGCTTCCCGTGGCGAAGAAACAGGCTGTAGAGCACCTCCAGAACGTCTTCGGAACGCATCCGGGTTCGGACTGCCACCGCGAGCGCCTGGCGGGTGTATTCGTCCAGAACTGTCAGCATTTTGTAGCTTCGGCCATTGCTGAGCTTGTCGTGAACAAAGTCCACGCTCCAGACGTGATTAGGATGCTTCGGCCGGAGCCGGATGATTGAACTGTCTTTGTGGTAGAGGCGCCTCTTCCTCTTGTGCCGCCGCGGAAGCTGCAGCCCTTCTTCGCGCCAGAGGCGTTCAACCTTCTTGTGGTTCACCCACCAGCCCTCGATCCGCAGCAGCTCAGCTATCTTGCGGTAGCCATAGCGGCCATAGTTCTTGGCCAGACGGATCATGGCAAGCCGCAGACCGTCATCGTTTCTTTTCACCGGCTGATACTGCATGGAACTGCGCGCAAGGCCGACGGCCTGACAGATCCGACGCTCCGATGTGGCGAGCTTCTGGCGCGTGTGAGTGACAGCCTGACGAAGCTGGCTCGTCGTCAGGCCTTCGGCTTTAGGTAACTCAGGCTTTCCTTGAGGATCAGCTTGTCCAGCTCAAGCTCTGCCACAATCTTCTTCAGCCGGGCATTCTCTTTCTCCAGGCTGCGCAGCTCCGACAGCTGAGACCTGCCCATGCCACCGAACCGGCGCCGCCAAGTGTAGTAGGTCGCATCGCTGACACCGACACCGCGGCAAGCACTGCGTACATCGCTGCCATCCGCCAGCTTCAGTTCAATCTCACGCAAAAGCTTCAGGATGTCCTCGTCCGAATACCGGTTCCGAGCCATCTTCTATCCCCCTTCCTCGGCAAAAGTAGTGGCCCAGGTTTAGGGGGCAAAGACA
>NZ_JAJALF010000065.1:0-1279 GCF_020514995.1 Leisingera sp. McT4-56 | reverse complement strand
TCAGAAGTCCTGCCAGAGATCGCGGGCGGCGTTGCCGTTCGCGGCGGCGGCGGGGGCCGGGCTGGCCTCGATCTGCCAGTCGTCCTCGCCGTGCGCCGAGGGTGTCGGCCTGGCGGCGGGGGCAGGCTTGGCGGCCGCCGCCGGGCGGGCCGTCAGGGTCCCGCCGGAGACCCGGAAATGCGCCACCAGCTCAGCCAGCTTGGCGGCATCGGTGTTCAGCATGTGGCCCGCCGCGGTGGCCTCTTCCACCATCGCCGCGTTCTGCTGGGTCACCTGGTCCAGCTGGGTGACGCCGGTGTTGATCTCGTTGAGGCCGGTGGACTGCTCCGCGGCGCCTTCGGCAATGCCGGAGACCAGCTGCGAGATATGGGTTACCTGCTCGACGATGCTCTGCAGCGCCTCACCGGCCTTGCCGACCAGGTCGACGCCGCGCTCCACCTGCTTGGAGCTGTCCGAGATCAGCGTCTTGATCTCCATCGCCGCATCCGAGGAGCGCTGCGCCAGGGCGCGCACCTCGCTGGCCACCACCGCAAAGCCCTTGCCGGCCTCGCCCGCCCGCGCCGCCTCGACGCCCGCATTGAGCGCCAGCAGGTTGGTCTGGAAGGCGATGTCGTCGATCACCGAGATGATCTGGCTGATGTGGTTCGAGGACTGCTCGATCTCGGTCATCGCCGAGACCGCGCTCTGCACCACTTCGCGGTTGTTCTCCGCCTCGGTGCGGGCCTCGGCCATGGTCGCCTCGACGCTGCGGGCGCCGTCGGCGGCGGATTTCACCGAGGCCGTCAGCTCGTCCAGCGCCGCCGCGGTCTGCTCCAGCGTCGCCGCCTGGCTTTCGGTGCGGTGCGACAGGTCGTCGGAGGCCTGGCTGATCTCGGCGGCGCCGTTGCGGATGCTGCCGGAGGCCTCGATCACCTGCTGCACGGTGGCGCTGAGGTTGCTGACGGTGCTGTTGAAGTTCTGCCGCAGCTGCTCGTATTCCGCCGGGAAGGCAGAGGTGATCGGCTGCGAGAAATCGCCGCCGGCGAGCTGCACCAGGCCGCTGCTCAGGCTTTCGACCACCTGCTGCTGCTGGCGCTGCATCTCGGCGCGCTCCTCCTCGGCGGCGCGGGCCAGCTTCAGGTCGTCCTGCATCGACACCAGCGTCTTGCCGATCTTGCCGATCTCGTCGCCGCGCCCGGCTGCCGCGACCTCAATGTCCAGCTCGCCGGAGGACACCGCCTCCATGTCGGCGCAGATCCGGTCGATCGGTTTGGTCACAGACCGCGCGAACAGCCAGCCG
>NZ_JAJALF010000064.1:0-1371 GCF_020514995.1 Leisingera sp. McT4-56 | reverse complement strand
ATGGCAGGCCAACGGTCACTTGGGTAACCTCCTGCTTGCGATGCGCAAAAGCTTCGATGAAGCGAAGAAGAATGTTCCCTGTATCCTTTTTTTGGATGAGATTGACGCGATCGGTTCCCGCGACAGCGTCGGCGACAACAGTGCCAGCTACAGGCGCCAGGTGATCGCTGGTTTCCTGGAGCAGATGGACCGCATCAGCCGGGAAGCAGGGATCATGGTCGTCGGTGCCTGCAACCACCCGCAGCACATCGACCCCGCGGTTCTGAGAGCCGGGCGGTTTGACATCAAGATCGAGATGCCGCTGCCAAGCAAGGCGATGCTGCAGCATCTCCTTGCTGAGCGGCTGCAGGACGCAGTCCCCGAGGATGCGCTGCAGCAGCTGGCGCGGGACTGCATTGGCAAAACCGCTGCCGACGTGGACGCGGCGGTGCGCTCAGCCCGCAGTGAGGCCCGGCACAGCGGCTGCGCGCTCGATCTGCAGCTTCTTCGCCGCCATCTCGGTGCCCTGGCACAGGAGGAGCACCACGACCTGCTTTACCGCATCGCCATTCATGAAGTCGGTCACGCCATCACCTCGTGGAGCTACGGCGAGACGATCACGCGGATCAGCCTGTCTCCATCTGGCGGCACAATCGAGCGGGATGTTCCCCCGAACGCGGGTCTGCCGGCAGACTTTGAATGCCAGCTGTATATCCACCTCGCAGGGCGGGCGGCGGAGCGGCTCATCTTTGGGACTGTGTCCGGGGGAGCTGGCGGGGGCGCAACGTCCGATTTGGCACAGGCTGCGCGGATGGTCCTGGCGATGGATTTTGAACTGGGTTTAGGGACCTTCGGCAACGGCTGGTTCGGACCGCAGGATCCGGCGCAGCTGGCAGAACCCGACCGCAAACGCCTCCGTGAGAAGCTCGACTACGCCGAGGACCACGCGCGTGCATTGCTGTACCCACATCAGCGGCTGTTGCAGGACATGGCTGCGGCTTTGGTGCGTGAGCGTGAGTTCGATGCCAAGGCGGTCCGGTCCTGGCTGCGTGACGTGCCGCGCAAAAATGGCCCAGAGCAGGTCCTGGACCAGTAGATGCGCCCGCCAACCAAGCCGCGCCGCCGCGAGGTTTGCACAATTCTTATGTGCAAACTTCCGCGGTGCAGGCTCCGGTTGGTCCAAAATCCGGATAATTCCCTTCCGGAAAGGTTTTGTCCCAAAGCCCCGCCGGGGCGGTCTATGCCCCGCATCCCTGCCCAGCTCCCTCTGCAGAGGGAAAGTTCCGTATTTCGAGGCCCTTATCCACAATTTCCGTCTCCGCAGGGTTACAACCCGGGTCGCTCCAACCCAATCCGGCGCAGTAAACTGTCTCCATCAGCACACGCGGGCGG
>NZ_JAJALF010000063.1:0-1414 GCF_020514995.1 Leisingera sp. McT4-56 | reverse complement strand
TGGGCTCAATATTGCCTGGCGCGACTTGCATCCGCAGAGCCACAGACAGGCGTCACTCAGCATTTTTTCAGTTTTAGTGTGCCCGCATTCCAGATACGTTGATGAGCTTTCCAAAACAACAATTTGCTAACCGATGTTGATGCGCGACTACTTTCAACAAAGCGTTCATTTTTTTTGGGTGCTGAGCTGCCAACACCACGGAAGTTTCTTATTCGCCTGCCGTCGGCTATGCTTCATCCATGTCAAACGTCTCTGAGCGAAGGCTGGCCGCTATTCTGGCTGCGGATGTGGCAAACTATTCCAAACTCATGGGGGAGGATGAAGTCGCCACGTTGACCGCGCTGCGCCGTTTTCGAAACGACGTTCTTACTCCAACAATTGGTGAGCATCACGGCAGGGTTATAAAAAGCATGGGAGACGGCTGGTTGGTTGAATTTCCCAGCGTGGTTAGCGGCATCAAGTGCGCAATGGCTGTCCAGAACAAACTGACCAATAATCCTCAGTTCACGTTGAGGATGGGATTGCATAGCGGCGATGTTAGTTTTGCCGATGAAGACGTTTATGGCGACGGGGTCAACTTGGCCGCACGTCTTCAGAACCTGGCTGAACCCGGATCGCTCGTGATTTCCGAAACTGCACGGCGCAGCATTGATGCTAAGCTTTCAGATCAATTCACCTGTCTTGGTTCTCAGAAACTCAAAAACATCGCAGAACCTTTGATCGCTTACGGTTGGGGAATGTCGGCTTCAGCCATCCAGAGGCACCTCTTTGAGTTGCCGGAACGACCTTCGATTGCAGTATTGGCCTTCGACAATTTGTCCAATGATGCAAATCAGACCTTTTTTGCCGAAGGTATGGCCGAAGATGTCATTTCTGCGCTCTCCAGGTTCCACTGGTTCTTCGTGATCTCTCGAAATACAAGCTTCTCCTACCAAGGTCGCGCTGTCGGGACAGAGCAAATCGCCCGGGAATTGGGAGTGCAGTACCTTCTGGAGGGCAGCGTTCGAAAGGCCGGCAACAGGGTTCGCGTCTCAGCGCAACTGATCGACGCCGTTGCGAACCGCTACGTCTGGACCGAGCGATTTGACGGCGTGATTGAGGACATCTTCGATCTGCAGGACGAAATCACTCGAAATATTGTTGGCGCAGTAGCACCTGAATACCTGTCTGCAGAAATGCAACGCGCACGGCGCAAAGTGGTACCGCGGATGGATGCCTGGGAACTGGCCGCGCGCGCCCATTGGCATATTTCACAGTTCACAAAAGCCGACGTAGCCGAAGCCCAGAATCTGTTGTTGAAAGCTGTCGAATTGGATCCGCAAAGCTCTTTCGGGCTGGCGGACTTGTCATTCACTCATCTGATGCAGTGCGTGAACGGCTGGAGTGCTGATCCTGCCGCATCGAAGGCTGAGGC
>NZ_JAJALF010000062.1:0-1637 GCF_020514995.1 Leisingera sp. McT4-56 | reverse complement strand
CATCGCCGACAAGGCGCTGGGCCGTGCCCACATCACCACCAACAAGAACGGCATCCCCTTCGACCCGGAAAAGCCGACCGTGACCTCGGGCCTGCGCCTGGGCACGCCCGCAGGCACCACCCGCGGCTTCGGCGAGGCGGAGTTCCGCCAGATCGCCGACCTGATCATCGAGGTGATCGACGGGCTGGCAGCCAACGGTGAAGAGGGCAACGCGGATGTGGAAGCGTCTGTCCGCGCCAAGGTCGCCGACCTCTGCGCCAAGTTCCCGCTCTATCCGAACCTGTAAGCCCTCCCGGGATTGCAACGGAACCGCCGCGGCCCAGCAGCCGCGGCGGTTTTTGTTTGGGGCAAAGGGGCAACAAGCCGCAGGGAAGGCCTTTGAAATTGCCGAGGGCCAGCAAAAAAATGGGAGCAAGGGAAAGCGGCTTGCGGGCGCTAACTGGGAGAACCGTACTCAGGTTTGGCTACGCGCGAAAGCATTGGGTGCGGCGGTAAAGTCTTGTATTGCATCGGCAGGCTGTGCCTAATCGTGCGGGACCGGCAGAAGCAAACGGACTAATCTCTTGTCAGACTCTCTATCCCTTTCGCATCGTGAAATGGAGCTGGTGGACGCTCTGCGGCGCCTGGGCGGATCTGCCCGCAGCGCGGAGCTGGCCAAGATGCTGGATGTCTCCGAAGAAACCGTGCGCCGCACTATCAAGGCACTGAACAAGGCGGGTGCCGTGCAGCGTGTGCACGGGGGCGCATTCCTGGCCGGACCGCAAAGCGCAACAAGCTTTGCACGGCGCATTTCTGAAAACCAGAAGGAAAAGGCGCGGATTGCGGCGCTGGCGGCCGCGCATGTGCGTGACGGGATGGCTCTTTTTCTGGATGTCGGCTCCACCACCGCGTTTGTTGCGGAGGAATTGCGCCAGAAATCGGGGCTGATCGTGGTGACCAATTCCATCGGGGCTGCGCAAACACTGGCGAACCACAATGGCAACCGGGTTCATTTTTTGGGCGGTGAAATGCAGAGCAATGAGCGCGGCACTTTCGGGTTTGTAGCCGAACGGCAGTTGCGCCGGTTCGCGCTTGATCTGGCGATCCTCTCAGCGGATGCGCTTTCTGCCAAGCACGGGGTGCTTTATCACAGCGCAGAGGAAGCCCAGCTGGCAAGTGTGGCCGCTGAATGTGCCCAGCAGGTTGCCATCGCCATCGCCCATCCCAAGTTCGCGGAGACCGCCCCGCACTGCGGGCCTGAGCCGCGCAGGATCGGTTTTTTGTTCACTGACCAGGATCCAGGCAAGAAGCTGTCCGCTGCCTTGGCGGACTGGGGGGTCAAAACGCAAGTTGCGCGTCCGGTGAAGGAAGGCTGAAACGTCAGCTGTTACACTGTGGCCGCAGCGCGGCCGTTCCGTTTTGCAGGATAGCGGAGTGCCGGGAATACCAGTTGCCGCCGCGGCTGGCTGGCACTAAGGCCGTTCCAGAGGCAACCCTGCCTCTGCTGACTGCAGCGTGCGGAAACTGACATGGCAATACTGACCTTTCTGATCAGCCTCGCGGGCGCGACGATGCTGCTTTTGTATGCGGTGCGGATGGTGCGGACCGGGATTGAGCGCAGCTACGGCGCTTCGTTCCAGCGGCTGCTGACCGGACGG
>NZ_JAJALF010000061.1:0-1647 GCF_020514995.1 Leisingera sp. McT4-56 | reverse complement strand
GTCAGACCCGGCCGTTTTGAAGGCCTGCCGGCTGGCGGCTCAGCCTTCTGCCTTGTGTGCCTTGGTGGCGGCCTGGACCGCAGCCGACGGCGCCGGGGCGGGACGCGGCCCATGACGTGATGTTCGCCTTTGCATTTCACGCCTTCTGGCCGGGCGGCAAATGGATGCTGAAATAGCAAAAGGCGCGCCGGGCTGGCGCGCCTTTCGGTGCCGGTGTCCGGCTGGAGCGCTCAGAACAGGAAGTTCTCCGCGTCCTGCAGCTGCGCCACGGTGATGTCCTGGACCAGGATAGTCACATCGGCAAAGGACACCAGCACGTCATCGCCTTGGGCCTGGAATTGGAGGCCGCCGAGATCGTCCGCGCCGCGGCCGATGCGGATATGGTCCTCGCCCGCGGTGAAATCGGTGATGGTGTCATTGCCGTGGCCCTGGTGGAAGACAAAGATATCGGCGTGGGCGCCGCCGGCCAGCAGGTCGTCGCCCTTGTGGCCGAGCAGCACATCGCGGCCGTTGCCGCCCATCAGGGTGTCGTCGCCGGTTCCGCCGGACATCGTGTCATTGCCGCCGCCGCCGGACATCCGGTCATGGCCGGCGCCGCCCTTCATATTGTCGCGGCCGGCGCCGCCAAAGAGCCTGTCGCCCCCGCGGCCGCCATCCAGGAGGTCGTCGCCGGAGTCACCCTTCAGCTTATCCTGATCATCGCCGCCGAGAAGCGTGTCGTTTCCGCTGCCGCCTTGCAGCGTGTCGTTGCCTGCGCCGCCTGCAAGCCTATCGTGACCGTAAGTGACAGAGCTTCCACCGCCTTGAATGGTGCCATCGCCTAGAAGAGAGTCGTTGCCGTTGCCCCCAAACAGGCTGTCGTCGCCAAGGCCTCCGTACAGGCTGTCTCTCCCAGCGTTGCCAAAAACTCGGTCATTCCCATAATCGCCATGGATAATGTCGCCACCACCTTCGCCAAACAAATGGTCGTTGCCATATCCCCCGAGGATCAGGTCATAGGCCTTGCCGCCGAAAACGCTGTCGTCACCGTACCCCCCCATGATGAAATCGAAGGAAGCGCCGCCGGTTATCGTGTCATTCCCGCCGCGGCCATGGATCATGCCTTTGCTGTTAACATCACCGGTGGTTCTGCTGATGATAGTGTCTGCCGAGTCGCTACCTTCCTGGATTTCTCTGGTAACGCTTCCGTTTTCAATCACCTCGACGTTTAAAAGGTAGTCCTCTACCTCGCCCATAGAGGAAAAAACGTATACGCCATAGGTAGGGTGAAAGCCGTAACCGCCAATTTCTTTGTCTGCATCAATAACAAAAGTGTCATGCCCGCTGCCGCCGTTGATGGTGTCATCGCCGGTGCCGGACTGGATGGTGTCGTCGCCGCCGTAGGTCTCGATATACTCGCCGCCGTTCCAGGCTGAGGTATAGGTGTCATTCCCGGCCAGCTGCTGCTGCAGCAGGGTCTCCAGGTCCTGCGTGGCCAGATCCTCGTAGGTTAGGTCGAGGCCCGTCACGGACAGAACGGTTGTCCCGTCATAGCGCATCGTGAAGGCAGATATGGTGCTGCCTGCCGTGACCTCGTTCGAGGAATTGTAGTTAAAGGACCCTTGAAAGGTGATGGTGAAGCCGTTGAAACCCACCACCAGCCTGGAG
>NZ_JAJALF010000007.1:0-180739 GCF_020514995.1 Leisingera sp. McT4-56 | reverse complement strand
GTTGGCCGGGCCGAACTGCACTTGGATCAGGTTCGCCACCATCTTGCCCTGCGAGCCGCCGACCAGCGACGGGGTGACGTAGTCGCCCACGGTCGGGATGAAGATGATCAGGCTGGCGGCGATGATGCCCGGCACGGTCAGCGGCAGGGTGACACGGATGAACCGCTCCAGCTTGTTGAGACCCAGGTCGGTAGCCGCCTCCAGCAGCGAACGGTCGATCTTTTGCAGCGACACATAGATCGGCAGGATCGCAAACGGTGCCCAGGCATGGGCCAGGGTCAGCACCACTGCGAATTCATTGTACAGAAGGAAGGTCAGCGGCTCTGTGATCAGCCCCAATGAGATCAGCGCCGAGTTCATCACCCCGTTGAAGCCGAGGATCAGTTTCCAGCTGAACACCCGCAGCAGGTAACTGGACCAGAACGGGATGGTGATCAGCAGCAGCCACAGGGTTTTCTTCTGGGTGCGGAAGGCGATGAAATAGGCGATCGGATAGGCCAGCGCCACCGTCGCCATGGTCACCGCCCCGGCAATCAGGATCGAGCGCAGCATCAGGTGCCGCACCAGCGGATCGGTCGCCGCCTCCAGGTAATTGGCCCAGGTCAGGGTCTTGTCGATCTCGACATAGGTCTGGGTCCAGAAGCTGTAAGCCACCAGGATCCCCAGCGGCGCAGCCACCAGAAGCCCCACATAAAGCGAAGCCGGGGCGCTTAATGCATAACCTTTGCCTGCTTCGCTTTGAATGTACAATTGTCATTCCTCCCTGGCATTGACGCTAATTCCGGTTGGAGAAAGCGCCCCAATTTCTCCCACGCGCCGTGTAGATATCTTCAGCAGGCACCGCAGAATCTTGCAGGCGCTAGAACTGGACACTACGGTGACCCAACTGCCGCCCTGACACCCGGAACGGCCTTGTCTTGCGAGCTGCCGTGATGCCGTTCCCTGCCCGGCCGTTAGGTCGTGGTCCCATAACGATCCGGCAGCAATGGATTCATCTCAACTAAATAAATTTCGATCGTCACCAAGAAAATTACACCGTCGGATTTGGCCGCAGAATCAAATTTGAGGACCCCGCAATTAAATTTGTTTGAGTTCACCCGCCCCCTGCTCGACAGTTTTTCAACCGAAACCTCAGCGACAGCAGGGCGAGCGTAATGGAAACAAAAGCAAGAGTGGTCATTATCGGCGGCGGGGTCGTCGGTTGCAGCATCCTCTATCACCTGGCCAAACGGGGCTGGAAGGATGTGGTGCTGCTGGAACGGCAGGAGCTGACCGCAGGCTCCTCCTGGCACGCGGCCGGCAACCTGTTCACCCTGACTGCCCCAGGCAATGCTGCGGTTCTGCAAAAGTACACCATCGACCTCTACCCGGAGCTGGAGCGTGAAAGCGGCCAGGAGTGCGGCCTGCACTATAACGGTGAGCTGCTGGTCGCGAAGGATGAGGAAGAGATCAAGACGCTCGCCATCGCCCATGCCTTCGGCAAGCGTTATGGCATTGAATCCGAATTTATCTGCCCGGACCGCGCCAAGGAGCTTGCTCCGACCCTCAACACCGATGACCTGACCGCGATCCTGCATGAAAAAACAGCCGGTTACTGTGATCCAGCTAGCGTCACCCATGCCTTCGCCAAGGCCGCGCGCAACTACGGCGCCACAATCCACCGCCACACCCCGGTATTGGAAACCAACCAGCGCCACGACGGCAAATGGGACGTGGTGACCGAAAACGGCACCATCACCGCCGATTACGTGGTCAATGCCGCCGGCCTCTGGGGCCGCGAAGTGGCGGCGCTGGCGGGCATCAAGCTGCCCCTGATGCCGGTCGAGCACCATTACCTGATCACCGAAGAGATCCCCGAGATGGCGGAAATCGGCAGTGATCACGCCCTGCTGTCCTATGCCGATGCGAACCTTTACATGCGCCCCGAGGGCAAGGGGCTTTTGATCGGCGCCTATGAAAGCAAATGCATCCACTGGTCCGAAGACGGCACCCCCTTGGACTTCGGTCACGAGCTGCTGCCCGACGATCTGAGCCGGATGGAGGACGAGTTTCTGCAAGCGGTCGAGCTGATCCCCAGCCTCGCCGATGCCGGCATCAAGAGCGTGATCAACGGCCCCATGATCTTTTCCCCCGACCTCGGCCCTCTGATCGGCCCCTACCCTGGCAAGCCAGGCTACTTCTGCGCCAACGGCGTGATGACCGGCTTCAACCAGGGCGGCGGCATCGGCAAGGTGCTGGCGGAATGGATCATCGACGGCGAGCCCTCGCTGGACGTCAGCTTCTGGGACGTGGCCCGTTACGGCGACTATGCCGGCAACCGCTATGCCAAGCAGATGACCAAATACTGGTATGAAAACCGCTCCAGCCGGATCTACCCCTACCAGACCTTCCCGGCAGCGCGTCCGATGAAGACGTCACCAATCTATGACAGGCTGAAAGACGCAGGCGCAGTGTTTGGCGAGACCTGCGGTTGGGAAGACGCCTATTGGTATGCAACCAATGACGCCGAGCGGCAGGAGAGCTATTCCTACGAGCGCCCCGCCTGCTTCCAGGCCGTCGCCCGCGAATCCCGCGCTGTGCGTGAAACCGCAGGCCTGTTCGAGCTGACCAGCTATGGCAAATACCGCTTCAGCGGCGCCGGTGCGGTGGCCTATCTGGACCGCATCATGGCCAACAAGATCCCGTCCGTGGGCAGAACTGCGCTCTGCCCGATGCTGAGCCGCCAAGGCAAAGTGACCGGCGATTTCACCGTCACGCGCCTCAGTGAGGACAGCTGTCTGGTGCTGGGGTCGGGCGCGATGGAAAAGATCCACGAACGCTGGTTCCTGGAAACCATGCCCGAAACCGGTATCGCTTATGAGAACCTCACCAACCGCTATGCGGGCCTGCATGTGGCCGGCCCCAACGCCAAGGCAATCATGGCGGCGGTGGCCCCGGGCATCAGCTTCGGCAGCGCAGATTTCCCGTTCCTGTCGGGCCGCGAGATGGACCTGGGCCCCTGCCCCGGCGCCTTTGTCATCCGGGTCTCTTACACCGGCGAATGCGGCTACGAGATCTACATGCCGATGGAATACCAGCGCACGCTGTTCGAGGAGATCCTGGCAGCGGGCGAACCCCACGGCCTGACCCTCGCAGGCGGCCACGCGCTGATGGCGCTGCGGCTGGAAAAAGGTTTTGCCGGCTGGAACATGGAGCTCACCTCCGACTACTACCCCCACGAAACCGCACTGGCGCGCTTTGTCCGCTACGGCAAGGGTGACTTCATCGGCCGCGAGGCTGCCTTGGCTGCCAAGGAGGCCGGGCCGCGGGAGTGCTTCGTGCAATTCGCCGTCGATACGGGCGAGGCCGACGCTTATGGCGGCGAGCCGGTGTTCTTGAATGGCAAGCTGGCCGGCTACACCAGCTCCGGCGGCTACGGTTACTGCGCAGACACCAGCCTGGCGCTTGGCTACCTCTATCCCGACACCATCGACCCAGCCGCCGAATACGAGATCGACATCGCCGCCAAGCGGTGCAAGGCGCGCCTGCTGACCGCCCCGCCCGTCGACCCCGAGGGCCTGCGTATGCGCAACTAACACGCCGTCATCACCGGAAGGGGCTGGGCCACCATCCTCACCGCATCCAGCCCCGCGAACCGGAGCAGTGCCGCCTAGGCCTGCTCCGGTTCTTTTTTGTTACGGCCTGCGCTGCAGCGGCCCTGCTGGCGCCCGAAGGATATCCAGCTGGATTTCTGTGCGTGTTCTCTGTGCTGCCGCGTTAAGGGCGGCGGTGAAGCACCGTAAAGGGAATGAAAGCGCAAAAAATCTCCAGAACCGGGCTTTTTTTGCGGCGCATGGCGGCGCAGCTGCGGCCAGCCACTACTGGTGAAATTCGCGAGGAAGGCGGAAACGGGTTGCCAAGCACTGGCTGTCAGCAGCAGCTCATAAAAAAAGCTGCCCGGCCATGGGGAGCCGGGCAGAATGACCTTATGCAGCTCCGCTGCCGCATAAGGCTGGGAGAATGTTCGCAGGTCAGGCGGCTGCGCCGTGGATCTCCTGCTTGCGGCGGGCCATGTAGTCCTTCAGCTGGTCCTCGATTGCCGCGTCGATAGGCGGCTGCTCATACTGGGCCAACATCTGCTTCCAGATCCCGTTGGCGCGCTGCGCGCTGTCCATGCTGCCGCGGTCTCTCCAGTTCTCGTAGTTGTCCCAGTCGGACACCAGCGGCGTGTAGAAGGCGCTCTCATAGCGCTCCAGCGTGTGCTGGGTGCCAAAGAAATGGCCGCAAGGCCCGACCTCGCGGATCGCGTCCAGGCCGATGGCCGCATCGGACACCTCGAACGGCTGCTGCGCCGCGGCCATCATCTGCAGCATCTCGGCATCGATGATCAGCTTCTCGAAAGAGGCCACCAGCCCGCCGCCCAGCCAGCCCGCGCCCTGGTTCAGTAGATGCACATGGCCGCTCATCGCGCCCCACAGCGACATCTGGCTTTCATAGGCCGCCTGCGCATCAACCGCGTTGGAGGCGGTCACATTGCTGGAGCGGAAGGGGATGCCGTAGCGCCGCGCCAGCTGGCCGGTGGCCTGCGCCGCCAGCGTGTATTCCGGGGTGCCAAAGGCCGGTGAGCCGGTTTTCATGTCCACGTTGGACGTGAAGCCGCCATAGACAACCGGAGTGCCCGGGCGCACGCATTGCGCCAGTACGATACCAGACAGCGCTTCGGCGTTCTGCTGGGTCAGCGCGCCCGCAATGGTCACAGGCGACATCGCACCGGCCAGCGTGAACGGGGTGATGATCACGGGCTGGCCGTGCTTGGCCATCTCGATCAACCCCTCTCCCATCGGCCCGTCGATCTGCAGCGGCGAGTTGGTGTTGATCACGGTGGTAAACACCGGCTTGCCGATCAGGTCCTCGCGCGAGCAGCCGAGCGAGATTGCCGCCATTTCCAGCCCGTCAAGGGCGCGGTCGGCGCCCAGCCCCCAGGGTTGCCAGTTTTTGTCGGTCAGGGTGATCTGCGCGAAATGCAGGTCCAGATGGCGGCTTTCCTGTGGCAGGTCCAGCGCCTCGAACGGGCCGCCGCCTTCTTGATGCAGGATATTCAGGCTCTGCACCAGCTTAATGAAATCGCACATCTCCGCATAGGTGCCCTGCCGCCGCCCCTTGTCGAGATCCGAGACAAAGGCCGGGCCGCCAACTGAGGCAAAGATCGCGCAATCATCGCCTAGCTGTACATTGCGCTCCGGGTTGCGCGCGTGCAGCGTGAACGACGACGGCGGCAGCTTCAGCTTCTCATCCACCAGCCCGCGGTCGAGCCAGACCATCTCCTCGCTGTGGTCCACCTTTGCCCCGGCTTCCTGCAGATAGCGCCGCGCTTCTGGGTCCAACACTTTGACGCCGATTTCCTCCAGAATCGTCAGCGAGGCCTCGTGGATCGCCTCTATCTGATCGGTGCTCAGCACGTTTGTGGGGGCGGTGCGGTAGCGGACCTGGGTCCAGGGTGATTGGGTTACAGCGCCGCCGCTGCGGTCCGGCCGGGCGCCGCCGCGGGCGCGTCTGCGTGCAGAGGTTCGGGTCATGGCTACCTTCCTGCGGAGAGCTATCTACTGTTCAACTGTACAATAGATAAGCATGGAAGTTCGACCCATGCAATCTTTATTGTTCGAATGTACAATAAAGTACCCAACCGCCTGTCCGGGTCAGCCAAGTGCCGCCCATGCATTCCCGGACTCGCCGCTCACAGTGATCATCCAATTCCGGAAGCGCGGTCCATACGGCAAGCCAGCGCCGCGGGGGGTGGTTACTAGCGCCAAGCACCAGCCGGTGGAAACAACCGCCGGCACTGGCGCTACCAGACGGCCGGCCGCCAGATCATGATCCAGGTACGGCCTGCGGCCCATGGTGATTCCCAGACCTTCCTTGGCCGCTTTCAGGCAGCTGGAGCACATGTCCAGCTCCAAGTAGCGGGCATTGCGGTGATCCGCGACCCCCTGCGCCTCGAACCAGGACTTCCATTCCTCATCTTCCGACAGGCTGGCGATCAGGGTGTGCTGCAGCAGGTCCTCCGGGCTTTCGATCTGCCTGTGCGCTGCCAGATACTCCGGCGCCGCCACTGGCACGATATCATCGGAAAACAGCACCACAGCATTCTCCGGCACGTTCTCCTTCGGCAGATAGGCCAGGGCAAAATCCGCCTCCCGGTTCAAACCGTCTCCCGCCAGTTCGGAGGTGCTCAGCCGGACGGCAATATCGGAGTGCTTCTGATGAAAATCCCCCAGCTGCGGAATCAGCCACACATCGGCCAGCGATGGGAACAGGTTCAGCGTCAGCTGCGACCGCCCGGTTGAGCGCGCCAGCACATCTGTCGCCATCTCGATCCCATCCAGCGCAACACTTAGGCGTTCGAAATAGGCCTGGCCTTCTTCACGCAGGATCAGCCGGTTGTTGCGCCGGATGAACAGCGGCATGGCGATGAAATCCTCCAGCGCCTTGACCTGGTGACTGACCGCCGAGGCTGAAATGCCCAGCTCCTCCGCCGCCAGCTGGAAATTGCAATGGCGCGCAGCCGCCTCAAAGGCCTTGACTGCCGCAAAGGGGGGAAGCCGTCTTTTCATGGTTCAATCCGCCGGTATTCAGGACCCATCCAATGTGACGCCAAGCGCCTGATTTCTCAATGGAAGACTTAAATTGAGCCACCGCTGAATTTTTTTACCCTGTCGGGCAGGGCCGGTGCCGCGCCATCATCATCCGGTAAACTTCCCAGCGGAACGAAGCCCGGAACGGGCGCCGGAGACGATGCAGTATTCAGTCACATCTTTGGTGAAACAGGCCTTGCGCGGCCACCAGGGCTGGCCCGAGGCCTTCCGCCACCCGGAGCCCCGGAAGCACTATGACGTGGTGATCATCGGCGGCGGCGGCCACGGGCTGGCAACCGCCTATTACCTGGCCAAAGAGCACGGCATCATCAATGTGGCGGTGCTGGAAAAAGGCTGGATCGGCAGCGGCAACACCGGCCGCAACACCACCATCGTGCGCTCCAATTACCTGCTGAACAGCGAAATTCCCCTGCTGGAATGGTCGCTGAAACTGTGGGAAGGCCTCAGCGAGGAGCTGAACTACAACGTAATGTTCTCCCAGCGCGGCGTTCTGGACATCTTCCACACCGACGGCCAGCGCGACGAGGCGGTGCGCCGCGGCAATGCGATGATCATGAACGGCGTCGACGCGGTGATGCTGGACCGCAAGCAGGTGTTGGAAATGATGCCGCTGGTAGACGAAAACAATGGCCGTTTCCCGGTGCTGGGCGGCCTCCTCCAGCCGCGCGCGGGCAACGCCCGCCACGATGCCGTGGTCTGGGGTTATGCCCGTGCTGCCGACCGGCTGGGCGTCGACATCATCCAAAACTGCGAGGTCACCGGGTTTGAGCGTGACGCCAATGGCCGCATGACCGGGGTTGAGACCACCCGCGGCCGCATCGGCGCGGGCAAGGTGGCGGTCGCGGTGGCGGGCCATACAAGCCAAGTGTTGCAGATGGCCGGGATCAAGCTGCCGGTCGAAAGCCACAAGCTGCAGGCCTTCGTCTCCGAGGCGGTAAAACCCTGCGTCGACACTGTCGCGACTTTTGGCGTCGGTCACCTCTACATCAGCCAGTCCGACAAGGGCGGCCTGGTCTTCGGAGGCATGCTGGACGGCTACAACAGCTTTGCGCAGCGCGGCAACCTGCCGATTGTCGAGGACGTGGCCGAGGCGATGATGATGTTCCTACCCTCGCTGGGGCGAGTGCGCCTGCTGCGCCATTGGGCCGGCGTGGTCGACATGACCATGGATGGCTCCCCCTACATTTGTAAGACGCCGGTCGAGGGTCTCTATCTGAACGGCGGATGGAACTACACCGGCTTCAAGGCGATCCCCGGCGCCGCCTGGTGCTTTGCCCAAACCGTCGCGAACGATGCGCCGCACAAGTACAACGCGCCGTTCCACCTTGACCGTTTTGCCGAAGGCCGCCCGGTGGATGCCACTGGCGGCGGTCCCTTCCCCAACCACCACTGAGGAGGGCTGACACCCCATGCGCATCCCCTGCCCGCTGTGCGGAGACCGCCCGCTGGAAGAATTCATCTATCGCGGCGACGCCACCCTCCCCCGCCCCGCCGCAGACGCCCCGATGGAGGTCTGGGTCGATTACGTCTACCTGCGCGACAACCCCAAGGGCCCCCACCGCGAACACTGGCGCCACGCCCAGGGCTGCGGCGGCTGGCTGGTTGTGGACCGCAACACCGTCACCCATGAAATCACTCAGGCCATTCAGGCCCGCCCCGGCGGGGAGGTCCAGCGATGACCCGCCAGACCCACCGGCTAAACGGCGCTGGAAGCCGCCTCGACCGCAGCAAGCCCATCAGCTTCACCTTCGACGGCAAGCGCTACAGCGGCTACGAGGGCGACACACTCGCCTCTGCCCTCTTGGCCAATGGCGTCCGCCTGGTCGCGCGCAGCTTCAAGTACCACCGCCCGCGCGGCATCTTCACCTGCGACCCGCATGAACCCAGCGCCCTGGTGCAGCTGCGCAGCGGCGCCCGGCAGGAACCCAACATTCCGGCCACGATGGTTGAGCTCTATGATGGGCTGGAGGCCACCAGTCAGAACCGCTGGCCCTCGCTGCGCTATGACCTCTTGTCGGTGAACCAGCTGTTTTCGCCGTTCTTTGCCGCCGGGTTCTACTACAAGACCTTCAAATGGCCCGCAAAATTCTGGACCAATCTCTATGAGCCGGTGATCCGCCGCGCCGCAGGCATGGGCCGCCTGTCCGGCGGCATCGATCCCGACACCTATGAAAAGATCCACCACCACTGCGATATTCTCGTGATCGGCGGCGGTGGCGCGGGCATCAGCGCCGCCCGCGCTGCGGCCCAAAGCGGCGCCCGGGTGACCCTGGTGGAGGAACACGCCCGTCTTGGCGGTTTTGACAGCACCGGCCTGGAACAGGACATCGCCGAACTGGAGGCGTTGGAGAACGTCCGCATCCTGCCCCGCACGATGGTGTTCGGCTGGTATGACAACAACACCTTCGGCGCGGTTGAGCAGGTCTCTGATCACTTGCCCGTCCCCGCCGCTCACCAGCCGCGCCAGCGGATGTGGAAGATCGTGGCCCCCCAGGTGATCCTGGCCACCGGCGCCCATGAACGCTCGCTGGTCTTTGGCAACAACGACCGCCCCGGCGTGATGCTCGCCTCCGCCGCGGAGCGCTACTTGCGCGACTACGGCGTCCGCACCGGAAGCCGCGCGGTGATCTTCACCACCAACGACAGCACCACAGGCCTAGCCAAGGCGCTGGGGGCGGCTGGTGTCACCGTCGCCGCGGTGGCAGATGCCCGCAACGGCGATGAGATCGAAACCGTGCATGGCCGCACCACAGTCACGGGCGTCACCCTGCGCCAGAAGGACGGCAGCCGCCGCACCGTGGATTGCGATACGGTCTGCGTCTCAGGCGGCTGGAACCCGGCGGTGCAGCTGCTGGCACAGCGCGGCCAGAAACCGCACTGGAGCGAAAACCTGCAAGCCTTCCTGCCGCAGGAGATGGCGGGCGCGGATTTCCTTTGCACCGGCAGCCTCGTCGGGCTTGAGGCCCACGAAGATTGCCAGACCCACGGCCGCATAGCGGGCGAGGCCGCCGGCAAACGCTTTGCCGCCCCGGACAGCGCAAGCCTGGCGAACTACCACAACTATCTGGAGGCCAGCGAACAGCGCGCCGCCAAATTCGCCTACTTCGAGTCCAGCACCGGGAAGTCAAAGAAATTCATAGATTTGCAGCATGACGTGACTGCGGGCGACGTCTCGCTGGCCACCCGCGAGGGCTACCGCTCGGTCGAGCATGTCAAACGCTACACCACCCTTGGCATGGCAACCGATCAGGGCAAGACCTCCAACATCCACGGCATCGCCGCGATGTCCAAGGCACTGGACAAGCCGATGAGCCAGGTCGGCACCACCGGCTTCCGCCCGCCCTACCGGCCGGTCAGCCTCGGCGCGCTGGCGGGCCGTTCCCGCGGCAAGCACTGGCGCCCCATCCTGCGAACCCCGCTGCATGGCTGGGTCGAGGACAAAGGCGGTGTGTTCATCGAATCCGGCCTCTGGCACCGCAGCCAGTATTTCCCCAAGCCGGGCGAGACTATGAGCCAAGCCATCAGCCGCGAGGTTCAGGCCGTACGCAGCGCGGTGGGCTTCTGCGATGTCTCCACCCTGGGCAAGATCGACCTGCAAGGCCCCGATGCTGCGGCCTTTCTCGACCGGGTCTACAGCAACGGCTTCGCCAAGCTGCCGGTGGGCAAGTCCCGCTACGGGCTGATGCTGCGCGAGGACGGCATCGTGATGGACGACGGCACCGTTTCGAGGCTGGCTGAGGATCACTACTTCATCACCACCACATCGGCAGAATCCGATAGTGTTATCAGCCATCTGGAATACTGCCATCAGGTACTCTGGCAGGAGCTGGACGTTGTTTTTGCCGATGCGGGCGAGGATTGGGCGGGCATCGCCCTGGCAGGCCCCCGCGCCCGCGACGTGCTGGCCCGGATCGCCCCGGAGATGGATGTAAGCAACGCCGCTCTGCCCTTCCTGGCCGCGCGCGAATGCACCGTGTTGGACGGCGTGCCCGCCCGGCTGTTCCGGATCTCTTTCTCGGGCGAGCTGGCCTATGAAATATATGTGCCCTCCCCCTATGGCCGCCCCCTGGCCGAGGCGCTGGAGCGCGAAGGCGCCGAGTTCGGCATAACGCCTTATGGGGTCGAGGCGCTGGACGTGCTGCGCATCGAAAAAGGGCATGTCAGCTCGGAGCTGAATAAATTCACCACCGCGGCGGACCTGGGACTTGGCATGCTGATGTCCGCCAAGAAGGACTTCATCGGCCGCGCCCTCAGCAGCCGCCCTGGGCTGACCGACCCCGACCGCGAGGTTGTGGTGGGGCTGAAACCTCTGGACCCTTCGCACAGCTTCCGCCAGGGCGCCCATATCACTGCCAGGGGCGCCCCCCTCGCACCAGAGAATGACGACGGCTACATCACCTCCGCAGCCTGGAGCCCGACGATGGAAAGCTGTATCGCAATCGCTCTGGTGCGGCGCGGCCGCGAGCGGCTCGGCGAAGTGGTTGAGATCATCGACCCCCTGCACGGCGAAGACCCCGTCCCGGCCACCATCGTGTCCCACCATTTCTATGATCCGGAGAATACCCGTGTGCGCAGCTGAAGCCCGCCCCCCGTTCTGCCTCGAAGGTCTGGAACTGACCGGCGTCCCCTCCGCCCAGCCCGCCGGCGTCGTGGCCCGGATCGTGACCGGCACCACCGTGTTGCGGATCATGCCCTTCCACGGCAAGGCGACTGCAACCGGTGCCGCATTGACGCCCTTCGGCTTCACCAACCTGCCCGGCCCGGGACGCTTTTCTGAGGCCAGCGAAAACCGCCTGGCCTGGGCAGCCGGCAACTGCTGGCACCTGATCAGCCCGCACCCTGCTCTGGTGCTGGAACAAGAGCTGAAACAGGTGCTTGCCGGGCTGGCCGCCGTCAGCAGCGCCGGCGGCGGGTTCCTTCGCCTGCGGATCAGCGGCACCGCCGCCTGCGCCCTGATGGCCAAGGGCTGCGTGCTGGACTTGGACCGGTTTGTACCCGGCCGCAGCGCTGTCAGTTTGATGGCGCACACGAAAATTCACCTGCACCGCTGCGCGGACGCAGAGTTCGACCTTCTGATCCCCGCCAGCCACGCCGCCAGTTTCTGGGAGTGGCTCACCATGTCCGCCGCCGAATTCGGACTGGCGGTGCAGACGACCGCGGCTGCCGTATTGGAAGACGGGGCCCCGCTGCCGGCAGCCCTCTCCGCCTGACGCGGCAGCAGCTATCCAGCAGTCCTACTGAAAGAAAAGGCCGCCAGGAGTGAACACGGCGGCCTTTTATGGTATCCGCGGCTTCCTTTGGCTATGCCTCGAACTCCTCCCACGGGTAATGGGAAAGCAGCTCCCAGCCGGTCTCGGTCACATGGATCATCTGCTCCAGCTTCACCCCTTCCATCGCGCCTTCCTCACCGATGTAGGATTCAACCGCCAGCACCATGCCCGGCTCCACCACCCCGTCATAGCCGTATTCCTCCAAGTCTTCGCGGTAGGGTAAAGACGGGTACTCATCACACAGCCCGACCCCATGCGCCAGGCAACCATAGCGGTTCTTCTTAAACCGGTCTGGGATGGGCCAGGATTTCTCGGCAATCTCCCGGTAGGACATGCCGGGCCTGATCACCTCCATGTTGAACTCCACCTGCTCGCGCGCCAGCTGATACAGTTCCGCCTGCTCCCGCGACCAGACATCGCCGCATACCCAGGCACGGGAAATATCCGCGCAATAGCCGTAGGGCCCGACCAGGTCGGTATCGAAGGACACCATGTCGCCCGCCTCGATCACCCGCATTGAGCTTTCGTGGAACCAGGGATTGGTGCGCGGACCAGAGGCCAGCAAGCGGGTTTCAATCCACTCGCCGCCTTCGGCAATATTGACCTCATGCAGCTTGGCCCACAGGGCATTTTCGGTTATGCCCGGCCGCAGCGCATCGCGCATCGCATGCATCCCCTTGTCGGCGACCGCAATCACCGCCTTCATCAGTTCCAGTTCCCCCGGCGACTTGATCGAACGCGCCACCTCGGCCACGCTCTGGCCGTCTACGATCTCGAACCCCAGGCCCTGAATGGCGCTGCCGCCCAGATGCGACAGCCGGTCGATCGCCAGCCGCTTCTCACCTGGACAGTAGCGGGCCATCAGCCCGCCGATCTGGGTGCCAAAGGCCTCGGCCCATTCTTCCATCCGGTTGCCGGCAGCAAAGAAGTAATGCGCTTTCATCACCCCGTATTTGTCCACCGTCGGCAGACCTTCCGCCAGGAAGGGCATATCGGCGTAATCCAGCAAGGTCACCGGCCCGTCGGCGGGCACAAACACACAGCGGGTCTCGAAATGCATGCACCATATCTGCATGTTGGTGCAGTCGGTGGCGTATCGGGTATTGATCGGGTCCAGCAGCAGGAGCGCCGGCACGTCCTGCCGCTGCATTTCCGATTGCAGCCGCCCCAGCCGGTAACGGCGCACATCGTCCAGGTCGGCAGGCGCGTCGGAATGGTCCAGCGCACCGTGCTGCACAGGCCCTTCTTGCCGGTCCATCCGTACCGGCCATCTGCGATCGTGGTTGCTGATCACTTTATTCTTGGGCATCCCAGCCTCCTCACAGTTTGTTCCAGCCTGATTGCAATGGCGCCAGCCGGCCCGTTGGCCCGGCCGGCTGGCAGGTTTCACGGCCCGGCAGAGCCGTCACCGGAGTGGATCAGCCCCGTTTGCGCAAAAGCCGCAACTTGGACAGGAAATCCTCTTTGTTGTGATAAGCCCCGCACAGACGGCGGTGGCCCTCGTAGGCTTCCCGCGCGTGCAGCACCCGCCAGTTGTCGAACAGCACCACCGTACCGGGACGCAGGCCGAACCGCAGCTGGTAAGCGCGGTTATTGATCAGGCTGTTGAACAGCTTCAGGCTCCTGTAGAAAGCCGCCTGAAGGCTGTCCTCCAGCCGGAACGGCGCCCGGTCATAGTTGTTGTAGGTGATTTTGCGCAGGCCGCCGTAACGATCCAGACCGATGACCGGGTTTTCCGCCATCAGATGCACCCCGTCGCCCTTGTACTGCGCTGGCACCGGCACCTTGGCCAGCACCTCAAAGGCCTCGGGGTCCTGTTCCCGGATGTCCTTTGCCACCTTGAAGGCATCGACAAAGATGCTCTCGCCGCCGGTGCCGTCGAACTCTAGGCAGTGGAACGCCTGGTAACCGGGAGAGTCGATGGCATAGGTGCCATCGGTGTGCGGGCCGATTTCCACTGTCGAATAAGCGGTATCAGCAAAGGCCTTGTTGGCGGTGAAATCCCAGAACCCGCCAAAAATGGTCTGGCGGATATAGCCAACCCGCTTCAGCAGTTCCTCGGTGGCCTCCGGCGTGGCCGGGACGCCGGTCACCAGCGCAAACCCGTGGCGGTCGACGAGATCCAGCCACTCCGCCAAGCCGCTGCTGTCCTCCGCCATCACCGCAGCGTGGGGCACCTCCGGCAGCCCGCCCTCCAGATCTGCCGCCACCCACAGGCTCTTCGGGCGGTCTTCCTGCCACAGGCCCGGCTCTGCCATCGCCTCCAGGAAGGATACTGGGTACTCGCTTTCGTCAGCCTCCTGCGGCCAGGCAACGTAAACCGTCCCGGCCTCCAGCCGCGCGGAAACAGGCGCCAAATCAGCGGGAATTGCAAAGGTGTCAACTGACCGCTGCTGCGATTCCGGATTCATGCTGCGGGCACTATGGCAGTGGTCGCGCAGCCAAACCGCCGGATAGCGGGTGACCCGGCCGGTGCCGGTCCAGCAAATTTCCAGTTGCGTGCCAGACACCTGAAGAGATTCGATTTTGACAGACATCCCGTGCTCCTGTTTGCAATTCCAACTGTGCCGCTCCAAACTATTGTACACATGTACAGCTAACGTCAAGACTTACTGTCCAATTGTACAATTGAGTATTTTTCGGCAGCGGGCAAATGGTTTGCACTTCCCGCCGATTGCTGTACAAGTATTCAATTACCAGGAAGCAGGCAGGGATGTATCAATCTTGGCCAACCAGAAGAGACAGCGCCTCAACCCCGAGGACCGGCGTCGGCTGATGCTGCAAGGAGCCAGGGATTCGCTTGCAAAATACGGCGCCCAAGGCACTGGTGTCCGGGAAATCTGCAAGGACCTGGGGGTTTCCCCGGGCCTGCTTACCCACTACTTCGACGGCAAGGACAGCCTGTTTCTCGAGGCTTACCAGGACATGGCAAGGCAATACCTTGCCGAAGTCCGCGCAATCACCGGCAACACAGAACTGAGCGCCGAAGAGCGGCTGAAACAACTGTTTCAGCTGTACTTTTCAAACGAATGGTCAAACGACGGCGTTATTGGAACCTACACAGGTTTCTGGAGTCTTTCACAGACAAACCCGGCTTTAAAATCTGCCTTCGAGGAAACGTTTCAGGAGCAGCGGGCAGCCTTCGAACTCCTCATTCAAGGCCTTATCGAAGAACGCAGTATTTTTGTAGATTCGCATACTTTCGCTACTTTCCTATTGGTATTCCTCGAAGGTGTCTGGTTTGAAAGCTGCTTGAACCCAAAGGCTGTCGACAAGGCAAGAATTCAGGTGTTCTGCTGGGATTGGCTGGAATGTTACTTGGCCGCTAAAAGCACAGCCCCTGCCTGACATGTTCCATCGTCTGGACCCGTGCTGGTGCCACAGTTGCGCAGCCTGCTTAGTACTAATTGGTTCAGGTTCAACGATGCCAATCACTGCGACGTAGAGAATTACCAGACTTTACCTGCTTGCAATTAGTCTGGTCTTCCAATTGGACGCTTGGTTCGCGTCTCGTTTGCCTGACATGGCTGCAGCGAAAGGCGGTTTGCGCTGCGCCGATTTCCGCGGGCCCGAATGACCGCAAACAGGAAGTTCGCCACACAGCCGAAAGTCTCGCGCTGCAGGAGCGAGGGGTTTCTGCGGCAGCAATAGCTGCAAGGGCCAAAGGCGGGTCTGTCCCGCAGTGTGTGAATTCACCCAGCATCAGATTTCGGCGTCTCAGCGAATGTCCGCAATTGCGGCCGCAGTGCAGCGAAGGAACGCAGTGGCCAACGGCAAGAAAGGGCCGATCAGGTTCCGAAGGGCGAAGACGGTTCGCAACTTTGCAGCGGCGGCTTCCTGCGCATCGCGCCCCCCTGAAGCGGTCCGCAGCATTGGCAGTAGCTCGCCGGGTTCGGTGAGTGGCCGCTTTTGGTGAGATGGCCCGAAAATTTTGCACCGGCAGCATCCTTGCCGCGTCACACCAAGTCTATGACCGCTTCGGGCTGCCTGCTGTCTTGGAGCAGGCTGATGTGAAACTCTATCTTTTCACTGTTGCAGAAAGCGGCGGCTGCCCCCATCGCCCTGCATGAAGCTACCTGGCCCCCGAATATGCAGGCACAGCAAAACGAAAGAGCCTGTGCTCTGTTTCCGCAATGCATTCGGCCTCGGCCACAATGCTCAAGCCCAGATATAGAAAAGGCGCCCGCCGGGCACCCTATATGTAGATCGTGGTGAGAACTCATGCCGAAACGGTGGGAACTCGATCAAGATTTACATACAATCTCAGTGGGTCCAGGGGCCGCGGCGGTTGGTGGCGAAATTGTCGCCGTAGCCGCCCGGACGGATGTTGGCCTTGCGCTCCTTCGGGTCGACAACCACCGCGTCGATGCCGTGGTCCTCGGCATATTCCACCGCCGCTTCCTTGCTGTCGAACCGCAGCTTGACCTGCGCCTGGGTGTCGGTGGAGGAGGTCCAGCCCATCAGCGGGTCCACTTCGCGCGCCGAGGCAGGCGCAAACTCCAGCACCCATTTCCGCGTCTTGGCCATGCCAGAGGTCATGGCGTTGCGTGCCGGCCGGTAAATCCGCGCTTGCATGGGCTGTCTCTCCTTGAGTCTCAATCCAGCGCTTTTATGCGCCGGATGCGGCTCTGCGGCAAGGTGGCATTTTGAACAGGGTTATCCGGCTTTTGCAGCCCCGCCACAGGGCGCCCGCGCCAGCCTCCCCAGATGCGATTGCCGGGCACAAAGAAACGCCATCAGCCGCGCCGGATAGCCCTCCGGCGGCGCCTGCCGCACCGACGGACGGGCCGCAACCGCCGCCCGCCAATCCGCCATGCCCCCCTGCGCAGGCATCAAGGCAAAGTCCCCGATGGCATCAAACGTGTCGAAATAGCGGAAGATGGTGCCCCAGACCCCGTCCACCATGTGGAAACTGTCCCCGGCAAAGAACACCCCCGCCACCTCCGGCGCGATCCGTTCCAGCCGTCCGCGCAGGGTGTCCGCAGCCGCGGCAAACGCCGCCTCATCCGGCGCATTATAGAGCTTGCCGATGGCCGCCAGCGTGTCCGAGCCGAATTCAATCCAGGCCCGGTGCCGTGCCCGCTCCAGCGCATTCGTGGGATGAAGGGAGCCGGGCGTGGTCTCATCCAGATATTCCGCAATCACCTGGCTTTCGAACAGCACCCGCCCGCTGGTCTCCAGCACCGGCACCCGGCCGGTGGGCGACAGCGCTCGGAACCAGCCGGGCTTGTCCGCCAGGTCGATATAGGTGCGCCGGTGCGGAATGGATTTCTCGCTCAGCACAATCACCGCCCGCTGCACATAGGGGCACAGATGGTGGCTGATCAGATGCAGGTCGCTCATGGGATCCTCATGTAAATGCAGTTGCATTTACATCAAGTGGGACCTCAGCCTTGCATGTCAATGCACTTGCATCTAAATAATCCGCATGGAGACACCCGACCCTTTCGCCGTCTGGCTGCCGCTCGCCCGCGCCCACAAATCCGTCCTGGCTTCGGTGGAGGCTGTGCTGAAACAGGCGGGCCTGCCGGGGCTCGACTGGTATGACATGCTGTGGGAGCTGGAATGCGCGGGCGATGCGGGCCTGCGCCCCTTTGAGCTGCAGGAAAAACTGCTGCTGCCGCAATACGGCGTCTCCCGCCTGGCGGAGCGGCTGGCCAAGACAGGCCTGCTGGCGCGCCGGACTTGCAACGATGACGGCCGCGGCCAGGTGCTGGTGATCACGCCGGAGGGCGCCGCCATGCGTGCCCGCATCTGGGCCGTCTATTCAGCGGCCATGCAGCAGGCCGTCACCCCGCATTTCAGCCCGGGCGAGGCGCGGCGGCTGGCTGAGCTGCTGGCAAAGCTGCTGCGCCCCGCGCCTGCTGACAAAATCTGACACCATATCCCGGATTGCACCCCCCGCCCCCTTGCACCGGAACAAAAACAGACCAAAATCGGCCCCAGCCGCCAACGGAGTCGCCTGATGCCCTATGCCCATTCCGACAAAACCATGCCGATGATGACCCAGCGCGCGCCGCAGCAGCGGCCCAAGCTGGAGGGCGGCAAGCGGTTTGTCATGAACACCACCTTCGATCCGGCCGGCGACCAGCCCACCGCGATCAAGGAACTGTCAGAGGGCGTTCTGGAGGGCGAGCGCAACCAGGTGCTGCTGGGCGCCACCGGCACCGGCAAGACTTTCACTATGGCCAAGGTGATCGAGGAAACCCAGCGCCCGGCGATCATCCTCGCCCCCAACAAGACGCTGGCGGCCCAGCTCTACGGCGAATTCAAGGGCTTCTTCCCGGAGAACTCGGTCGAATACTTCGTCTCCTTCTACGACTACTACCAGCCGGAGGCCTATGTGCCGCGCTCCGACACCTATATTGAGAAGGAAAGCCAGATCAACGAGCAGATCGACCGGATGCGCCACTCGGCGACCCGCGCCCTGCTCGAACGCGATGACGTGATCATCATCGCGTCCGTCAGCTGCATTTACGGCATCGGCTCGGTCGAAACCTACTCCGCCATGACCCAGGACCTGAAGGCCGGCGAGATGTACGACCAGCGCCAGATCATGGCCGACCTGGTCGCCCAGCAGTACAAGCGCAACGACCAGGCCTTCCAGCGCGGCTCCTTCCGGGTCCGCGGCGACACGCTGGAAATCTTTCCAGCCCACCTGGAGGACCGCGCCTGGAAGCTCTCCTTCTTCGGCGAGGAGCTGGAGGCGATCACCGAGTTCGACCCGCTGACCGGCGAAAAGACCGGCACGTTTGACCAGATCCGCGTCTATGCGAACTCCCACTACGTGACCCCGAAACCAACCCTCAACCAGGCCGTGGTCTCCATCAAGGCCGAGCTGAAACAGCGCCTCGACCAGCTGGTGAACGACGGCAAACTTCTGGAGGCGCAGCGGCTGGAGCAGCGCACCAACTTCGACCTCGAAATGCTGGAGGCGACCGGCCACTGCAACGGGATCGAGAACTACTCCCGCTACCTGACGGGCCGCGCCCCGGGCGAGCCGCCCCCGACCCTCTTTGAATTCATCCCCGACAACGCCATCGTGTTCGCCGACGAAAGCCACGTCTCCGTCCCGCAGATCGGCGGCATGTACCGCGGCGACCACCGGCGCAAGTTCACCCTGGCCGAACACGGCTTCCGCCTGCCGTCGTGCATGGACAACCGGCCCCTCAAGTTCGAGGAATGGGACGCCATGCGCCCGCAGTCGGTCTTCGTCTCCGCCACCCCTGCGGGCTGGGAACTGGATCAGTCCGGCGGCGTCTTCACCGAACAGGTGATCCGCCCCACCGGCCTCCTGGACCCGGAAGTCGAAATCCGCCCGGTCTCGATGCAGGTCGACGACCTGCTGGATGAGGTGCGCAAGGTCACCGCCAACGGTTTCCGCACCCTTGTGACCACCCTCACCAAACGAATGGCCGAGGACCTCACCGAATACCTGCACGAACAGGGCATCAAGGTCCGCTACATGCACTCCGACATCGACACGCTGGAACGCATCGAAATCCTGCGCGACCTGCGCCTCGGCGCCTTTGACGTGCTCATCGGCATCAACCTCCTGCGCGAAGGTCTCGATATCCCCGAATGCGGCCTCGTCGCCATTCTGGACGCCGACAAGGAGGGCTTCCTGCGTTCTGAGACCTCGCTGATCCAGACCATCGGCCGCGCCGCCCGCAACGCCGACGGCCGCGTCATCATGTATGCCGACAAGATCACCGGCTCGATGGAGCGCGCCCTGGGCGAAACCAACCGCCGCCGCGAAAAGCAGATCGCCTACAACACGAAGCACGGCATCACGCCGGAGACGGTCAAGAAAAACGTCGAGGATGTTCTGGCCGGCCTTTACGAGGGCGATGTGGACATGAACCGCGTCACCGCCCAGATCGGCAAGCCGATGCACGGCGCCAACCTGGAGGCGCATCTGAACGGGTTGCGCGACGAGATGCGCAAGGCGGCCGAGAACCTGGAGTTCGAAGAAGCCGCGCGCCTGCGCGACGAGATCAAACGGCTGGAGGCGGTCGACCTCGCCATCTCTGACGACCCGCTGGCGCGGCAATCGGCGGTGGAGGCGGCGTCCGAGGCCGCGGTCAAATCGCGGGGGCGGTCAACCGCGGGCAAGGCCGGGACACGGGCCTACCGGGGAAAATCGCAGAAGAAGTTTTCGTAGGGTGGGCAATCTGCCCACCACCCCCGGCTGAACAATCAAATGGTGGGCGGAATCGCCCGCCCTACTCGCCAAAGGCTCCGTCCGGGCTGCGCTCTGCCCATTCCGCCGCAACCCGCCCGGCGCGAATATCGCGGTGAATCGACGAAAACGCCCAGTCCGCTGGGCGCTCAGCCAACCCATGTTTCACCGGGTTGGCCCAGCAATAGGCTACATGCCTCCGGTAGTCCTCCTCATCCCGGATCAAATGCTCCCAGTACCGCCGCTGCCAGATCCCTTTCTCCCGCTTGGCCTGCTTGCTGGCTGAACGCCCAAAGCTGCCTTCAACAGCGTGTGAAAACCTGGATTTAATCAGCCGCCAACGCTCCGAAAAACCGCTGTCGCCTGCCGGCAGCGTCCAGACCGCATGCAGGTGATCGGGCAGAACGACTATGGCATCGCAGCGGAATGGCGCCTGCTTCAACGTCTTTGCATACGCCGTCCTCAAGGCCGCAATTTCCCCGACGAGCAGCGAGCTGTCCCGCTGCGCCAGATTGATGGTGAAAAAATAGCAGCCGCCCTCGCGTTTGAACCGGCGGTAATTTGGCATGGGCTATTTGATCCCAGCGCAAGTTAAGATCCTGTTAACCAACTCTTGGACGGTGGGCAAATTGCCCACCCTACGTTGCGCCATGCAGTTCCCTGCACCGCAAAACCACTGCAAACTCACTAACCACTTACCAGCAAACAAACTTTCGCAGCGAAATCCCCTTTCATTTACACCCCGCCGCCCACACCTCTCCGCCCCTCTTGCCCGACTCACCCCTTCGGGCGCAGACTGATGGGCACCAGAAACCTGCGCGCGCCCCGGCTTGCCGCTTGCTGCGCCCGGATCTGATGCCGCCGCCCGATCAGCGAGCCTGGATGCTCCCGCGGCGCCCATGACCCGCGCCACGCGCTGCCGGGGTCCCGCCCCAGACAGGAGGACCCTTCGATGATTGCCTCACGCCTGAAACATCATCTGGAGGCACAGGGCTTGCCCTTCGCCACCGTCCGCCACCCCTATACCGCCACCGCATCGGAATGCGCCGAAGCCGCGCATGTGCCGGGCGACCACCTGGCCAAATCAGTGCTGATCCACATGGAGGAAGGCCCCTTCCTGGCGGTGATCCCCTCCAACCACAAGGTCGACCTGCACAAGCTGCAGTCGATGATCGACCGCCGCCTCGGCCTCGCGCCGGAAATTGAGCTGGACCAGGTCTTTGACGACTGCGACCCGGGTGCGGCGCCTTGCGTCGGCGCCGCCTATATGGTGCCGACAGTGATCGACGACAGCCTGCGCGGGCTCGACAAGGTCTGGTTCGAGGCCGGCGACCACAAGACGCTGGTCGAGATGAAGGGCTCCGATTTCGACACTCTGATGAAGGACGCCAAACACGGCTCCTTCTGCACCATGCACTGATGCCTGCGGCCAGCCGCCCCCAGACAGCCGGGGCGGCGCCACAGGCCCTCAGGTACGGACCCTCAGATACGGGCGGTCAGAAGTCGAACAGATCCTCCAGGAAGTTCTTCTTTTTCTTCTTGTAGTATGTCTTGTCGTGGCGCGGGGTGTGATCCCGGCCGCGCTCCTCATAACGTTGCGGCTGCGGGGCGGATTGCGCGGGCTGCGCCGACCGTTCGATGATCTTGTCCAGTTCGCCCCGGTCCAGCCACACCCCGCGGCAGTCCGGGCAATAGTCGATCTCGACGCCTGCGCGCTCGGTCATGCGCAGTTCGGTTCCGTCGATCGGGCATCTCATTTTCCGCTCTCCTTTGTCCTGTGTCTCCCATTCCGAGGTGGGCACCCGCCGCTGCGGCTGCAAGGCAACCCTGCCGCATTCACGCCGAATTTGCAGAACTCCGCCGGTTTTCAGAAAGCTGACCCGTGGTAAGCTGCCTGCAAATCACGGAGGCACATATGAGCAGCAAAAACATTCTCGCCGGGCTCCTGGCCCTGATCCTCGCCTGCACCCCGGTCCTGGCCGGCAGCGGCGGCGGGGGCGGCGGTGACGGCATGGGCATGAACAGCGGCGGCGGCCAGCGCAGCGGCCTCAGCTCCCGGGCCACCAAGGCGGTGGTCACCACCCTGACCCGTGGCTTCGACCGCTGCGGAGAGCTGCCCCAGGTCTACAAGTTCGACTGCTTCCGCCACACCTACAAGCTTGCGGCGCAGAAGCTGGACGGAAACCAGGCCTATGCCGAGGCCCGCGAGGCGCTGGTGCTGGTGGAGGAAACGCTGACCCGGTCGGTCAAGCAGAACCTGGACCCGGGCCAGCCGGTCAAACGCAAGGGGCTGAACCTCTACCGCCCGGTGAAACCCGCCGCGGTGCCGCAGATCAAGCGGCAGGCGGAATCGGCGATGAAACAGGCCGAAACCATCCTGCTGCGCTCCCCCGCGAACAAGCAGGTGCACTACGCCCGCATTGCCGAGGCAGTGAATTCCAACAAGGTTCTCCTGCGCTCTGCCCTGCTGCCCGGCGCGATGATCCGGCTGGCCTGGCAGATCCTGAAAGCGGCGGTTCCGGCCTAGGCCGCACCGCCAGCCGGGCTTGGCTCAGCGCAGCCCGGCTCAGCGCACCACATGCACGGCACAGGCCGCGTGGCGCACCACGTGGCCTGAGGTCGACCCCCACAGCAGGTCCTGCATCGACGGCCGGTGCGAGGCCAGGATGATCAGGTCCGGCCCGTTTTGTTCTGCCCAGTCCAGAATGGTGCGGCCGGAATGGCCTTCGATCAGCACCCCCTCGGCGTCGGGCAGGGTCTTGGCCAGCCCGTCCAGCTCTGCCTGCAGCGCCACGCGTGTGTCTTCCATGAAATCCGCCGGCACATAGGAAATCGCATAGGCCGGAACCTGTTCGATCACATGCAGCAGCGTCACCTTGGCGCCCGGTGCGGACAGCAGGCGCGCCACCTTCAGCGGCCCGGTCACGTCGCGCTCCGGGTCAAATGAGATCGGCACCAGAATATTATGATACATGGCAGTTCTCCCTTCGCTGAAAGCCTACACCGGATTTCGCCGCTGCGGTTTGACCGGGATCATGCGCCGCGGCGGCGGTGCGGCCGGGCGGCGGCAGCATCGCCGCGCCGGACGCCTGAACGGCCGGGACCGCGCGGTGCGGGGGCGCCTCAGGCCCCGAACACCTCGGCCACGTCATACATCACCGGCTCGAAGCTGCGGCACAGCTCGTTGATCTTGCGGTTGCGTTCGCGCATCTCGGGGGAGCGCAGCATCGCCATGAAATCCTCGCGGCGGCGCCATTGCGAGTAATTGGCAATCCGGGTCTGCGCGTCATTCACATGCAGGCCGGCCGCAATGAACCCGGGCTGCTTGGAAATGAACTCTGCATAGGCGTCCTCAAGCGCCTCCAACAGGTCCTGGCAGGTGCCCGGCGTCATCTCGAATGTGGTGATAACGGTCTGGATGTCCGCGGTTTTTGCTATGTTCGGCATGGGCTTCTCCGTTGACTCTGTTCCAGCCTACGCCTGTTCACGCATAAAGCGCACGACATTTTTTCCGGAACACGCCAAAGCAGCGCGCACCGCGGTTAACACAACCTTAACCATAAACCCGAACCCTTGCTTCAATCGCACGGGGTTTCGGAATGAAATCTGCCTCTACAGCCTGTCTTGCCGTGATGCTGACCCAGACGGCGGCTGCCGGCGCCTGGCTGGAGCAGCCGGGGCAGGGGTTTGCCGCGGCCAGCGCAACATACCGCCAGGCCGGCGGCCGCACCGGATATGAGCTGAGCTACTACGGCGCTTACGGGCTCACCCCCAAGCTGACCCTGGGGGTGGATCTGAACAGCACCGGGGACCTGTACGGCCACGCGCTGATGTTTGCCCGGCTGCCGCTGGGTGCCGGCAAGCGTTCCAGGCTGGCGGCGGAAGCCGCCTTTGGCGGCCATCGCGACAATGGCCTGTGGATGATGATGCAGCGCGCCACCCTGTCTTACGGGCGCGGGTTTGAAACCGGCAGCGCCAGCGGCTGGCTGGCGATCGACGCCGCCTACGAACTGCGCAACAGCGGGTTGCAGACGGTCTGGAAGCTGGACGCCACGCTGGGGATGCACCGGCCCGGCAAAATCGCCCCGATGCTGCAGATCGAGACCGCCAAGCCGCAGGGCGGGCAGCTCTCCTACACGCTGACACCGTCGCTGCGCTATCCCCTGAAATCCGGGCGCGAGCTGATCCTGGGGCTGGAGCACCGCAAGGCAGGCGAACGCAGCCTTGGCCTGAAACTGGGGCTGTGGCAGAAGTTCTGATGAGATCCCCGCCGGCAGGAGGCCCCCATGGCGACCCCGATCCGCCCCACCGATGACGAGGCCCGCGCCCTCGCCCGCAGCCTGATGGCAGAGGCCCGCTTTGCCGCGCTTGGCGTCATGCTGGAGGCAGGCCAGCCGCTGGTGACGCGGGTGGCTTTCGCTCTGGATCCGCAGGGCGACCCGCTCAGCCTGATCTCGGATCTTGCGCAGCACACCCAGGCGCTGCGGCAGCATCCGGCCTGTTCGCTCATGGTGGGGGAGCCGGGCGCCAAGGGCGACGCGCTGACCCATCCGCGGCTCAGCCTGATGGCGGCAGCGGAGTTTGTGCCGCGCCAGGACCCGGAGCACGCGGCGCTGGCGGCAGGCTATCTGCGTCAGCATCCCAAGGCCAAGCTGTACCTGCAGTTCGCCGACTTCAGCTTTGTCCGCTTCCGCATCACGGCGGCGCATTTGAACGGCGGGTTCGGCAAGGCCTTCCACCTTGCCGCCGCCGACCTGCTGCCCAGCGGCTGACATCAGCTGTCCATCCGCATCAGCACCTGCACCTCGCCCTTGACCGCCTCCTGCCAGCGCAGGCGGATCTCGTCGCTGTCGGCGCCCTGCAGAACCTCGGCGTAGGGGGTGATGTAGCGGGTGCTGTTGCCGCTGGTCTGCAGCGGCCCCAGCGCCATCACGCTGTCGACATAGCGCGCATGTCCCTGGAACGGCAGCTCGCCCCCGGCCGGGACCGTCCAGGTGGCGGACGCCGAGGACTGGCCGTGGAGCACCCGCAGCGGATTGGCCGACTGGATGGAGACGTTGTGGTACATGTTGCCGCTGAAAACCACATTCTTGGACCGGCTGAAGTCGAGGTCCGAAAAACTCGTATCGACCCGCTCCGCCCGGTCGATGCTGCCGTTCAGCGAACGGAACTTGTTGCCGGTGACAGTGAGGCCGTTCAGGTAGTGGCCGCTGCCGTAGGGTTTGATCACGATATAGCTGAACCAGGGCGCGACGTCGCCGGACAGGAACACATTGGCAGTGACCGACAGCGCGCTGAAGGAAAAGCCGCCGGTGAAGTCCGGCGTCGGGTCCCACTCGTTGGTCCATTCGATGAAGCAGTTGTCGATGTAATTGTCCGACACGGTGGAGGTGCAGTTGTTGGAGGTCAGCACCAGCCCGGCGGTGCGCACCCCGCCCGCGACGCTGTCGCCCTGAAAGAAATGGTTGCCCGTCACCGTGTTGTTGCCGCCGCCTAGGACCGCGAAATGGCGGAACCGGGTGGCCCGGTTGCTGCGCAGCTTGGCATCGTTGTTGTTGACGTTGAGGCCGATGCTGACGCGGTCGGAAACGTCCAGCGGGTCCTCGTGCGACAGGAACTGGCAATTGTCGATCAGGATGCCCTGGCAGCCGGTGCCGATAGAGGTGATGCCGCGGTCCTTGGGCCGCGAGATGAAGCAGCTGTCGATCGCGAACACCGAGCCGGAAGGCGCCAGGCGCAGGGCGCTGCAGCGGCCGTTGCACTGGAACTCGATGCCCTCGACGCCGAACTTGCTGAGTGAGCTGAAGCCGCTGAAGTCCACCAGGTATTTGAAGTCGGTGAAGGTGAAGGTCTGGGTGCCTTCGGCATCGTAAAGCGGGGCGCTGAGGGTCAGCTCGCCCGCGCCGGTGTTCTTGGACCGCACATAGACCTCGCGCCCGACCCCGGCGCCCTCCACCAGCGCGCCCACCGCGATATTGGCGATATTGGCGACATTGGTCAGCTTGCGGGCGTCAGACGCGCTGTAGGTCGCCTGCGAGGTCACCGTTTCGCTGTCCCAGGCGGCGCTGTCGGCGGCCTCGATCTGGCCGTTGCGGATGATCCGGCGGGTGGCATAGGAGGTTTTGTTGGGCACCGCCGCGGCCATGTCGATGGGGCCGGTGACGCTGATCTTGCGGCCCATCAGGTCGAGCGATTCATGGTCCGAGTTGTTGATCAGCGCCTGGAACGCCTTTCGGAAGCCCAGCCCCTCGTCCCCGAAGGCGGCGGCGTAGGAGGGGAAGTCGAAGTTCTTGGTCAGCAGAAGCATCTGGTCGTCCGGCATGTCGACGGTGCCCTCGAACACGGTCTCGTGGTTCAGCGACACGGTGCTGGCCAGATAGAATTCGCCCGCGGGCACCAGGATGCGGCGCCCGTCCGCGGCGGCATCGGCGGCCTCGAACGCCGCTGCGCAATCGGTGCTGCCGTTGCCCACCGCGCCATAGTCGGTAACGTCCACCACGCTCAGCATTTTGCGGTAGAAGGCGCTGGTGATGTCGGTGATCTCGATATCGTCAATCCGCACAACGCCGCCGTTGGCGCCCGTCAGGTCGAGCCCGAAATGGCCGTAGGCCGCATCGCGCCCCCAGACCATCTCCACCCCGCCGCGTTCGCCGCTGCCGGCGATGCCGGTCACCTCCAGCACCTTGCCGTATTCGGTGAGCGCATATTGCATACCGTATTCGGACACGCCGCCGATGTGGCTGCCGCCGCTGGCACCGGCCCAGCCGGCGACGCGGACCGCCGGCAGCGCGCCGCTCACGGCCTTGATGCGGACCTTGATCTGCAGGTAGCAGCCCGGCTCCAGCGGCGTCTGGCCCATGAAGCGGAGCTTCTGGGTGTTCTCGGTCTTCTGCATCTCCAGGCAGCCGCCGAAATCCGCATCCGCCGCCACAAAAACCGCATTGGCGGCGCCGTCATAGGTGTCCGACCCCGGGGTGCCGTCGCCGCTGGACCAGACATCCAGCCCGTCCGCAAAAGCGGGGGGCATCAGCTGCAGACCTTCGGTGATTGCCTTGTTCATGGAAGTTCCCTTTCCTGCTGCGCATTTCGCGTTCGGGGAAAAGGAAGTACAGGAGCGGCCTTAAAATCCGCCCAGCGGTGCGTACGCCGCCCTGGGTTCAGACGCTGTCACCCCGCCCATTCAGAAGATGTACCGCGTTGATTTTCCAGCCATTTTCCATCTTAACCATTTGGTAATCCAGCAGGTGCACGGCGCCGGTTTGATCGGTGATCATCACCCGCTGCCACAGGCTGCCGGCCACGTCGCGCAGGTCCAGGTAACGCACCTCAGCCGGGCGCCAGACCATCGGGTAGCCCTGGCGCACCATCTCGCCAAAACGCTCCGGGGTGCCGAACAAGCGCCGGATATTCGGCGAGGCAAAGGAGAACGCCGTTTCGGTATCATTGTTCAGGAAGGCTTCAAACTGAGAGCCGATCACAGCAGTGACCGGCTCTCTTTGGGCAAAAACCGGGAAGGTCAGAAGAAAAATACCAACCCCCGCAAACAGAACACTGCGCATCTGTCCCTCCCGGTCCGTTTTCATAAGTTAGGACAGAGTGACGTGGCGTCAAAACTTTTTTTGCGATCTGGTAATTTTCTTGCGCAGAGGGAAGCCGTAGGCCGGTGCGTTTGCACGCGGTGCGCGGCGTTGTGCAACAGGGCTGAAACAGCAAGGGCGCGGAAGACCGCGCCCTTGAAAATTGGTTCTTTGAGCAGGCTTACGCCAGCTCGCCTGCCAGCGCCTTTTCGATCAGGGCAATGGTGTCCTCGACGCCGTAAAGCGCGATGAAGCCGCCGAAGCGCGGGCCTTGGGAGGCCCCCAGCAGCACTTCGTAGATCGCCGAGAACCAGGCGCGCAGCGGCTCGAACCCGTGGATCTTGCCGATTGCGAAAACCACCGACTGCAGGAATTCCTCGTCCGCGAAATCCGCCTCGGGCAGCGGGTCGTCGTTGCCTGCGATCTCGTTCTTCTTGGCAATTGCGGCCAGGGCGGCGTCCGCCGATTTCAGCGCATCCGCCAGATCCTGCAGCGCCGCGCGCTCCTGATCGGTGGGCAGGCGGAATTCCTTCGCGGGTTTCACGAAGTCATTGAAATAGGCAACCGCAAAGCCCGCCGCCTGATCCATGCCCGGATGGGTGTCCGGCGTGGCGTTGGGGGCGTATTTGTTGATGAAGCCCCACATGGTTTCCTTGTCCTCGGCGCTGGAGGCGGAGGCGAGGTTCAACAGCATCGAGAACGGCACCACCATGTCCGATTGCGGAACGTCGCCGCCGTGGATGTGCCAGACCGGGTTATTGAGCTGCGCCTTCAGGTCCTGCCCGTGGTAGGCGCGCAGCTGCTGGTGGTATTCGTCCACCGCCTTGGGGATCACGTCGAAATGCATCCGCTTGGCGGTCTTGGGCTTCTGGTACATGAAATACGCCAGCGACTCGGTCGAGGCATAGGTCAGCCATTCGTCGATCGAGACGCCGTTGCCGGAGGATTTGGAGATCTTCTGGCCGTTTTCATCGAGGAACAGCTCATAGGTGAAATGCTCCGGCGCGCGCTGGCCCAGCACCCGGCAGATGCCGTCGTAGATCGGCGTATTTGTGGAGTGGTCCTTGCCGTACATCTCGAAGTCGACTTCCAGAGCGGCCCAGCGGGCGCCGAAGTCCGGCTTCCACTGCAGCTTCACGTTGCCGCCGGTCACCGGCAGGGTCCATTCCTTGCCGTCCTCGTCGTCGAAGGTGACGGTATAGGTCTCGGCGCAGACTTTCTTCATCGGCACATAAAGCACGCGGCCGGTCTCAGGGTGGATCGGCAGGAAGATCGAATAGGTCTGGCGGCGCTCTTCGCGCAAGGACTTCAGCATGATCTCCATGATGTCGTCGTACTTGTCGACGGCACGCTTCAGGATCTCGTCGAACTGGCCGGACTGGTAGAATTCGGTGGCCGAATAGAACTCATAGGAGAACCCGAAGGTGTCCAGGAACCGGCGCAGCATGGCGTTGTTGTGGTGGCCGAAGCTCTCATGCGTGCCGAACGGGTCCGGCACCGAGGTCAGCGGCTTTTGCAGGTGTTCTGCCAGCGCCTCCTGGTTGGGGACGTTGCCGGGCACCTTGCGCATCCCGTCCAGATCGTCGGAGAAGCAGATCAGCCGGGTCGGGATGTCCGAGATGGTCTCGAACGCTTTCTTGATCATGGTGGTGCGGGCGACCTCGCCGAAGGTGCCGATGTGCGGCAGGCCGGAGGGGCCATAGCCGGTTTCGAACAGCACATAGCCCTTCTCCGGCGCGCCCTTGGCATAACGTTTGAGAACCCGGCGGGCTTCTTCAAACGGCCAGGCTTTGCTCTTCAGAGCTTCTTCGCGCACATCAGACATTTGTGTTCTCCATCGGCGGCAGTTCTGTCAGCTATCGGGGTGCCGCGTGATCATCCCGGATGCCCCATGCATCCGGCCCTTCCCTCTATTGTGCCTGTGCAGCATGAGTCAATGATCCCCGGCCCGGGCGGCGCTTGCTAGGCTGCCTTTTCGGTGATCCAGGCCAGAATGTCCCGCACATCGCGCCCCGCCGCCAGACCATCGCGGGCAGAGGCGAAGTAGCCGCGCGCGGAGCTGGCGCTTGGCCCCTGCAGACGCACCAGCGCGCCGGTGCCCAGAAAGCTGTCGAGCACCCCGCCCCAGGCCAGGCACACCCCCTGCCCGGCCAGCGCAGCGTTGACCAGCATCGCATAGGAGTTGAAGTCGAGCGCGCGCACCCCGGACGGCATTGCCAGCCCCGCCTCCTGAAACCAGCTGGGCCAGTCGTGCCACTGGCTGCGGGCGGTCTCCATCGTCAGCAGTGTCATACGTGCAAAATCATGGCGGTCCGCGGCCATTCCCAGGCGCGACAGATACAACGGGCTGGCCACCGGAAAGACCTCATCCCCCAGCAGCCGCTGCTCCTGCCCGGCACCTGTTTCCGGCAGGCCGAAACGGATCAGCAGATCGCCGGGGCGGACAGCCTCTCCATACTCCTGGCTGAGGATGCGGATTGTCACCCCGGGAAAGGCATCCTCCAGCGCGCCCAGCCGCGGGATCAGCCAGAAGGCGACAAAGCCGGCCGGGGCCGAAACCGTTACAACCCGCCCCTGTGCGCTTTGCCGCAGGCGGGCCACGGAGGCCTCGATCTGCCCGAAGCCGCTGTGCAGGGCCTGCAGAAGATCCTTTCCTTGCGGGGTCATGCGCACGGGCTTGCGGCTGCGGTCGAACAGGGCGCAGCCCAGGTCCGCCTCCAGCGCCGCGATCCGGCGCGACACCGCGGGCTGCGAAACATTCAGCTCCTGCGCGGCGGCGGTCAGGGTGCCGTGGCGCGCCGCGGCATAAAAGGCGGTGAGCCCGGAAAAACTGGGAAGGCGCTCCATCTATCATAACCTCAGCGTATATTACTGTGCAGCTTTACCCTATTGAGCGAAACCCGGGAAGGCCTCTAACTGGGCGGCAGGACGAGGAGGCTTGCGATGACTGCAGAACTGACCACCCTAGCTGCCGATCTGGGCGATGCGGAACAGTTGCATCAGCCCTCCAACCTGCCGCATGCGCCGCTGGCGGTGGATGCCGCGCAGGTGCCGCTGGCGGGCGGCACGGATCCGGCCTACGGCGAAGTGCGCTGGCGCACGCTGATCAACGGCAGCGAGGACGCGCCGCGCGACATGGTGCTGGGCATTGCCGAATTCGGCCCCGGCGGCCGCCTGCTGCCGCACCGCCATGACCCGGCAGAGTTCTATTTCGGGCTGGAGGGGGCCGGGGTGGTGACCATCGACGGCATTCCGCATGAGATTCGCCCCGGGATCGCCATCTATGTGCCCGGCGGCGCCGAGCACGGCACCGTGGCGGGCCGGGACGGGTTGCGCTTTGCCTATGGCTTTGCCGAGCCGAGCTTTGAGCAGATCCGGTACCGGTTTTCCGCACAAGCTTGAATCCGAGGCGGTTTTTTGCGGCTTTGGCGCGGGCAGCAGTTGAACCTGCCCCGCCCTGTACCTATCCTGATTGCGGCAGCATGCAGCATGAAAAGGATGCCTTGATGACAGAGCAAACCCCGCACCCGATGTCCCCGCAGGACTGCCTGGTGGCGCTGATGGTGGCGGTGTCTGCCTCGGACGAGAACATCCGCACGGCGGAGCTGGTCAAGATCCAGTCGGCGGTCAACATGCTGCCGGTGTTTGCCGATTACGACATCGACCGTGTGTCGCGGATTTCCCGCACCGTGTTCGACCTGTTCGAGCAGGAAGACGGGCTGGAGGCGCTGTTCGGCCTCATCCGCGGCGATCTGCCGGAACGGCTGTTCGAGACGGCCTATGCGCTGTCCTGCGATGTGGCGGCGGCCGACGGGTATCTGGGCGAGACCGAATTGGAATTCCTGGCAGAGGTCCGCTACGAGCTGAACATCGACCGGCTGCACGCCGCCGCGATCGAGCGCGGCGCCCGGGCGCGGCACATGGTCTGAGGCAGCTTCCCTTGCCTGCCGTGCATGGCGGGATTGCACAACGCAGGCTTGTACCGCATTTGACCCGCTCCCATTTGGCGCTAGTTCGTGCCGTATCGGGAGTCGGTTCATGGCCGCATGGCGAAGAGACATCGATGAAATCCGCAAGCTTCTCCTCGAGATAGAGGCAGGCAGGGAGTCCTATTGCGCCCTGCCGCGCGCCGCCGCAGAGGCGATGATGCTGCCGGTGGAGGATTGCCTGCCCGATGCCGAGGCGCGCAAGCTGGCTTATCACCTGAGCCTGTTGGACAGCGCCGGGCTGGCCCGGTTCAGCCGGCTGTCGAACGGCAACTGGCATGTGCGCGGCCTGACCTGGAGCGGTCATGAGCTGCTGGACAATATTCGCGACGGCGACATCTGGAACGCGGTGCGGGAGCGCCACCAGCAGCTTGGCGGCTTCAGCATGGAGATCCTCAGCGATCTGGCCAAGGAGCTGGTGCGCGCCAAGGCCCGCAGCCTGGAAAGCTCCGACGCCTGAAGGCATTGTTTTGAACCCCGGGCGGCGCATGGCCTGCGCCACCCGTTTCGCAAATGGCGGCCCCGGACCCCTTACCGGTAGAGCGCGGAATTCAGGTAGCGCAGGCCGGTGTCGATCACCACGGTGACCACCCGCTTGCCCGGCCCCAGCGCCCGCGCCCGCTGCAGCGCCGCCCAGATGTTGGCGCCTGAGGTAATGCCGCCCAAAAGCCCTTCCTGCTGCGCCAGCATCCGGGCACCGGCAAAGGCATCCTCATCCTTGACCGGCACCACGTCGTCAATCAGGTCGCGGCGCAGGATCTTGGGCAGGAAAGAGAGGCCGATTCCCTCCAGCTGGTGGGTGCCGCTGGTGTCGCCGCCCGACAGGTTGCGCACGTGATAGGGCTCGATGGCAATGATGCGGGTTTCGGGGTTCACCTCCTTCAGCACCTCGGCATTGCCGGAAATGCAGCCGCCGCCGCCGGTGGCCATCACAAACTCATCCACCACCCCGTCCAGCTGTGACAGGATCTCCCGCGCCATGCCGTGATAGCCGCGCTTGTTGTCCATGTTGTTGACCTGGTCGGTCCAGAACACATCCGGCTCTGCCGCCAGCTGTTTGGCCCGCGCGATGGTGCGGTCGATCACGCTGGCGGTCAGGATGCCGCCCTCGGCGTGGATGATCTCCACCTCGGCGCCATAGGCGCGCATGGTCTGCAGCTTCTCCTCCGAGAACGCGTTGGAGGAGACGAAATGCGCCTGGTAGCCGCGGGTGGCGCAGACCATGGCAAGCGAGCTGCCGGTGCTGCCGCCGGTGTATTCCACCACTTTGCCGCCGGGTTTCAAGTCGCCGCGCCGCTCGGCGCCTTCGATCATCGACAGCGCCATCCGGTCCTTCATGCTGCCGGTCGGGTTGGCACCCTCCCATTTGACCCAGACCTCCGCCATGTCCGGGGTGGTCAGATGCCTAAGCTGCACAAGCGGCGTGTTTCCGATGGCGTTCATGTGGCGGGTCTCCCTTGCTGCGCGACTCACTTTCAAAATTAAAGTGACTATGCGGCAGTGGCTTTCATTTTGAAAGTCTCTTATTGTGCGGGATGAAAACACCTTTGGAGGCACGCCATGAGCCAGCCGCAGACCCAATTCCGCTCGCGCTGTTCGATTGCCCGCACGTTGGATGTTCTGGGGGACAAATGGACGCTGTTGGTGGTGCGCGACCTGATGTGGCACGGCAAGCATACTTTCCAGGAGCTGCAGGCGAGCGAGGAGCATATTGCCGCCAACCTGCTGTCAGAGCGGCTGAAGCGGCTGATGGCATTGGGGCTGGTGGCGCGGGAGGCCTATCAGGACAGGCCGGTGCGCTACCGCTACGCGCTGACCGAGGCGGGCCGCAGCCTGGAGCCGCTGCTGCTGCAGATCATGGGCTGGGGCCACGCGCATCTGGGCGGCGGTCTGTTTGATCCGCAAACCGGGCGGACGGTGGCGGAAGCTAGCCCCGGTGGGCCGCAATGAGCCGTCCCAGGCTCTGCATTTGCTGCCCCTGCGCGTCGAAGTTTCCAGGGTCGAGCCATTCAGCATAGGCCGCCTCCAGCCGCGGCCATTCACTGTCGATGATTGAATACCAAGCGGTGTCGCGGTTGCGCCCCTTATAGACGACGGCCTGGCGGAACAGCCCTTCATAGGTGAAGCCCAGCCGCTCCGCCGCCCGGCAGGAGGGCGCGTTCAGGGCGTCGCATTTCCATTCATAGCGGCGGTAGCCGAGGTCATTGAACACCCGCGCCATCATCAGGAACATCGCCTCCGTCGCGGCCGGCGTCCGCTGCAGGGAAGGCGCATAGGTGATGCCGCCGACCTCGATGACGCCGTGCTCCGGCTTGATCCGCATGTAGCTGGCCACCCCTTCGGCCCGGCCGCTGGCACCGTTGACGATGGCGAAATAGGGCTGCGCATCAACGCCGCTGGCGCCCTGGACCCATGTGCGCAGCTCCTGCTCCGTGCCAAACGGCCCCCAGGGGATATAGGTCCAGATCGCGCCGCTCTGGTCCTGGCTGAAGGCGGCAAACAGATCCGCGGTGTGGCGCGCGGCGTCCAGCGGCTCCACCCGGCAGTAGCGGCCGGCCATGCCGCTGTGGCCGGGAAGGCGCGCGCCCTGCCAGTCCGGCAGCGGGGCGCCGATGGGCTGGCCGTGGTCGTTGATACGCTCAGTCATGGTCTGGTCCTCTGCACTCCGGGCAGGCAGCCCTGCCGGTGCCGGTCTGCCTGCGAACTGGCCCGCGGGAAACGTCCAGAAACAGGAATTCAGGCCAGACCAGTCAGGACCTAACTGCCGTAGACCGCGCCCCAGCGTTCGATCAGCTGCTGCTGCAGCTTCTTGGCGCGGCGGTTCCAGCTGCGGGCGCCGGGCGGGCGTTCGCGCTGCGCACGCGGAATGCGGCCGCGGGTTTTCAGGTCAGCGGTGAAGATGGCAAAGGCCAGCTCTGTGCCGTCGGCCGCGGTCATGAACCCGCCAAGGCCGGAAACGAAGTTCAGCGTGCCGGTCTTGGCGGCGACCTTGATCGGGTGGCCCTTGACCGTGCGGCCCTTGGCGTCGCGCATCTGGAAGGGCTTCAGGAGCGGCTTCAGCTGGCCGGATTTATAAGCCGCCACCAGCGCGCGGGTAAGATCCGCCGGCGTCATCCGGGAGGCTTCGCCAAGGCCGGAATGATCCACCAGACGGGTGCCGGACATGCCGTATTTGCCGGCCGCCCAGGCGCTCATCTCAGCCGCCGAGGCCTGCAGCGAGGCCGGGCGCCCGGCACGCGCGGCAGAGGCGGACATGCCGATCATCTCTGCCATCAGGTTGTTGGAGTATTTCAGCATCGCCTTCAGCATCACATCCAGCGGCGGGCTGTGGTGCTGGGCCAGCAGCGTGGCCGCCGGCAGGGCGCTGACGCTGCGCGCCTGCGGCAGCGCGATGCCATTGGCCCGCACCAGGGTGCGGAACACATCGCCCGCATAGGCGGCAGGGTTGCGCACCGGCAGCCAGCGCGCGCCGCCCTTGCCCAGCGCCTTGGAGGCGACGGTCCAGTGATCCACCCCGCCCTTTTCGGCATAGGTGTAAACCGGCACCGCGCGGGACTGGATCGCCATCCGGGCGGTGGCGACCTCGGGGCGGTATTTCTCGGTGCGGGCGTCCATGGTGATCGCCCAGTTGCCGCTGGCGGCGCGTTTCCATTCGAAATGCACCCGGTTGAAGTTCAGCGAGATGCCGGACACCGCCGGGGAGTAGCCGACATGGTCGGGCTGGTCCGGGTCGATGGTTTTAACGCCGGGCAGCGCGCCGTCCCAGACCAGGAACTTGCCCCGCACCTCGCGCACGCCGGCGGTCTTCAGCGCTTTTGCCAGCAATGCCAGATGGTCGGTGTTCAGCATCGGGTCGCCGCCGCCCGCGAGGATCAGGTCGCCGTTCACCACACCGCCCGCAACGCCGCCGGTGGCCAGCACCCGGGTCTCGAACCGGTGGTCCGCTCCCAAGACGTCCAGCGCATAAAGCGCGGTCAGCGCCTTGGCGACGCTGGCCGGCGGCAGCGCCTCGCCCCCGCCGGAAGATTCCAAGAGCTTGCCGGATTTCACATCCGCAACCGCACAGACCGCGTGCCCCGGCAGGCCGGCCCGCTCCAGCAGCGCCTTGAGCCCGTCCGTTCCTGCCGCCAGCGAACTGGCCCGGCGCGCCACCGGGCGCAACGAGACCGCCGGCGCATTGGCCAGCGCAGAGGTGCCTGCCAATGCGGCAAGCCCGGAAAGGAGGAATGTCCGGCGTGAAGTCATCTTATTCATTTTTAGGGTCAGGAGCTGCTCTTCTTCAATCCCCGATCCGTGGCTTTGCGCCGCAAGGTCCGGGCTTTTTCGCCATGGCAAGTCCTGCTACCGCTGGCAGCCATGTTCCAAGCAGTACTCCTCATGTTCGCGGCCATGTCAATGATCCCCGCAGGCGACCTGTGCGGGAAACTGCTGACCGGCGCCGGCCTGGCCACGCCGGCCTTTGTCGCCTGGTCGCGGTTTGCCATCGGCACCGCGCTGATCCTGCCCTTTGTGCCGCGCCGGGCGTTCTCCCTGCTGGGCGACTGGCGGCTGTGGCTGCGCGCCGGGCTGCTGACCGGCGGCATCTTCTCGATCCAGCTGGCCCTGCAGACCGAACCGCTGGCCAATGTCTTTGCCGCCTTCTTCATCGGCCCGGCGGTCAGCTACGTGCTGTCGGTGCTTCTGTTGCGCGAGCAGGCAACCGGCCTGCGCAGCCTGCTGATGGCACTGGGGTTCCTGGGCGTGCTGATGGTGGTGCGGCCGGGGCTTGGCGGCTCGGTCAATCTGCTGTGGGCGGTGCTGGCGGGCTGCTTCTACGGCGGCTTCCTGACCAGCTCGCGCTGGCTGGCGCATGTCGGCACGCCGCTGGAGCTGAGCCTGACCCAGCTGCTGCTGTCGGCCCTGCTGATGCTGCCGCTGGGCCTCGCCAGCCTGCCGGAGTTCACACCCTCCATCGCGGCACTGACGGTGGGGAGTGCGGCGTTCTCGATGATGGGCAACCTCTTGCTGCTGTTTGCCTATGGCCGGGTGCAGGCGGTGAAGCTGGCGCCGATGGTCTATTTCCAGCTGGTCGCCGCGGTCGGCCTGGGCTGGGCAGTGTTCAGCCAGCTGCCGGACGCCTGGACCTGGGGTGGGCTGGCGGTGGTGCTGTCGGCCGGGCTGGCCTCAGCCCTCCTGCGCCGCTGACCAGCCGCCGCGGGCGCGGATTTCCGTCGAGCTGGCTTCCACCATCGGCAGGTTCACAAAGCACCAGGCGGGGCTTTCCGCCCGCGCCAGAAGGTGGCTTTCGCTGCCTTTCAGCATCGCATGGCGGTAAATCCGGGCTGCCGGGGAAAACCGGGACGAGATCCGGTCGCCGGGACGCGCCAGCACACCGACGGGCACCGTGTCCAGGATCTGCTGCCAGTCTTTCCAGCGGTGGAAATGGGTCAGATTGTCGGCCCCCATCAGCCAGACAAAGCGCACGCCGGGATGGCGGCGGCGCAGGTGGCGCAGGGTCTGGGCGGTGTAGCGGGTGCCCAGCGCGGCCTCGATGCCGGTGATGTGGATGCGCGGGTGCCGGATCAGGTCCTCTGCCGCTGCGATCCGCCGCTCCAGCGGCGCCGGCTGGCGCGCCTTCAGCGGGTTGCCGGGCGACACCAGCCAGAACAGGTGGTCAAGCCCGAAGCGCTTGAGCGCCGCATGGGAAATCGCCGCATGGCCGCGGTGCGGCGGATCAAAGGATCCCCCCAGCAGCCCGACACTGTGGCCCGGGCGGATATGCGGCAGCTTGCAAACCATGAACGCCTTGATGCGCATAGTTTCCGGCTGAGATCAATCGCCACCCGCGGCGGCGGCGCACAACCCTGCGCAGATTGCCTGAAACACCGCTTTGGGTGTAGAATTTTGTTGCGCGGGCATTGTTCCTGCCCCGCTGTTTCCAAATTGCGAGTTCGCCATGGTTGCCAAGCTTTCCGCCTCCGTCGGGCGCAAGGGCAAGAACCTGCCCGAAGACGTCAAAGCCGTACAAGAATTGCTGAATGCCTTTGCAGGCCAGTCCGGGATCAAGAAGCTCAAACCCGACGGCACCCCGACGCCGGTGCTGGAAAAGATGATCGGCCAGTTCCAGCAGGAGGTCTGCGGCTTCAAGCCCGACTACCGCATCGACCCCGGCAAGAACACCATCAAGAAGCTGAACGCAGGCCCCGGCAAGGCCAAGGCCGAGAAGAAGGCGCAGGCAAAACAGGACGAAAAGGCCAAGGAGGAAGCCAAGGCCAAGGCCGTGAAGGCCGCCAAGGACGCCCTGGTGAAGGAGGCCAAGTCCAAGTCGCTGGACAAGGGCGGCTGGGCACCGCTGCTGGACGAGATCGAAGAATACGCGGTCTCGCTCTACGACAGCTATTTCGCCAAGGGCGAGAAGAAGGGCGAGGACGCCCAGAAGGCGGCCAAGCAGGCGGCGGAAAAGGCGGCCAAGGAAGCCCAGAAGAAAGCCGCGGAGAATGTCGTCAAGACCGTCGAGTCCGAGGGGCTGCGCAAGCCCGGCAAGCTGACCGGCAAGACCCAAGGGGTGAAGAAGAAGATCCTCGATGTCCTTTACGAAGTCTCATCATTCTACGGCGTGCCCATCCATGTGGTGTCCGGCCTGCGCGACAAGAAGGCCCAGGCCAGCGCCATGTACGGCGGCTGGAACAGCCACCTGAAGCGCGGCAAAATCTATTCCTACCTGAAGAACAACGAGGATCTGCGGCTGGAGCTGGACGGGTTCGTGCAGGCCAAGGACAAGAAGGGCTTCATCGAGTGCATGTTCAAGAAGGCGAACTGGAAATACATCTCGCGCCACCTGTCGGGCCAGGCGGTGGATGTGACCACCCGCACCGACCCCAAGATCATCAAGGCGCTGTCCACCTGCCTGCGCTACCTGGCGGAAAGGAACAGCGAAGGCATCAAGTGCCACCACTTCGACAACCGCAAACTGATCTACCCGGTGCCGGACAGCGTCAAGAAGAAGTGGAAGCTGTGAGGGGAAACCTCCGCGGGACGCGAGGGCAGCGCCTGTCCGCGGGTGGACGCGAAGCGCCCGCCCGGTTTTATCTTAGATAATCCTGCGGCTTGATGGCCGGCAGCCGCAGCCTGCGCTGCCCTCGGGACGGTATTGGATCGGACCTTGCCATCCCCGGCGGATCAGGGTCTTGTTCGCGCATTTACGTTGTTGCCTGCATCAGCCGGCCGTTCTTGGAGACTTTGAATGAAGTGTTATTTGATCGGGATGGACTTCGAGCCGGATATGCCGATGTTCTACAGTTGGTCTAGGAGCACCTCGCGTGAAGACGTGTTCCGGCTGCCATTGCCACGGGACGAATGGGTGCCAAGACGGGACATCAGATTCGAAAGTGGCGGAGTGCACTCTTACGGTGCAATTCTGAAGGGCGGCCGCCTAACAGAAACGACCAAACAGGAATTGGCGAAATTGCACTGTGTTGTGCAATCCCAGTCCGGGGCCGCTCGTGAAACGATCGACAGCTTTTCGGTAATCCTTTACAATTTTCCGCTGGTGAACAGCCGCCTGAAATCAGCCCTGGAAGACAGTTTCGCCGGGACTTTCGAATTCGCAGCGGTCGAGCAAGTTTGGAACGAAGTCCATGACAGCCCCCTGCCGGGCGGCCCCTACCACATGGCGAATCTTTTGAAGCGCATTGACAGCTGGGACAAGGAAAGATCCGTCATCCACTCTGTCACGCGCAAGGACGGCACGACCTTCAACACGACAAACATCTCGAAAAGCGCACTTCTGGAGAGCGCGCTGGAGAACGCGTCTATCTGGCGGGACTCTGTCACGAGCGACGTTCTTTGCACAGAAGCCTTCCGTGACTTTGTAACCGAAGTTGGCTGTGCAGGCTGGTCGTTCCGAGAAGTTTCCGTGACCCCGGACAAGTAACTGCACTTTGCCGGGCGTAACACGGGCAAAACACAAGGCCCGGGGCCGACCTTGGGAAGGCGCGAAGGCGCCTGACCGTGGGGAAGGTCAGGCGCGGGCCGTGCCGCTGCGCGCCTCGTCCCAGGGGACTCGTTGCACCTGATCTGAAAACAACCAAACAGCACCACCCGGTGCACAGAGGGTGCACAGCCGGTGTACGGATGGCACCCCCTTGCGCAGGCCTGCTTCCCGCATTGCCCCGCCGCCGCCCATCCGCTATCACTCCCGCCAGCGAATTTCCCCCTTAACGGAGCGAGCACATGGCCTCCTACCAGTACGTCTACCACATGCAGGGTGTCTCCAAGACCTACCCGGGTGGCAAGAAATGCTTTGAAAACATCCACCTCTCCTTCCTGCCCGGCGTGAAGATCGGTGTGGTCGGCGTCAACGGCGCCGGTAAGTCCACGCTGATGAAGATCATGGCCGGCCTCGACAAGGATTTCACCGGCGAGGCCTGGGCGGCTGAGGGCGCCAAGGTCGGCTACCTGCCGCAGGAGCCGCAGCTGGATGAGAGCCTGACCGTGCGCGAAAACGTCATGCTGGGCGTGCAGGCCAAGAAGGACATCCTGGACCGCTACAACGAACTGGCGATGAACTACTCGGACGAGACCGCCGAGGAGATGGCCAAGCTGCAGGACGAGATCGACGCCCAGAACCTGTGGGACCTGGACAGCCAGGTCGACGTGTCCATGGAAGCGCTGCGCTGCCCGCCGGATGATGCGATGCCCGCCAACCTGTCGGGCGGTGAGCGCCGCCGCGTGGCACTGTGCAAGCTGCTGCTGGAAGCGCCCGACATGCTGCTCCTCGACGAACCGACCAACCACCTGGACGCCGAGACCATCGCCTGGCTGCAGCAGCACCTGATCGACTACAAGGGCACCATCCTCTGCGTCACCCACGACCGCTATTTCCTGGATGACATCACCGGCTGGATCCTGGAACTGGACCGCGGCCGCGGCATTCCCTACGAGGGCAACTATTCCGCCTGGCTGGAGCAGAAGGCGAAACGCCTGGAGCAGGAAGCCCGCGAGGACAAGGCTAAGCAGAAGACCCTGGAGCGCGAACTGGAATGGATGCGCCAGGGCCAGAAAGCCCGCCAGGCGAAGTCCAAGGCGCGTATTGCCGCCTATAACGAGATGGCCTCGCAGAGCGAACGCGAGAAGGTCGGCCGCGCCCAGATCGTCATTCCGAACGGCCCGCGACTGGGTTCCAAGGTGATTGAGGTTACTGGCCTTGCGAAACACTACGGCGACAAGCAGCTGATCGAGGGCCTCGACTTCTCGTTGCCGCCGGGCGGCATTGTCGGCGTGATCGGCCCCAACGGCGCCGGTAAATCAACCCTGTTCAAGATGCTGACCGGCCAGGAGCAGCCCGATGTGGGCAGCGTGGAATACGGTGATACCGTCAAGCTCAGCTATGTCGACCAGTCGCGTGATGACCTCAATGACAACGACACCGTGTGGGAAGCGATTTCCGGCGGCGCCGAGATCATCGAGCTGGGCGACGCGCAGGTCAATTCCCGCGCCTATTGCTCCTCCTTCAACTTCAAGGGCGGCGACCAGCAGAAGAAACTGTCGCTGCTGTCCGGCGGTGAGCGCAACCGCGTGCACATGGCGCGGCTGCTGAAAGAGGGCGGCAACGTGCTGCTCTTGGACGAACCGACCAACGACCTGGATGTGGAAACCCTGCGGGCGCTGGAAGACGCGCTGGTCGATTTCGCCGGCTGCGCCGTGGTGATCTCGCACGACCGTTTCTTCCTCGACCGGATCTGCACCCACATCCTGGCCTTTGAGGGCGACGCACATGTGGAGTGGTTCGAGGGCAACTTCGAGGACTACGAGGAGGACAAGAAGCGCCGCCTGGGTCCCGACGCGCTGGAACCCAAGCGGTTGAAGCACAAGAAGTTTGTGCGGTGACATAGATATTAGTAGGGGAAGCGAGGCAAGCTTCCCCTTTTTTTCTTTGAGGTATGCATATGAAATGGAAATGCCCCTATTGCAGTCATGCTCAGGTGGTAACTCAACAAAACTTTTCTCATAAGCAGGTTGGTTTTGACACCATCGAAGCAGATGTTGGGCACCTCGGAATTGATGCCGTTGCCATTGTCTGTGTGAATCCAGACTGCGGGAAAGCTGCGATCAATTTGTCGGTCTGCACTGCATATAAAGATCACTATGGCCAAGTTTGCTTAAGAAGTGAGCCTGATAGATTGCTCTCGAGAAGGCTTATGCCAGATCATTCTGCACATCCCCAACCTGACTACATTCCTGCCCCTCTTGTGGAAGACTACATTGAAGCATGCAATATAAAGGACTTAAGCCCAAAAGCATCCGCAACACTTGCACGAAGATGTCTTCAAGGCATGATCCGCGACTTTTGCGGCATTTCGAAACCCACGCTTTTTAAGGAGATCGAAGCGCTAAAGAAGTTGCTGGACGAAAGCAACGCGCCCAAAGGTGTTTCCGCAGACAGTGTCGAGGCAATAGACCATATCCGGCAAATCGGAAACATCGGCGCTCACATGGAAAAAGATATCAACGTCATTATTGATGTCGACCCAGAAGAAGCGCAGGTTTTGATTGAGTTGATCGAAACGCTGTTTGAAGAGTGGTATGTCGCGCGTCACAAACGCGAGGAGCGATTTGCACGTGTTAAAACTATAGCTGACGAAAAGGCAGCTCAGAAGCTAGTTTCGCAGTAATAACACAAGGCCCGGGCCTGACCTTGGGAGGGCGCGAAGGCGCCTTCCCCGGGGGGAAGGTCAGGCGCGGGCCGTGCCGCTGCGCGCCACGTCCCAATAGAGTAAGCCCCGGTAATTTTACCCTTTCCTCGTCCTGCGCTACCCTCACCACGGGCGCCTCCCGCGCCCGTTGTTGGTTAAAGCGTTGGAAAGGATCCCGCATGGCCCTGAAACCGGAAGACGTGAAGGCACAGGTCGAAGCCCTTGGCGGCAAGAAGGCCAAGCGCAAGAAGCTGAAAACCGAACCGGAAGGCACCAAGGGCAAGAAGCTGCCCGGCGATGTGCGCAAGGGGCTGGAGGCGCATTTCTCCAAGGCCAAGCTCGCCAAGGTGCAGGTGCATACGGGCGGCAACGCCAAGGACGTCTGCAAGGAGCTGAAGGCCAAGGCCTTCACCGTGGGCAACGACATCTACTTCATGAAACCGGGCGATGCGAAGAAACCCGATCTGCTGGTGCATGAACTGGCGCACGTCCTGCAGCAGGGCAAGGGCCGGATGCCCAAGGCCAAGGACGGCCAGGCGCTGACCTCCAAATAGGTACAGCGGATTTTACGGACAGCGCGCATTTCTGCCACATTCTTAACGCTTTCCTAACGCATTTCACCGGACAATGATCCGTGACGCAGGTGAGCACGCACGCCGCCTTGCACGTATAGGTGTTGGAGAGACCCATGGCTTGGGCTGGTATTTTCCTGGGAATGATTGCGGGTCTGGCCGCGGCAGTGCTGAGTTTTGCCATCGGCGGCCTGCCGCTGTGGGCGAGCCTGCTGATGTACCCGGCGGCCGGCACCGCGGTCGCAGTGGCTGTGATTGCCGTCCTGGTCTGGCGCAGCTTCCTGGACGGACCCGACGGGCAGGAGCATCCGCGCAGCCGGTCCGAAAGCACCGCCTGGACTGCCTGATCGCCGCCCGGCCGCGCCGCCGCGCGGCATACCACCTTCGGAATAGCCGCCCTGGGGCCAATCACCCCTAAAGAGCACCCCCGTCTAGCCCTTCGCACAATTGTTTCGCCCCGCGCCGCTCCGTATCCTGTCTGAGGAGGGGGACACAGGGGGACCGGCATGATGGCCTGGGTCTGTGTGGTATTGGCGATGCTGGCCAGCCTGACGCTGACCGTTGCCGCTGCCTTGACCGGCAGCTGGCCGCTGTGGGTACTGCTTCTGATGTATCCGGCTGTGGCCTGCATGCTGACGCTGACAGGCCTGGCTTGGCTGATGCGGCGCACCGGCGGTTCCGGCACGCGGGGGGCGCGCGCGGAACCGGACAGCGGCAAGGCCCCCTGACCCCTGCCCGCTAACCCCCGGCCTGCAAACCCACTGCCTGCAAACCCGCTGCCTGCCAGCCTCTGCGGAAAACGCCGCAGCCGGCGCTCAGCCGCGCAGCCAGGCCACGATCTGCCCGGACCGCATTGCGCCTGCCTGGCGCTTCCTTTCCCGGCCGCGTTCAAAGGCGATCAGCGCCGGAATGCCGCGGATCCGGTAGCGGGCGCCGGTGGAGGGATGGTCCTGGGTGTTGAGCTTGACCAGCCGCGCGGTGCTGCCCAGCGCCTTCGCCGCCTTGGCAAATTCCGGCGCCATCATCCGGCAGGGCCCGCACCACGGCGCCCAGAAATCCGCCACCAGCATCAGATCGTCGTTCTGCACCGCCTTTTGCAGCGTCGCCGGGTCCACCTCCACCGGCTTGCCCGGCATCAGCGCAGCGCCGCAGCTGCCGCATTTCGGCTTCTGGCCGAGCTTCTCTTCCGGCACCCGGTTCAGCTGGGCGCAGGTGAGGCAGGTAAGGGTCTTGGCGCCCATGACGGCTCCTTTGGCTGTTTCCCCCGGTATAGCCGCCAAAGGGGCCGGGGCAAGCCTGCGGCGGCCACCGGTGCAACAGTTTATTTTGCATCTGCCGAAACCCGTTGACCGCTCGGCGCCGCCGCCGGAAGATGAGGGGGAGTTGCAATTGACGTTCGGAGGTTTGGCCATGTTTTCACGCCGGAAAATGCTGAGCACAGGCACCGCAGCGGCTGCGGCGGCGCTGCTTCCGCTGCCCGCGCTGGCCCGCAAGAAGGACCCTGCCCCGTTTGATCCCACCCCGCAGGAGGTGCGCATCCGCAAGGATTTTGCGCCCGGCCAGATCCTGGTGCTGCCGCGCTCCTACTACCTCTACTTCGTGACCGACAAGCGCAAGGCGGTCCGCTATGGCGTGGGGGTCGGCAAGGCCGGGCTGGAGTTCACCGGACGGGCGGTGATCGAACGCAAGAAGGAATGGCCGACCTGGCGCCCCACCGACGAGATGATCGAGCGCGACCCGCGGGCCTATGCCAAATTCGTCGACAATGACTACATCCAGCCGGGCGGGCCGGACAATCCGCTGGGCGCGCGGGCGCTCTATCTGTTCCAGAACGGCATCGACACCTATTTCCGCATCCATGGCACCAACCAGCCGCAAACCATCGGCCATTCAGTGTCGAACGGCTGCATCCGGATGATGAACGAGCATGTGGTGGACCTGTACGAGCGGGTGCCGCTGGGGACGGTTGTGACTGTGCTATAGACGCACAAGTGACGGCTCCTTAGGCGCTCTGCCGCCGGAATCTGCCCCGGAACCCCGCGTCACAGCGCATTTTTCTTGCACCAGAGGGGATTCGCACCCAATTCTGTCACGGCGATGTTACGCGAATGCCATCACTGTACCCTTCACGGCACGGTCATGACCATCTGCAAACCTTGCCGGACTGCCGCATAAGCGGGCAGAGAACTGAGACGACTTAGGAGAAGACGACGATGGCCACTGGCACCGTCAAATGGTTCAACACCACCAAAGGCTACGGCTTTATTGCACCCGAAGATGGCGGCAAGGACGTATTTGTCCACATTTCCGCTGTTGAGCGCTCCGGCCTGACCGGCCTGGCGGACAATCAGAAAGTGACCTATGAGCTGCGCGCAGGCCGCGACGGCCGTGAATCCGCAGTGGATATCGCGCTGGTCTCCTGATCCCCTGATCTGCACCGAGATTATCAAACAGCCCTGACGGACGGGGCTGTTTTCACTGGCCTATCGCCGCCGTCAGCTGCAGGGCCGCCGGGCCGATCGCGGCCACATTCAGCGCAACGCCCTGGGCGTTGGGGTGGATGCCGTCGTCCTGCATGAACGCTTGCGCCGCCGCCGGGTCGTTGTCCGCTGCTGCCGCGATGCCGGCAAAGGCGTCCGGGTGCAGCACCGCGCCGTACTCGGCTGCAAGTTCCGGGTAGATGGCGTCAAAGGCCTGCTTGTAGTCCGGGCCGTAGTTGCGCGGCGCCTTCATTCCAATCAGCAGGGTTTCGATCCCCCTGTCCTGCGCGGTTTGCAGGATGCGGGTCAGGTTGGCGCGTGCCTCCTGCGGCTCAAGCCCGCGCAGCATGTCATTGCCGCCCAGCAGAACGATCAGCCCGTCAGGATTGTCCGACAGCGTCCATTCTGCGCGCTCCGCGCCTCCGGCGGTGGTGTCGCCTGAGACCCCCGCATTCTGCAGCACGACCTCGGCGCCGTTCTCGTTCATCCAGCGCTCCAGCTGCGGCACCAGCCCCTGGCCCTGCGGCAGCCCGTAGCCCTGCACCAGGCTGTCGCCCAGGGCGGTAATCCGCAGCGGTTCCGCCCAGGCGGGGGTGGTGAAAAGCAGCAAACTCAGCAGTGCCAATGTCTTGCGCATCGCCGCAAACACTCCATATCCGTTAGGTGCATCCAACAGGCAGGCCCGATGACCGATCAAAACAGCCCCGTTCTGCATCTCTTAGATGCGAGTTTGACCCTGAATAGCAATACCGGCCCGGTGGAGATTTTACACGGCATCTCGCTGGACGTGCGGCAGGGGGAGACATTGGGGCTGGTGGGGCCGTCCGGATCGGGCAAGTCGTCGCTCCTGATGCTGATGGGCGGGCTGGAACAGGCGACCGGCGGCGCGGTCACTGCCCTGGGCCAGGACCTGACCGCGATGGACGAGGACGCGCTGGCGCGGTTCCGCCGCAACAACATGGGGGTGGTGTTCCAGAGCTTTCACCTGATCCCGACCATGACCGCGCTGGAAAACGTGGCGACGCCTTTGGAGCTGGCAGGCGTCAAGGATGCCTTTCCCCGCGCCCAGGCAGAGCTGGAAGCGGTAGGATTGGGCCACCGGGCGGGCCATTTCCCTGCGCAGATGTCGGGCGGCGAGCAGCAGCGGGTGGCGCTGGCGCGCGCCCTGGCGCCGCGGCCTGCGATTCTGCTGGCGGATGAGCCGACCGGCAACCTGGATGAGGCCAATGGCGCCGCGGTGATGGACCTGCTGTTTGGCTTGCGCGACCGCTATGGCGCAACGCTGGTGATGGTCACCCACGCGCCGGAGCTGGCATCACGCTGCGACCGGGTGGTGCGGCTGCGCGACGGGCGGGTGGATGACGCCGCGGCCCGCGAGGCCGCGGAATGAATGCCGCCGCCTTCCGCCTCGCCTGGCGCTTTGCCCTGCGGGAGCTGCGCGGCGGCCTGAAGGGGTTCCGCATCTTCCTCGCCTGCCTGGCGCTGGGGGTCGGGGTGATTGCCGCCATCGGCTCGATCCGCGCGTCGATCGAGACCGGACTGGAGCGCGAGGGCGCCACCATCCTGGGCGGCGATGCCGAGCTGAATTTCACCTACCGCTTTGCCACTGAAGACGAGCGCGCCTGGCTGGAGCGGACCGCGCTGCGCCATTCCGAGATTGCCGAGTTCCGCTCCATGGCCACCGTGGGCGAGGAGCGCGGACTGACCCAGGTGAAGGCGGTGGATGGTCTCTATCCCTTGAAAGGCGAGATCAAGCTGGCGCCGGAGATGCCGCTGGACGCCGCGCTGGCGGGTGCGGACGGGCTGCCCGGTGGCGTGATGGACCGGGTGCTGGCGGACCGTTTGGGGCTGCAGCCGGGGGATACCTTCCGGCTGGGCACCCAGGACTTCCGCCTGATGGCGATGATCGCGCTGGAGCCGGATGCGGCCGCTTCCGGCTTTGAGCTGGGGCCGCGCACGATGGTGCGGACAGCGGACCTGGGGCAGTCCGGCTTGCTGGAGCCCGGCACCCTGTTTGACACCAAGTACCGGATGGAACTGCCTGCGGGCAGCGATCTGGCCGCCCTTCAGGCGGAGGCAGAGGGGCTGTTTGAAACCACCGGCATGCGCTGGCGCGATGCACGGAACGGCGCACCGGGGATCACGTCCTTTGTCGAGCGGCTGGGCGGGTTTCTGGTTCTGGTGGGGCTTTCCGGCCTGGCGGTGGGCGGGGTTGGCGTCTCTGCTGCCGTGCGCGCCTATCTGGCGACCAAGACCGCCACCATTGCCACCCTGCGCACGCTGGGGGCGGAGCGGCAGACAATTTTCCTCACCTACTTCCTGCAGATCGGCGCGCTGACGCTGGTCGGGGTCGGCATCGGGCTGGTTCTGGGCGGCGTGCTGCCGCTGCTGCTGGGGCCGCTGATCGCGGCGCAGCTGCCTTTCCCGGCAGTGTTTTCGCTCTACCCCTCGGCCTTGGCGGAGGCCGCGATTTACGGCGTGCTGACCGCCTTCATCTTTGCCCTGTGGCCGCTGGCGCGGGCGGAACGCATCCGCGCGGCCTCCCTGTTCCGGGATGCCTTTGCCAGCCGCACAAGGCTGCCTGCCCCGCGATATTTGCTGGCGACCGGATTGGCGCTGGCGGCGCTGGTGGGGCTGGCGGCCTGGTTCAGCGGCTCGGCGCAGCTGACGCTGTGGACCGCGGGCGGGCTGATGGGGGCGCTGATGGTGCTGCTGGTTGCAGCGCTGGGGATCGGGTTTCTGGCGCGCCGCGGCACCGGGGCGTCGCGCGGGCGACCTGCCCTGCGGTGGGCGCTCTCGTCCATTGGCAGCGCGCGTGATGGTGCCGTGCCCGCGGTGCTGGCGCTGGGGCTGGGGCTGACGGTGCTGGCCGCCATCGGCCAGATCGACGGCAACATGCGCCGGGCGATTGCAGGCAATCTGCCGGATGTGGCGCCGAGCTATTTCTTTGTTGATATTCAGCGCAGCCAGATGCCTGCCTTTCTGGAGCGGGTGGAGAACGACCCCTCCGTCACGCGGGTGGAAAACGCGCCGATGCTGCGTGGGGTGCTGACCCGGATCAACGGACAGCCCGCCACCGAGGTTGCGGGCGATCACTGGGTGGTGCGCGGCGACCGCGGCATCACCTATGCCGCCGCCCAGCCGGAGGCGACGGAGGTCACGGCGGGCACGTGGTGGCCGGAGAATTATTCAGGTGATCCGCAGATCAGCTTTGCCGCCGAGGAGGCCGAGGAACTGGGGCTCAAGCTGGGCGACACGCTGACGCTGAACATCCTGGGCCGCGACATCACCGGCACCATCACCAGTTTCCGCAACGTGGATTTCTCCACCGCCGGAATGGGGTTTGTGATGGTGCTGAACGAGGCCGCGCTGGCGGGCGCACCGCACAGTTTCATCGCCACCGTCTATGCCGAGGAGCAGGCAGAGGCGGCGATCCTGCGCGATCTGGCGCGGGAAATGCCGAATATCACCGCGATCCGGATGCGCGATGCCATCGACCGGGTGTCGGACATCCTGCGGCAGCTGGCGGCGGCCACTGCCTATGGCGCGGCGGCGACGCTGCTGACCGGGTTCCTGGTGCTGTTGGGCACCGCGGCTGCGGGGGAGCCTGCAAGGCGGTATGAGGCGGCGCTGCTGAAAACACTGGGCGCGCCGCGCAAGCAGATCCTGGCAAGCTTTGCCCTGCGCGCAGCCCTGTTGGGCGCGGCGGCGGGGCTGGTTGCCTTGGCCGCGGGCATTGCCGGGGCCTGGGCGATCAATGCCTATGTGTTCGAAACCGGCTATGCGGTGATCTGGCCCAATGCGCTGATGGTGATCTCAGGCGGGGTGCTGACGACGCTGCTGGCCGGGCTGGCCTTTGCGCTGCGGCCGCTGGCCGCCAAGCCCGCCCGCATCCTGCGTGCACGCGAATGACCGGATCTGCGGTGCGCGCCTAGCGGGCGCCGCAGGAGACCGGCTGCAAGAGCCGCATCAGGTCGTGGTTGTCGCAGACCAGCGCCTCAAGCGAGATATCGTCCAGCGAGGCATAGAAAGCCTGCGCCGCATCCGCCAGCGCCACCTTGAGACGGCAGGCATCCGACAGCGGGCAGGTGTTGTCCGCGTCGGCAAAGCACTCCACCATCGGCAGGTTGCCCTCGACATCGCGGAACACGTCGCCGATGCGAATCTCTGCCGCGGGCTTGCCCAGGTTCATGCCGCCGTTGCGGCCGCGCTGGGTGGCGAGGTAGCCGAGCTGGCTGAGCTGGTTGATCACCTGCGCCAGATGGTTTTCCGAGATATTACAGCACTCTGCAATCTCGGCCTTGGTCACCAGGCGGTCTTCATGGGCGGCGCAGTACATCAGCAGCCGCACGGCAATGTTGGTCCTTTTGGTAATGCGCATGGGTCGCTCCCGCAGCTAAGATGCATCGGTTATTGCACAAAAGCGGAAAAAGCAGTTTGACATACATCAATAACCGGAAATGCGGCTGAAAGGCGCTAGAAATGACCGCTCCTTACTTCTTTGGCTATGGCAGCCTGGTGAACACAGCGACCCATTCCTATGGCGGCGCGGCGCCCGCCCGGCTGCGCGGCTGGCGGCGGGCCTGGGTGCATACGTCCTTGCGCGAGGTGGCATTCCTGACCGCTGTGCCCTGTGCGGACAGCGAAATCGACGGGCTGATCGCCGAGGTGCCCGGCGGCGACTGGGCGGCGCTGGACGAGCGCGAGTTTGCCTATGAGCGGCTGCCTGCCTCTGACAGGGTGCAGCACGGGCTGAACGGCAGCCCCGAGATTTCCGTCTATGCGGTGGCGGCGGACAGGCAGAACGGCGTCACCGAGCGCCACCCGGTCCTGCTCAGCTATCTGGATGTGGTGCTGCAGGGCTATCTGCGGGTGTTCGGAGAGGCCGGGCTGAAGGGGTTCGTGGAGACCACCGACGGCTGGGATGCGCCGATCCTGGACGACCGTGCGGCACCGCGCTACCCCCGCCACCAGGCGGTTGCGCCGGCGGAGCGCAAAATGTTCGATGAACTGATCGACAGCACCGGGGCGCGCCGCATAGTCTGGGGGCCATGATTGAAAAGCTATTGCTGCACCTGGGCCGGATTGCGCGGCAGCTCTGGTTCCGGGTTGTCCTGATTTCCCTGATTTCGGTGCTGGCGCTGCTGCTGGCGCCGCTGGCGAAACCGCTGCTGCCGGATAACCTGAGCAAGGACTTCGGGCGCGAGGCAGTGCTGCCGGTGCTGACGATCCTGGCGTCGGGCATGCTGGCGGTCACCACCTTTTCGCTGAACGTCATGGTCAGCGCCTACCGCGCCGCCGCTGCAATGGCGACGCCGCGGGTCTACCGGCTGCTGCTGGAGGACACCGTCACCCACAGGGTGCTGGCCACCTTTGTCAGCGGCTTCATCTATTCGCTGAGCGCGGTAATCCTGTTCCGCGCACGCTATTTCACACCTGAAGGCGCGCTGGTGGTTTTCGGGCTCACCATCATCGTGGTGGTGCTGATCGTCGGCGCCATCCTGCGCTGGATCGATCATTTGTCGGGCCTCGGCAGCATGGACCACACCCTGCGGCTGATAGAGGACCGCACCCGCACCAGCCTGAAAGCGCGGATGGACAAGCCCTGCCTCGGCGGCCTTTGCGCGCGTGAAGACGCCAGACCCGCGGACGCCGTGGACATCCCCGCCGCCGAAAGCGGCTTTGTCCGCTATGCCGGGCTGTCGCGGCTCAATGAGCTGGCGGAGGAGGCCGGCACGCAGATCACCCTGGCGCGGGCGCCGGGGGAATACATCCTGCGCGGCCAGCCGGTGGCCTGGGCCACGGCCGGGGACAATGATTTCTGCAAGGCGGCCTCTGCCGCGATCGACATCGGCGACGTGCGCAGTTTCGACCAGGACTCGTCCTTTGGCCTCACCCTGCTGGCGGAGACCGCGCAGCGGGCGCTGTCGCCCGGCGTCAATGATCCCGGCACCGCGGTGGAGGTGATGGGGCGGCTGGAACGGCTGTTGTGGGAGAACATGCCTGCGGATGAGACCAGCGATACCCGCGAGGCGGATTATCCGAATGTCAGCATCCCGCCGGTCACCGCCAAGCATCTGCTGCGCTGCGCCTTTCCGCCGATTGCCCGCTGCGGCAGCGACTCGCCTTCGGTGATGCGCTGGATGGAGAAGTCGCTGGATGCGCTTGGCGGCCATCCGAATCCGGACATGGCCAAGGCGGCCAAAGAAATGTGCCAGGAGGTCCGGGACGGCCGCTGGGGCTGACCCGCCCGCACCCGCCCCTCCCGGACAGAAAAAGGCGGCGCCATCAGGCACCGCCTTTATTTACATCAGGATGTGTCAGGCGTCAGCCGCGGGCGCGCACGGTTTCCATCAGCGCCAGCAGGGCGGACATGTCGGGGCCGCGCTCCATGCCGGTGACGGCTTTGCGCAGCGGCATGAACAGGCCCTTGCCCTTGCGACCCGTCGCCTCTTTCACCGCAGCGGTCCATTTACCCCAGCTTTCGCTGTCGTAGGGGCCTTCGGGCAGCATCGCCATCGCCTCGGCGATGAAGTCCTTGTCCTCATCCGCGACCAGCGGCTCGGCGCCGTCGCGGCAGAGCTCCCACCAGCCCGCGAGATCCTTGAGCGTGGTGATGTTTTCCTTGGCCATGTCCCAGAAGGCTGCCTGTTTCTCAGCCGGAACGCCCAGCGCGTCCACATGGCCTTGCACGGCCTCCAGCGGCAGCGACTGCAGGTGGCGGGCGGTCAGCGGATAGAGATCCTCGACATCGAACTTGGTCGGCGCAGCACCAAAGCGGTTGATGTCGAAACCGTCGATCAGCTCTGCCAGTTCGGAGCGCAGCTCCACCGGGTCGGAGGAGCCCAGGCGCGCCATCAGGCTGAGGAGCGCCATCGGCTGCACGCCGGCCTCGCGCAGGTCGCGCAGCGCCAGGGTGCCCAGGCGCTTGGACAGCGCCTCGCCCTGCGGACCGGTCAGCAGCGAGTGGTGGGCGAAAGAGGGCACGGAGCCGCCCAGCGCCTCGATGATTTGGATCTGGGTGGCGGTGTTGGTGACGTGGTCGGAGCCGCGCACCACATGGGTCACGCCCATTTCGGTGTCATCGACCACCGAGGCCAGGGTGTAAAGGAACTGGCCGTCGCCGCGGATCAGCACCGGGTCGGAGACCGAGGCCGCGTCGATGGAGATGTCGCCCAGGATGCCGTCGGTCCATTCGATGCGCTGATGGTCCAGCTTGAAGCGCCAGACGCCGTCGCCGCGCTCGGCGCGGAGCGCAGCTTTCTCGTCATCGGACAGGTTCAGAGCGGCACGGTCATAGACCGGCGGCTTGCCCATGTTCAGCTGCTTCTTGCGCTTCAGGTCCAGCTCGGTCGGGGTCTCGAAGGCCTCGTAGAAACGGCCGATCTCCCGCAGCTTTTCCGCCGCAGCGACATAGCGGTCGAGGCGCTCGGACTGGCGCTCCACCTTGTCCCAGGTCAGGCCCAGCCACTCCAGATCCTGTTTGATCGCATCGACGTACTCTTCCTTGGACCGCTCCGGGTCGGTGTCGTCGATGCGCAGGATGAAGGTGCCGCCGGCTTGCCGGGCGATCAGGTAGTTCATCAGCGCGGTGCGCAGGTTGCCGACGTGGATATAGCCGGTCGGCGACGGGGCAAAACGGGTGGTGGTCATCACGAGTCTCCTGTTGCCCTGCCCCTTGTCACATGGGCCGCGGTTTGTCCAGTTTCGCGAGGGTTAAAGCCCCTTTGGCGCGTCCTCTCCCCTCCCGGCGGAACAGCCGCCATCCGGGCAGCGGGACGCGCGCTTTCGGGGAAAGGATGAGAGCGCCGCGTGCTACTGCGGCTGCACCGGCCAGATCGCGTCCAGATCCTTGAGGCCCGCGCGGATCAGCTCGCCCAGCACATCGAGGTCGATATCGGCAAGCCTGTTCACATAAAGGCAGCTTTTGCCGAGCTTGTGCTTGCCCAGGCGGGCCAGGATGCCGCCGTAGTCCTGATAGCCCGGCATGATGTAAATGGAATGGCGCGCCTTGCGCGGGGAAAACCCGGTGGCCAGGTAGTCGCCTTCCCGGCCGCTGGCGTAGCGGTAGTGATATCGGCCGTAGCCGACGATGGACGGTCCCCACATTTGCGGCTGATACCCGGTCGCGTTGCGGAACAACCGGTCCAGCTCCTGCGCCTCGACCGCCTTTCGCTCCGGCTCCACCGATTGCAGGAAGTCTTCGACGCTGGCACTCGTCGGGGCTGTCTTGTTCTGGCTCATCTGCCCGCCCTCCTGCTGTGAGGATAGCGCGGCGCGCGGAAATGTATAAGGGTTTGCGCCGCCGCCCTTGCGCGCGACCGGTTCCGCAAAGCCCCGCCGCGGCGGCGCCCGCAGGTGCTGCCAGGCTGCCAGCTGAGTGGGCACCCTGCGCTGATCAATAGCCGGTTTGCGGCCCGTATTTGCTGCCGTCCAAGAACCGGGAAAGGCGGAATTCGCGCGCGTCGACAACCGGGGTGCTGCCGGTGACAAGGTCAGCAGTCAGCCGCCCTGCGGCGGGGCCGATGCCGAAGCCGTGGCCGGAGAACCCGGTGGAGACAAACAGCCCGGGCAGGCTGTCCACCTGCGAAATCACCGGGATCGCATCCGGGGTCACATCCATCAGCCCGGCCCAGCTTTGCACCACGTCGGCGCCCTGCAGCACCGGGAAGGCCTTTTGCGCGGCGGCCCAGCCGCTCTTCAGCGCTTTCTGCGAAGGGGCCGGGTCCAGAACGCGGCACTGTTCAAAAGGCGTGGTGCTCTGCGGGTCCCAGCGGTGCGCCTGGGCGGCCTCCTCTGCCCAGCGGCCGGAGATGCGGAACTGCAGCGCCCGCCATTCCTGGCGCAGGCTGGGCAGGTATTTCCACCCCAAGCGGAAACTGTCGGGAACGATGTCGACCACGTTTTCCATTGCATCCGACACCGTGTAGCCGCCATCGGCCCGTTTGCGCAGGCCGAGATTGCCGCTGCGCACCGCGGTTTCCGGCCCGCCCTGCATCGGCGAGGTGCGCAGCACCGAGTTCAGCACCTTGAGCTGCGGCAGGTTCACGCCCGCATTGCCCAGGAACAGCCGCGACCAGGCGCCGCCGGCAACGACAACGGCGGAGCAGGCAACACGGCCGCGTTCTGTCATCACGCCGCTGATCCGGCCCGCAGCGGTTTCCACGCTGCGCACTGCGCATTCGCTCATCACCCTGGCGCCTGCGGCCTGTGCCGCAGAGGCAATCGCATGGGTTGCCAGCTGCGGCTCGGCGCGGCCATCCATCGGAGTGTGAAGCGCAGCGTGTACCTTGGTCTGATGCCCGGGCATCAGCTGCGCCAGCTGATCTCCCCGCACCATGCGGGCGCCCTGCTCCCAGCCGTCGAGGTTGCGCAGCCAGCGCTCCAGCTGGGCCTCCCGCTTGGCGGTTTCCGCGGTGTAGAGAATGCCGGCGCGGGTGAAACCCGTTTCCTGCCCGGTGCGTTCCACCAGCCCCTCCCACAGGCGCAGCGATTCCGCCATCAGGGGAATTTCGCGCGGGTCGCGGCAGGCGATGCGCACCCACCCCCAGTTGCGCGAGCTCTGCTCGCCCGCGATCTGCCCCTTTTCGCACAGCAGCACGGAATAGCCGCGTTCAGCCAGCTCCAGCGCAGTGCTGCAGCCAATGATGCCGCCGCCGATAACCACGGCGTCGACGGCCTTGGGCAAGGCCAGATCGGATTGGAAATGAGGCAGTCTGGGTCCGGGCATAAGGGCATCTATGCCCGGTGCCAAACCGCCGGTCCAGCGCGCATGCGACACGCACTGCGCCGCATTACGCCATTGTGATTTTTGCGCCGCATATCAGGGTATTGCCGCCGCCGGAAGCGACACAGCGCCATCTCAAAATGCGCGAAAACGCCAGCGCTATCAGATGGTTAGAACAATACTTAGGACGGGTCGCGCCAGCGGTTCACGATCGGATAGCGGCGGTCCAGCCAGAACGCGCGCCGGGTCAGCCGGGCACCGGGGGCGGACTGGAAGCGCTTGTATTCGCTGATGTAAACCAGATGCTCGACCCGCTTGGCGGTATCGCGGTCATATCCCGCCGCAACGCAATCTGCGATTGAGCCATCCTGATCGACCAGAATGTCCAGAATTGCGTCGAGCTCAGGATAGTCCGGCAGGCTGTCGCTGTCCTTCTGATCCTCGCGCAGCTCGGCAGTGGGCGGCTTGTCGATCACGTTGGGGCGGATCACCTCGCCCGCCGGCCCCATCATCCAGGGGCGGTGGTTGGCATTGCGCCAGCGGCAGGTTTCGAACACGCGGGTCTTGTACAGATCCTTGATCGGGTTGTAGCCGCCGTTCATGTCGCCATAGATGGTGGCATAGCCCACCGCGACCTCGGACTTGTTGCCTGTGGTCAGCAGCATTTCCCCGAACTTGTTGGACATCGCCATCAGCAAGAGGCCACGCAGGCGGGACTGGATGTTTTCCTCCGTCAGGCCCGGCTCCATCCCTTCGAACAGCGGCGCCAGCGTGTTGGTGATGGCAGCGCGGCCCTCGGAGATCGGGACATAGTCGTAATGCACGCCCAGCGCCTTGGCCACGGCTTCGGCATCGTCGAGCGATTCCCGGCTGGTGTACTCAGAGGGCAGCATCACGCAGCGGACGTTTTCGGCGCCGATGGCATCGACGGCAATGGCGGCGACAATGGCCGAGTCCACGCCGCCGGACAGGCCCAGCAGCACCTTTTTGAAACCGCTCTTGCGCAGATAGTCGCGCAGCGATTCCACCATCACCCGGTAGTCCTGCTCCCACTCATCCGGCAGATGCGCCTTCTCGCCCTCGACCGCGCGCCAGCCTTCATCGGTGCGTTCCAGATCGAGATGGGCATAACATTCGTCGAACACCGGCATCTGCAGCGCCAGTGCACCGCCCGGGTTCAGGACGAAGGAGCCGCCGTCGAAGACCTGGTCATCCTGGCCGCCCACCATGTTCAGATAGATCACCGGCAGGTGGGTTTCGACCGCGCGCGCCACCATGTGGTTGAAGCGCACTTCCATCTTGTTGCGGAAATAGGGCGAACCGTTGGGGATCAGCAGGAACTCTGCGCCGGTCTCGGCAAGGGTTTCCGCCACATCCTCGTGCCAGCCGTCCTCGCAAATGGGGGAGCCGATGCGGGTGTTGCCGACCGCATAGGGGCCGCCCAACGGGCCTGCATTGAAGATCCGCACCTCGTCGAACACGGTTTCATTGGGCAGGTGGTGCTTGAGGCTGCGTGAGGCGATCTTGCCGCCTTTCAGGATCAAATAGGCGTTGTAAAGCTGGGCGCCCTCGACCCAGGGGCTGCCGATGGCCAGCGCCGGGCCGTCGGCGCAGTCCGCTGCCAGTTTCTCCACCTCGGCAATGGCGGCGGTGTGAAAGGCCGGTTTCATCACCAGGTCCTGGGTATTGTAGCCGGTGATGAACATTTCCGGCAGCGCCACCAGATCGGCGCCGGCCTTGCGGCCTTCCTCCCAGGCGGCGCGGGCCTTGGCGGCGTTGCCTGCCAGATCGCCCACTGTCGGGTTCAGCTGCGCCAGTGTCACGCGGAAACGGTCTGCCATGCTGCTTGGGCCCTTTGCAAATATCCTCCCTCAGCCATTTACCAGATTGACCGCCAAGGAAAAGGGCAAGGGCGGCAGGCCAGGGAAAAGACATTGCGGCCCCGCCTGCGGTAGCTTAGTTTCCGGGCAAGCAACCCTAAATGGCAGCAGCACCGTAATTCCTGGGCAGGCAGAGGTTTTGAATGACCCGTTTCGGCACCGCATTCGCGCTTTCCACACTCCTGGCACTGGCCGCCCCGGCTATTGCGCAGGAAGGCGAGGTCATCACCACCCAGGACGAGATCGGCGGCGTCTATGAGGGCACCTTCCGCAACGGGCTGCAGCATGGCACCGGCACCTACAAGCTGCCGAACGGCTATGAATACACCGGCGAATGGGTCGACGGCGAGGTGCGCGGCCAGGGCGTGGCGCGGTTCCCGGACGGATCGGTCTATGAGGGCGAGTTCGCGCAGGGAAAACCGCACGGGCTGGGCAAGCTGACCCGCGCCGACGGCAGCACCTACGAGGGCGGCTGGCAGGACGGGCAGATCCATGGCGACGGCACCTCTGTCTATGCCAGCGGCGTGCGCTACCAGGGCAGCTTTGCCGATGGCAAACGGCACGGCAAGGGCGTGATGACCTCGCCCGACGGCTACACCTATGACGGTGACTGGGTGGAGGGCCGCCAGGAAGGCCTGGCCAGGATCACCTATGCCGAAGGCACCGTCTATGAGGGCTCAGTCGCGGATGGCCAGCTGCAGGGCCAGGGCAAGCTGGAGACATCCGACGGGCTGGTCTACGAGGGCGAATGGGCCGCCAGCCAGATGCACGGCACCGGCAAGCTGTCGCAGCCCAATGGCGACATCTACGAGGGCGAGCTGCAGAAAGGCCGCCGTCACGGCACGGGCAAGCAGACCTATGCCAATGGCGATATCTATGCCGGCGACTTTCTGAATGATCAGCGCCACGGCACCGGCACCATCACCGAGAAAGACGGATACAGCTATACCGGCCAATGGGTGAAGGGGCAGATCGAGGGCAAGGGCAAGATGATCTACCCCGACGGCTCTGTCTATGAAGGCGATTTCCGCGATGACCTGGCCGAGGGCAAGGGCAAGATCACCTATCCCGACGGCTCCACCTACGAAGGCGACTGGGTGGCCGGGGTGATCGAGGGCGAAGGCACCGCCACCTACCCCAGCGGCATCATTTACACCGGCGGCTTCAAGAACGCCAAAAACGACGGCCAGGGGGTGATGACCTATGCCGACGGCTACCGCTACGAGGGCGGCTGGCAGGACGGGCAGCGCCACGGGGAGGCCACGGTGACTTATGCGGACGGGTCGGTCTACACCGGCGAATTCGCCGATAGCCAGCGCCACGGGCAGGGCAAGATCGTGATGCCCGACGGTTTCACCTATGAGGGCGAATGGCGCGAAGGCAAGATTTACGGCCAGGGCGTGGCGACCTATGCCAATGGCGACGTCTATGAGGGCAGCTTTGTCAACGGCAAGCGCCAGGGACCGGGCACGATGAGATACGCCAGCGGCCAGCAGGCGGACGGCACCTGGGAAAACGGCGCGCTGGTCACCAGCGGGACCGGGGACGCCGCCCAGACCGAGTAAACCGGAATGATCAAAAGGCGCGCCAGGACGGCGCGCCTTTTCATTTCAGCCGATGCGGATGCGGCTCAGGTGGTCGGGCATCGCCACGCCCTCCAGATTGGCCGGATCGGGTTGCGGCGGCTTCAACTCCAGCCCCATCGGCACCACGCCGGCCCAGATCGGCAGGGCGTAGTCTTCCTCGTCATCCTTGGGCGGGCCGGAGCGGATCTTGGCGGCGCCTTCCTCGATCGGCATCCTGAGCACCGCGGTTGCCTTCAGCTCCTGTGCGTTCATCGGGCGCAGGGTCTCCCAGCGGCCAGGGAAGATACGGTCCACCATCGCCTTGAGGCTGGCAGCCTTGGCGTCCTCATCCGCGACCTGCCCCGCCACCCCGAACAGCATCGCAGAGCGGAAGTTGACGGAATGATGGAAGGCGGAGCGCGCCAGAACGTAGCCGTCCATGCAGGTGACGGTCAGGCAGACCTCTGCCCCCGCCATTGCCCGGATTGCGCGGCTGGCAGCGGAGCCGTGCCAGTAGACATGATCCCCCTCGCGCCATTGCAGGGTCGGCAGCACCGACGTGGCGCCATCGATCTGGTAACCGATATGGGCCAGCGGCATGGCGTCGAGCACTTGGTAGACACTCTCGCGGTCATAGAGCCCGCGCTCGTGGGCGCGGCGCAAACGGCTGCGGCCGGACTTCAGGGCTGTTGCTTCTTCGGGTTGGCGCATTGGCTGACCTCATGTTTCTTGTTGTTCCCGGTGACGGATATGCGCAAACTGGATTGTGATTAACTTCCAGTTTTTAACAAAATGAACAGTCCAGTATGATTGACCTCTCCAGCCTGCTGTCCAAGCGCAGCGCAGAGCCTGTCTATCTGCAGATCGTTGCGGCGCTGCGCCGCCAGATCAGCGGCGGCGGCCTGGGCATCGGCACCCGCCTGCCCTCTTCCCGGGCGCTGGCGCAGGATCTGGGGGTGGCGCGCTCCACCGTGGTGACGGCCTATGACCAGTTGGTGGCCGAGGGCTTCGCCGAGGCGCGGCGCGGCGCCGGGATCTTTGTCTGCGATGTGGCGCCGATCCGGCCGCCGGAGGTTCCGTCCAGCTCCGTTGCGGCGGTGCCGCCGCCAGCGCCCGGCATGCTGCTGCCCGGGGTGCCGGATCCTGGGGTTTTTCCGGCCCGCCCCTGGGCGCGCTGTGTTTCACGTGTGGCAAGGATGGACCCGCTGAGCCTGAGCCATCAGGAGGATGCCTTTGGCGACCCGGACCTGCGGCGCGAGATTGCAGCCTATGCGGCGCGCTGGCGGGGCATCGCCAGCAGCGCAGAACAGGTGCTGGTGACCAGCGGCGCGCGCGAGGCGCTGGAACTGGCGATGGAGTTTCTGGTCGGCGGCGAGGATATCGCGCTGGAGGCCCCCGGCTTTACCCCCACCCAGCGGTTTGCGCAGGCCCGCGGCTGGCAGGTCCGCTGGCTGCAGGCAGGCGCGCGCGGGGCTGAGGTGCCGCGGCAGATGGCCAGGGTGACGCTGCTGACGCCCTCGCATCAGTTCCCGCTTGGGGGCACCCTGCCGGTGCCGCAGCGGCAGGCCTTTCTGCAGGCTGCCAAGGACCGGGGCGGCTGGATCATCGAGGATGATTTCGACAGCGAGTTCCGCTATGGCGGCCAGCCGGTGCCAGCGATGGCTGCGCTGGACCGCGAGGGGCGGTGCATCTACGTCGGCACGTTTTCCAAGACGTTTTCCCATGCGCTGCGACTGGGCTATGCAATTCTGCCGCCGGCGCTGGTGCCGCAATTCCGGTCACAGTTCATCCATCCCAGCGCAGGCGCCGCCATCACCGCGCAGCGGCCGCTGGCTGAGTTCATGGCATCGGGCCAGTATGACCGCCACATCCGCCGCGCCCGCAGGCTGTATGCGGAACGCTATGCCGCGGCGGCTGATGCGCTGGCGGGCTGGCCGGAGACCCTGGGGCATTTCCATCGCCACAATGCCGGCATGCAGATCGCCTTTCACCTGAAGGGGGCGCAGGACGACACCGAAATCTGCCGCCGCGCGGCAGAGGCGGGCTATGGCGTGCGGCCGCTGTCGCCGCATGATCCGGAAAAGCAGTGCCGGGGCCTGCTGATCGGGTTCTGCCAGTCACAGGCCGATACCCTGCCCGGCCAGATCGCCGGGCTGCGCCGGATCGTGGAGGACTGCGTCAAGCTGTAAGCGAAAAAGAAGAAGGCCTCCCCGGATATCCGGAGAGGCCTGTTTTTTTCAGTTTCGTCTGCGGTCAGGCCAGGGCCTGTCAGACGAATTTCTTGATCTCACCCGACTTCAGGCGCGACAGGTAGCTGTTCAGCTCTTTCTTGACGATCGGCATCAGGAAGTAGAGCGCGATGATGTTAACCACCGCCATGGCAAAGATTGCCGCGTCGGAGAAGTCGATCACCGGGCCGAGGTTGGCCGCCGCGCCGATCACCACGAAGATGCAGAAGATCACCTTGAACACCAGTTCGGTGGTCTGGCCTTCGCCGAAAAGGAAGGTCCAGGCCTTGAGGCCGTAGTAGGACCAGCTGATCATGGTGGAGAAGGCGAACAGGATCACCGCCAGCGCCAGCACGTACTGGAACCAGCCGAAGGCCGAGGAGAAGGCCGCCGAGGTCAGCGCCACGCCTTTGTTGCCGTCAACGGTCTGAATGGTGCTTGCGCCTTCATCCAGCAGGTAGAGGCCGGTGTTCGGGTCCTGGATCAGCTGACCGGTGATGATGATCACCAGCGCGGTCATGGTGCAGATCACCACGGTGTCGATGAAGGGTTCCAGCAACGAAACGAAACCTTCGGTGATCGGCTCCTTGGTGCGCACGGCGGAGTGGGCGATGGCTGCGGAGCCGACGCCGGCCTCGTTGGAGAACGCCGCCCGCTTGAAGCCCTGGATCAGCGCGCCAACCATGCCGCCGGCGATGCCTAGGCCGGTGAAGGCGCCTTCGAAGATCTGACCGAAAGCCCAGCCGATCTTGTCCGCGTTCATTGCCAGGATCACGATCGCGGCTGCGACATACATGACGCCCATGAAGGGAACCACTTTTTCGGTCACACGAGCGATGGATTTCAGGCCGCCGACGATCACCGCAAACACCACCGCGGCGAACACGACGCCGGTAATCCAGCCCGGATACTGGCCGACCACATTGGTGATCTGCGCGTGCGCCTGGTTGGCCTGGAACATGTTGCCGCCGCCCAGGGCGCCGAGAATGCAGAACACCGAGAACAGCACCGCCAGGAACTTGCCCATCGGCAGGCCGCGTTCGGCAAAGCCCTTGGTCATGTAGTACATCGGGCCGCCGGAGACGTGGCCGTCTTCGAACTCATTGCGGTATTTGACGCCCAGCGTGCATTCGGTGAACTTGGAGGCCATGCCCATCAGGCCGGCCAGGATCATCCAGAAGGTTGCGCCCGGGCCGCCGATGCCGACTGCCACCGCAACGCCGGCGATATTGCCGAGGCCGACTGTGCCGGAGAGCGCGGTTGCCAGCGCCTGGAAGTGGCTGACCTCGCCCGCGTCATTGGGGTCCGCGTAGTCGCCTTTGACCAGCGCAATCGAGTGCGGGAAGGCGCGGAACTGGATCAGGCCGAAGTAGATGGTGAACACGGTGGCCGCGACAACCAGCCAGGCCACGATCCAGGGGAAGCTGGTGCCGGGAAACGGGCTGAAGATCAGGTTAACGAACCAGCCGGTGGAGCTGGCAAACAGCTCATTGACCCGCTCGTCGACGGATTGTGCCATCGCCGGAGCGGTTGCCGCCAGCAGCAGCGGTGCAGACAGGGCTGCCGCCTTGATTGATTTACTCATGACTGTCCTCTGAGTTTATCTTTACGGAACAATGGTGACCGGGACCGGCGCGGCCTGCGCCAAGGTGCCCGCGACCGAGCCGAACAGCCGCGACGACAGCGCCGAATGGCCGGTGCGGCCGATGATCAGATGGCTGGCGCCGCTTTCCTTGATCACATCGATCAGAGTCTCAGCGATGTGGCCGTACTTCAGCTCTGTGGAAACGGTGACACCGCTGTCCGCCAGACTTTTGCGCACCGGAGCCAGCAGCGCGTCCTCTGCGCGCTTCAGCTCTTCTGCGCGGCGCTTGTGGCGCTGTTCGATCTCTTCCGGGGTCAGGAAGGAATAGGGCGACCAATCCAGCACATGCGCAATCACCAGCTCCGCCCCTTGCGCTTTGGCAAGGCTGACGGCAAAAGCAAGCGCCGATTTGGCGGCCTCGCTGTCGTCATATCCAAGGACAATTTTGTTTGACACTGTTTCCTCCTATCGATGGCGCTTTCTTCTTCAGGAGCGCCGGATCCGGGCCGTCAACGCCATCATCTCTGCCAGCGCAAGCCCCAATAGCCGTTTCCACGCAAAAAATATCGCGGTGCGGACAAACTGCCGCATTGAAACTGCCTGCGGCTGTTACTTATATTATATGCTTTTTTCAACATTGTCTTGAACTTACCGCATGCGGCCGCATACCGGGGCCGGGCAGCGGCCGCCAGGCACTGCAACGGGGCCAGAATCCTCTTTCCATTCGGCGGCACCTCTGTATAAATCCCTGCCATGACCATTTGCGCAGATATCACCCTTGCCGCCGCCGCGTCCCGCGGTGCAGCTCTGCGCGCCCTACTGATCCTAGCCCGCCTCTGAGCGTGCCCTTCCGGCGCGCCCGCTCAGAGGATTGCCGCACGCGCGCCATCGAAGGCTACGAATGCCCTGGAAGGGCCTAGGACAGAGACAAGAGATACCATCATGACCAACGCATCCCCGATTTCCGGCGACAAATCCCGTGTATTGATTTTCGACACCACCCTGCGCGACGGCGAGCAGAGCCCCGGCGCCACCATGACCCATGACGAGAAGCTGGAGATTGCCGAGCTTCTGGACGAGATGGGCGTGGACATCATCGAGGCCGGCTTCCCGATTGCCTCCGAAGGCGACTTTGCCGCGGTGTCCGAGATTGCCGAACGCTCCAAGAACGCGGTTATCTGCGGCCTGGCGCGCGCCAACTTCAAGGACATCGACCGCTGCGCCGAAGCGGTGCGCAAGGCTGCGCAGCCGCGCATCCACACCTTCATCGGCACCTCGCCGCTGCACCGCGCCATCCCGAACCTCACCATGGATGAGATGGCGGACAAGATCCACGAGACCGTGACCCATGCCCGCAACCTGGTCGATAACGTGCAGTGGTCGCCGATGGATGCGACCCGGACCGAGTGGGATTACCTGTGCCGGGTTATCGAGATCGCGATCAAGGCCGGCGCCACCACCATCAACATCCCCGACACCGTCGGCTATACCGCGCCTGCGGAAAGCGCCGATCTGATCAAGCGCCTGATCGAGACCGTGCCGGGCGCCGACGAGGTGGTCTTTGCCACCCATTGCCACAACGACCTCGGGATGGCGACCGCCAACGCGCTGGCAGCCGTGGCCGGCGGTGCGCGCCAGATCGAATGCACCATCAACGGCCTCGGCGAGCGGGCGGGCAACACCGCGCTTGAGGAAGTTGTGATGGCGCTGAAGACGCGCAATGACATCATGCCTTGGCACACCGGCATCGACACCACCAAGATCATGCATATCTCGCGCCGGGTCTCGACCGTGTCCGGCTTCGTGGTGCAGCCGAACAAGGCGATTGTCGGCAAGAACGCCTTTGCCCATGAAAGCGGCATCCACCAGGACGGCATGCTGAAGAACCGCGAGAACTTCGAAATCATGCGGCCCGAGGACATCGGCCTCTCCGGCACTTCGCTGCCCTTGGGCAAGCATTCCGGCCGCGCGGCGCTGCGCGACAAGCTGGAGCACCTCGGCTATGAGGTGGGCGACAACCAGCTGAAGGACGTCTTTGTCCGCTTCAAAGAGCTGGCCGACCGCAAGAAAGAAGTGTTCGACGACGACTTGATCGCGCTGATGCGTATCGGCACCGACGCGGAGAACGACCACCTCAAGATCGTCTCGATGAAAGTGGTCTGCGGCACCGGCGGCCCGGCGGAATCCACCGTTGAGATGGAGATCGACGGCAAGGACGTCACCGAGACCGCCGAGGGCGACGGGCCGGTGGATGCAACTTTTAAGGCGATCCGCAAGATCTATCCGAACACCGCCCGCCTGCAGCTTTATCAGGTGCATGCGGTCACCGAGGGCACCGACGCGCAGGCAACCGTCTCTGTGCGGCTGGAAGAGGACGGCAACATCGCCACCGGCGAAAGCGCCAACACCGACACGGTTGTGGCCTCGGCCAAGGCCTATGTGAACGCGCTGAACCGCCTGATCGTGCGCCGCGGCCGGGTGGGCGAAGGTGCTGACACCAAGGAGATTTCCTACAAGGATCTCGCCTGAGCCAGGCTCCATTGAAAGAGAAAGGGCGCCCGCTGCGGCGCCCTTTTGCTTTGCACTGGCAGCGGCCTATTCCAGCCCGGCCTTGCGCAGCCCTTCAGTGAAATGCTCCTTGTCCTCGCTGCGGCCGTAATGCAGACCGGCCAGCAAAGCCTCCGCCGTGGCGTCCGGCTGCAACACCCGGATCTGCGCCACGCAGTCCTGTGCCTGCTGCACATCGCCCATCCAGCTGTGGCAGGCGGCAACCAAGGCAGTCTGCACCGCATCCATTGACGGGAGGCGTTTGAAATCTGTCAGCGCCTCTTGGTACAGGCGGGCAGTGAAATGCGCCTTGCCGAGATGGCTCCAGAAGCGGACCGGGAAATGCGGGTTGAGGCGCATCGCCTTCTCGATCCAGTCCGCGCCCTCCTCCGGCCGTCCCTGCCAGGTCAGCAGCTCGCCCATCTGCACAACAACCAGATCATAATTAGGGTTCAGCGACAGGGCGCGTTCCTGGTGGTACTTTGCCTGGTCAAGATTGTCCTGCAGGATGGAAACCGCCGCCATCAGCCGGTGCACGTCCGCATCATTGTCGTCCATCGAGGCGGCTTTCTGGATCGACTCCAGCGCCAGCTGCAGCATTTCCTCGGGATCGTCGCACCAGCCATACCCCCAGGCCTGGCCGCGGATGCAGCCCCGCCAGGCGTGGGCATGGGCAAACTCCGGGTCCAGCTCCACCGCGCGGTCGATAAGCTCCATCGCTTTGATGTTGTCCTCGCGGGTGCTGCGGTGATGCAGCACCTTGGCGGCCAGCACGCATTCATAGGCCGCGAGGCTGGCGGGTTTCTTGCGCGAGACCTCATCCTGCTGGGCAGCTTCGATCCGCCCTGGCAGGGTGGCGACGATAGCCGATGTCACCTCGTCCTGGATATCGAATATGTCGTCGAGCGTGCGGTCGTACTTCTCCGCCCAGATATGGGAATCGTTGCAGCTGTCGATCAGCTGCACGGTGATCCGCAGCCGGTTGCCCCCTTTTCGCACGCTGCCTTCAACGATGTAGCGGGCGCCGAGTTTCTCCGCCACTTCACGGATGTTCACCGCCTGCCCCTTGTAGACAAAGGAGGAGTTTCGGGAGATCACGAACAGCTCGTGGCGGCGGCTGAGTTCGGTCAGGATGTCCTCTGTCAGCCCGTCGGCGAAGAACTCCTGCTCCGGGTCGCCGCTCATATTGGCAAAGGGCAGCACCGCGATGGAGGGTTTGACCACGGCAACCGGCTCCGCCGTGCTTTGATCCGGGTCCGGTGCGGCACCGGCAGCATCTTCCTCCAGAAGCAGCCGGTAGACCTGCACCGGTTCCGCAATGTTCTTGAGCTGCTGCGGCCCCAAGTCCTCAAACTTCAGCTCGCCCATGCGGCGGACCTGATCGTAAACGGCAGCAGAGATGCAGACGTCCCCGGTGCCGGCGAACTGCTCCAGCCTTGCCGCCACATTGACGCCGCTGCCGTAGATGTCGCCGCCGTCAAAGATGATATCGCCGAGATTCACGCCGACCCGGAACTGGATGCGTTTATCGGGCGCCACATCGGCATTGCGGCGGCGCATCCTGTCCTGCACCTCGGCGGCGCAGGCAACCGCGTCGCAGACGCTGGGAAACTCGACCAGCATCCCGTCGCCGGTGGTCTTGATGATGGAGCCGCGGTTCTTGGAGATCGCAGGATCGATCAATTCGATCCGGTGGGTGCGAAGGCGAGCCAGCGTGCCCTGCTCGTCCACGTCCATCAGGCGGCTGTAGCCAACCATATCCGCCGCCAGCACGGCGGCCAGCCTGCGTTCCATGTCGCGCCCTCCCTGCTGAAAAGCGTAGCGGGAAAGCGCTGGATTTCAAAGCTGTTTGCAAAATCTCAGCCGCGCAGGATGCGGGCTGCCAGCGCCGGTGAGAGGCGGTGGATCAGCCGCAGCAGCTTCATCTGACCAACCCAGATTTCGCTTTTGCCTGCAGCGGCCCCGTCCAGCAAGGCGGCGGCGGCGGCGTTGGGGCTGATCTTGCCGCGACCGCGCCCGGCGGTCATCTGCGTCGCAGCCAGCGCCATAACACAGTCTGAAATGAGCACCGGCAGGCCGGCGTCCTGAGCCTGATAACGCAGGGCCCGGGTGAAGCTGCGCAGGCCCGCCTTGGAGGCGCAATAGACCGGCGCCTGCCGTTTCGGTGCCAGGGCAAGGCCGGAGGTGACGTTGACCAGAAAGCTGCCTGGCGTGCGCGCCAGAACCGGAAGCAGCCCGGCGGCAAGATGCATGGGCGCTGTCAGGTTCACCGCCAGCTCCTGCTCGATGTCCTGCGCGTCCGCAGTGCCTTTGGCAAAATCAGCGGCGATCTGAATGCCCGCGTTGTTGATCACCCCGTCCAGCCGCCGCCCCTGCAGCCCGGCAATCAGCGCAGTGCGCGCGCGGCTGTCTCCCAGGTCGCAGGCCAGCCGCTCAATGCCCTCTGGCAGATCATCCAGCGCTTCGCTGCTGCGCGCCAGCGCCAGAACCTTTGCGCCTTCTGCCGCCAGCTGCAATGCCAGCGCCCGCCCGATCCCGCGGGAGGCGCCTGTGATCAGGATACGTTTGCCGTCAAACCGCATGGGCGGCCTCGTAGGTGCGGAAGCCGTTTTCAAAAGACGGGATGATCCCGGTGACCGTGAAGTAGCCCTCGGCGATCAGGGCGGTGTCCCGCAACTGCTCGATGGCAAAATAGTAGGCCTCCGGCGTATCCGCCTCGATCATCGCCACATCGCTGCAGTCCGCATGAAACGCCTCGGCATCAAAATGGCGCAGAGACAGCCCGTTTCGGGTGAAGATCTCCAGCCCGGTTGCCGCCAAGCGCCCGCGCTCCGGCCGATCCAGGCGCAGCCAGCCGGGGGAGGCGTTGAGCAGCAGGAAGATGGTCATTTTCATCGGGGAACCTCCGGGATGTTGCCTTTGCCTAAAAGAATGTGAAAGATTGCTCACATTCTCAACTCGCGTTCCCGGCAGGAAGTCACCCGCGATGCACAGCCCAAGAAAACAAGCGCGCCAGGCCCGCTCCCGTGCCACGCAGGAAGCGATCGTGGAGGCGGCGGCTCGCATTCTGGAAACGTCGGGGCGCAAGGGTTTGACAACAAATGCGATTGCCGACCGGGCCGGCGTCAGCATCGGCTCGCTCTACCAGTATTTCCCCAACAAAGAGGCTGTGCTGGCCGCCGTGCTGCGCAGCAAGCGGGCAGAGCTGCTGGGCTGGATGCGGGACGCCGCAGCGCGCTGCCGCGATGCGCCGCCGGAGGCGGCATTGCGGGAACTGCTGGCCGCCGGGATGCGGCATCAGTTCGAGCGGCCGCGGCTGGCGATGGAGGCGGAATATGCCGAACAGCACTTGCAGCTGGCACCGGAAACCGCTGCGCTGGCAGAGGAGATGGCGCAGATCGTTCTGGACACCATCCGCCGCTTCGCCCCCGATGCCGGACCGCAGGAGGCGCGCGACGTGGTGGCCATTGCCAAGGGGATGATCAATGCCGCCGCCTTTGCCGGAGAGGCTGGCAGTGCCGCGCTGGTCCAGCGGGTGGAACGCGCGATCCGGGGTTACTTGCGCGAAACCGCGTCGAACAGCGCCGAAATCCGCGCGGCTTCCTCTGCCGCGCCGTAGGGCGCGTTGACCACGAACATGCCGCTGCCCACCATCCGGTGGCCTTCGCGCACCGGCGGAAAGGACACCTCGTGGCGCAGCGCATCAGGCAGCCCTTGGCTTTCCAGCGCCTTCAGCATCTGCTTGTGGCTGCCGTCCCTCAGGATCGGATACCACAGGGCGATGACGCCGACGTTCCACTTCTTGTGCAGCTGGCCGATGATGCCGGGGATGCGGGCATAGTCGGATTTGATCTCGTAACTCGGGTCGATCAGCAAGAGGCCGCGGCGCGGTGTTGGCGGCGCCAAGGACATGGCGAGTTCAAACCCGTCCTGCTGGTGCACCTTGGCCTTCCAGGGCCTCAGCGCAGCGCGCAGGGCGGTGTTTTCCTGCGGGTGCAGCTCGGCAAAATGCAGCGAATCATCAGCACGCAGCAGCGAGGCCGCGATCAGCGGCGATCCGGGATAGGCGGCCGCGCCATGCGCCTTGCGGGTCTCCGACAGCGCGCGGTGCAGCGGATGGTCCGCCGCCAGCCCCTGCTCTGCCAGAACCTTGGTGATGCCCTGCTCCGCCTCGCCTGTCTTGACCGCTTCGGGCGCGTCCAGCTGATAGAGACCCCGGCCCGCGTGGGTCTCTATATAGCTGACCGGTTTGTCCTTGCGGGTGAGATACGCCAGCATCCAGGCAAGCAGCGCGTGCTTCTGAACGTCGGCCAGGTTTCCGGCGTGATAGATGTGCTGATAAGAGAGCATAGGCCTCCTCTAGCCGCTATTTCCAAAGGGCGGAAGAGGCGGCGTACGGGGGATAAACGGAATCTCAACTTCGCTGCGGCAGGCTGCCGGCTGACGAGATACCGCAGAATGCAGGTTCCCATGCCCCTCAGAATGAGCGCCCTTGCCCTGATAATGACGTTTCTGGCTTTGCTGCTGTGCACCGCAGCCGCCGTCAGCGCGCAAGGATATTCTCTGGTTAGCAATAATTTCTTCCTGCAAAAGGCCTCTGCCCCGATGCCAGGCCCCGCGCCATCCGCAGCGCCGGCCCCGCAGGCAATTGCCAGCCTGCTGCCCGACACCCTGCCCGGTGCGGACCAAGGCCGCGGGGCGGTGTCGCTCAACCCCGGCGCGGCCAGCCTGTTCCGCGGCCGCAGCGGCGGGGGGCTGTTCGCCCCGGTCCTGAAGGCGCCGCCCAGCGTCAAACGGCTGCTGGACCTGATCGCCAGCGCCGAGGCCGGCAAGGCGCAATATGACGCGGTGCAGTATGGCGCCACCCGCAAACCGCCGAAGAAGCCGACAAGCATGACAATTGCAGAGATCAACGCCTGGATCGACGCCACCCCAGGCCAGCCCCATGCCATCGGGCGCTATCAGATGATCCCCGCGACGCTGCGGCGGCTGGTCAAACACCAAGGGGTGAAGCCGCAGGCCCGCTTCTCGCCGGAGCTGCAGGACCAGCTGGCGCATCAGCTGATCGAGGAGGCCGGCTACAGCGCCTTCCTGGCGTCAGAGATGCCGCGCAAGACCTTCATGCTGAACCTGGCCAAGATCTGGGCCGGCCTGCCTGTCTCCACCGGCAAGTCCTATTACGAGGGCTACGCGGGCAACAGCGCCAGCCTGACCTGGGCGCATTTCAAGTCGGAGATGCAGCGCATTTTCCCGAGCTGACGGCCGGATCTTCCGCACCAGCCCGTTCGGTGCGGGCCTGCTCCCGGTGCACGGGCCGGAACAGCATGTGAACGCCGCCGCCGGTGACCCGGCGGACTGGGCGGAAACGCGCTGTTTCACCATAATACGCCCTTTCGCGGCACTCCCGTGCCGCTTATAAGGTTGGGGAAGGCGGCCCCACCGGGAGTCGCCTAAGGAATAATGGCAGCACTCACAGGATCCCTTCTATATGGCGCTTTTCGGAAACTTGGGCGGTCTGTTCTCCTCGGACATGGCCATCGACCTCGGCACAGCCAACACTCTGGTCTATGTCAAGGGCCGCGGGGTGATCCTGTCCGAACCTTCCGTGGTTGCCTACCACGTCAAGGACGGCGTCAAGAAGGTGCTGGCCGTCGGCGAGGACGCCAAGCTGATGCTGGGCCGCACCCCCGGCTCGATTGAAGCGATCCGGCCGATGCGCGAAGGCGTGATTGCCGACTTCGACACCGCCGAGGAAATGATCAAGCACTTCATCCGCAAGGTGCACAAGCGCTCGACCTTCTCCAAGCCCAAGATCATCGTCTGCGTGCCGCATGGCGCCACCCCGGTTGAAAAACGCGCGATCCGCCAGTCGGTGCTGTCCGCAGGCGCCCGCCGCGCCGGCCTGATCGCCGAGCCGATTGCAGCCGCCATTGGCGCCGGCATGCCGATCACCGACCCGACCGGCAACATGGTTGTCGACATCGGCGGCGGCACCACCGAGGTGGCGGTGCTGTCGCTGGGCGACATCGTCTATGCCCGCTCTGTCCGCGTCGGCGGCGACCGGATGGATGAGGCGATCATCAGCTACCTGCGCCGGCAGCAGAACCTGCTGGTCGGCGAATCCACCGCCGAGCGCATCAAGACCTCCATCGGCACCGCCCGGATGCCCGACGACGGCCGCGGCCAGTCGATGCAGATCCGAGGCCGCGACCTGTTGAACGGCGTGCCGAAGGAAATCGAGATTTCCCAGGCCCAGGTGGCCGAAGCGCTGGCCGAGCCGGTGCAGCAGATCTGCGAGGCGGTGATGACCGCGCTGGAGACCACCCCGCCGGATCTGGCGGCCGACATCGTCGACCGCGGCGTGATGCTGACCGGCGGCGGCGCGCTCTTGGGCGATCTGGACCTTGCCCTGCGCGAGCAGACCGGCCTGGCCGTGTCAATTGCGGACGAGAGCCTCAACTGCGTGGCCCTGGGCACCGGCAAGGCGCTGGAATACGAAAAGCAGCTGGCCCACGCCATCGACTACGACAGCTAACAGCCCCTGCCCGCCGAAACGGCGCCAGCTGATTTCAGGCTGGAGTGGCGGCTGGAAGGAGAGACGTGGCAAAGGACAAGTCACAGCGCGACGATTACGCAACCCCGCTGCGGCGTCTGCTGACAGCGGTGCTGTGCCTGTGCCTGGCCGCGATCTTTGTTGTCTGGCGGATCGACAGCCCGCGGGTGGAACGGTTCCGCGCGCAGGTGGTGGACACGGTTGTGCCCAATATGGACTGGGCGATGGTGCCTGTGACAGCGGCCATCAACCTGGTCCGCGATTTCCAAAGCTACCAGCGGCTGGCCGAGCAGAACCGCGAGCTGCGCAGCGAGCTGCGGCAGATGCGGGCCTGGAAAGAGGCCGCACTGCAGCTGGAGCAGGAGAACGCCCGGCTTCTGGACCTCAACAACGTGCGGCTGGATCCGCAGCTCACCTATATCACCGGGGTGGTGATGGCCGACAGCGGCTCGCCCTTCCGCCAGTCAGTGCTGCTGAACGTCGGCAGCCGCGACGGGGTGCATGACGGCTGGGCTGCCATGGACGGAATCGGGCTGGTGGGCCGGATCTCGGGCACCGGGCGCAACACCGCGCGGGTGATCCTGCTGACCGATGCCGCCAGTGCCGTCCCAGCCACCATCCAGCCCTCCGGCCAGACCGCGCTGGTCACCGGCGACAACAGCGCCGCGCCGGTGCTGAGCTTTCTCGAAAACCCCGACCTGGTGCGCCCCGGCGACCGGGTGATTTCCTCCGGCGACGGCGCCGTCTTTCCGGCGGGGCTGCTGATCGGCCAGGTGGCCAAGGACCGCTCGGGGCGGATGCGGGTGCGCCTGTCCGCTGACTATGGACGGCTGGAATTCCTGCGGGTGCTGCGCCATCACGGCACACAGGTGATCGAAGGCCCCGGCGGGCTGGTTGGCGCCGCCCCCGGCGACCCGCTGCCGCAGCCGCGGCCCGAAACCCTGGGGGAGGACAGCGCCGAAAGCACGGCTGAGGCCGGCAATGGCTAACACCTCTCCCGCCCGGATCTGGACCATGCGCGCGGCATTTCCCGCAGTGGCGCTCTTGATCATGTTCTTCCACCTGCTGCCGCTGGAGACCGAGCCGCGGTTCTGGGCGCCGCCGGATCTGCTGATGGCGCTGGCCATGGCCTGGAGCTTGCGCCGCCCGGATTACGTGCCTGCGCTGTCCATCGGCCTGGTGATGCTGCTGGCGGATCTGCTGTTCCACCGCCCGCCGGGGCTGCTGGCGCTGCTGACGGTGCTGGGCTGCGGCTTCCTGAAAGCCCGTGCCGCACCGCACCGCGAGAGCACCTTTGCCAGCGAATGGCTGGCCGTTGCCCTGGTGCTGACCGGGATTGCCACGCTGAACCGGCTGACCCTGAGCCTGTTCGGGGTTGCGCAGGCGCAGCTGAGCCTGACGGTGATCCAGGTTGTGATGACCATCGCCGCCTATCCGCTGGCAGTCTGGGCCAGCCAGTCTATTCTGAACGTGCGCAAACTGTCCCCAGCCGAGGCCGAAACCCTGGTGAGCCGCCGATGAAACGCAATACCAAGGATCTGGATGCCGCCCACGGCAAGATGACCCGGCGGGCGCTGTTTCTGGGCGGGCTGCAGTTGGCCTTTGCCGGCGGGCTGGCGGCCCGGATGCGCTATCTGCAGGTGGATCAGGCCGATGAATTCCGCCTGCTGGCCGAGGAAAACCGGATCAACATCCGCCTGCTGCCGCCGGCCCGCGGGCAGATCTTTGACCGCAACGGGCTGATCATCGCGCAGAACTCGCCCTCTTACCGGATCACCGTGGTGCCGGAGGATGCGGGCGACGTGGAGGAGGTGATCGCCAAGCTCTCCAGCCTGGTGCCGCTAGACCCGGAGGACCTGGAGCGTGCCCGCACCGAGATGCGCCGCTCGCCGCCCTTCCTGCCGATCACTCTGGCGGACCAGATCGGCTGGGAGGACATCTCCAAGGTGGCGGTGAATGCCCCCGCCCTGCCCGGTGTCACCCCGGAAGTGGGCCTGACACGGGTCTATCCGCAGCTGGGCGATTTCGCCCATGTGGTGGGGTATGTCGGACCGGTTTCCGACTATGACCTGAGCAAGATGGAAGACCCGGAGCCGGTGCTGATGATCCCGCGCTTTCAGATCGGCAAGGTCGGCTTCGAGGCCAAGCGCGAGGACGTGCTGCGCGGCAAGGCCGGCGCCAAGCGTGTCGAGGTCAACGCCACCGGCCGGGTGATGCGCGAGCTGGACCGGCGCGAGGGGATTTCCGGCGCCGACATGCAGCTGACCATCGACGCCGGCTTGCAGAACTATGTGCAGGCGCGGCTGGGCCGGGAAAGCGCCGCCGCGGTGGTGATCGACTGCGAGGATGGCGACATCCGCGCGATCTGCTCCTCGCCCAGTTTCGACCCCAACCTGTTCGTGCGCGGCATCTCGGTCGCCGACTACCGGATGCTGACAGAGGACAAGTACCGGCCCTTGTCAAACAAGACGGTGCAGGGCACCTACCCGCCCGGCTCCACCTTCAAGATGATCACGGCGCTGGCGGCGCTGGAAAACGGCGTTGTCGGACCGGAGGAAACCGTCTGGTGCCCCGGCCACCTGAAGGTCGCCGGCCGCCGCTTCCACTGCTGGAAACGCGCGGGCCACGGGCATGTGGATCTGAACACCTCACTGAAGCGCTCCTGCGACGTCTATTACTATGACGTGGCAATCAAGACCGGCATCGACAAGATTTCCGAAATTGCCAACAAATTCGGCCTGGGCATCAAGCACGACCTGCCGATGTCGGCGGTCGCGCAAGGGATCACCCCCACCAAGGAGTGGAAGGCAAGCTCCTATGGCAAGGACTGGCTGATCGGTGACACTGCAAACGCCTCGATCGGCCAGGGCTACATGCTGGCGTCGCCCTTGCAGCTGGCGGTCATGACCGCGCGGATTGCAACCGGGCGCAGCGTGACGCCGCGGCTGCTGAAATCGCTGGACGGCGTGGAGCAGCCGAGCGGCGCCGGCGAGCCGCTGGGGATCAGCGAGAACAGCCTGCGCATGGTGCGGCGCGGCATGCATTCGGTCAGCAATGACCGCCGCGGCACCGCCTACCGCTCCCGCATCATCGGCGATGGCCTGCAGATGGCCGGCAAGACCGGCACCAGCCAGGTCCGCAACATCACCGCCGCCGAACGCGCAGCGGGTGTGATCCGCAACGAGGACCTGCCGTGGGAACGGCGCGACCATGCGCTGTTTGTCTGCTTTGCGCCTTATGACAAACCGAAATACGCGGTTGCCGTAGTGGTCGAACATGGCGGCGGCGGCTCCAAGGCGGCGGCGCCGGTGGCACGCGACGTGCTGCTGCAAGCGCTTTATGACGGCACTCCGCCGCTGGAGGCCTATCCCAAGGCCGACCGCAGCCGCATCAAGGCGCAGCAGGAGAGGCTGGAGCGCGATCGCGTCAAGCGCCCGCTGGGCAGCAGGAGCAGCCGGGCATGAGCTATCTTGAGTACCACGCCAAATCGACCCCCACCGGCCTGCGCAAGATCCTGCATCTGAACTGGGGGCTGACGCTTCTCTTGATCACCGTGTCCAGCGTCGGCTTCCTGATGCTCTATTCGGTGGCTGGCGGGTCGTTCAGCCCCTGGGTGGAACCGCAGGTCAAGCGCTTTGCCCTGGGGCTGGGCGTGATGTTCGTGGTGGCGATGATCCCGATCTGGTTCTGGCGCAATATCTCGGTGGTGGCCTATCTGGGATCGCTGGCGCTGCTGGTTGCGGTGGAGCTGTTCGGCACCGTCGGCATGGGCGCGCAGCGCTGGATCGACATCGGCTTCATGCGGCTGCAGCCGTCGGAGGTGACCAAGATCGCCCTCGTGATGCTGCTGGCCGCCTATTACGATTGGCTGCCGGCCGAGAAAACCTCGCGCCCCTTGTGGGTGCTGCTGCCGGTGGCGCTGATCCTCATTCCGACGGCGCTGGTTCTGAAGCAGCCGGACCTTGGCACCTCGATCCTGCTGATGGCGGCAGGCGGCGGGGTAATGTTCCTGGCCGGGGTGCATTGGGCCTATTTCGTGGCGGTGATTGCCGCTGGCGTCGGGCTGGTCAGCGCGGTGTTCCAAAGCCGCGGCACCGACTGGCAGCTGCTGAAGGACTACCAGTTCCGCCGCATCGACACCTTCCTGGATCCCTCGCAAGACCCCTTGGGCGCGGGCTATCACATCACCCAGTCCAAGATCGCATTGGGATCCGGCGGCTGGTCTGGCCGGGGGTTCATGCAAGGCACCCAATCGCGGCTGAACTTCCTGCCGGAAAAACACACCGACTTCATCTTCACCACCCTGGCGGAGGAATTCGGCTTCATCGGCGGCGTCACCCTGCTGTCGATCTACATGCTGATCATCGTGTTCTGCATCGCCTCGGCCATTGCCGCCAAGGACCGGTTCTCCTCACTGGTGATCATGGGCATCGCCATCACCTTCTTCCTTTTCTTTGCGGTGAACATGTCGATGGTGATGGGGCTGGCACCGGTGGTTGGGGTGCCGCTGCCGATGGTCTCTTACGGCGGCTCGGCGATGCTGGTGCTGCTGGGCGCCTTCGGCATTGTGCAAAGCGCCCATATCCACCGCCCGCGCCAAGCGTCACGTTAGATATTCAGGGAGTTTCCATGACCGCCAATGTCCTGTTTGCAGGCCGCCCCGACGCCTGGCCAGCCTATGAAACGCTTTTGAAGGCAGAGCTTGCCCGGCTTGGCGTGGATGCCGATCTGCGCAATGAATTTGCGCCGGAGGAGGTGGATTACATTGTCTACGCCCCCAGCGGTCCGGTCAGCGATTTCACCCCCTTCACCCGCCTGAAAGCGGTTCTGAGCCTGTGGGCAGGTGTCGAGAAAATCGTGCCTGTTGTGCCCGCCGAACTGCCGCTCACCCGGATGGTGGACAGCGGGCTGGAGCGGGGCATGACCGAATGGGTGGTGGGCCACTCGCTGCGCTACCACCTGGGCATGGACGCGCATATCCTCGGCCAGAACGGGCACTGGGAACCCAAGGCCCCGCCGCTGGCCAAGGACCGCCGCGTGACTGTGCTGGGCCTTGGCGCCCTCGGCACCGCTTCGGCCCAGGCATTGGCTGCGCTCGGGTTTCAGGTTTCGGGCTGGAGCCGGACACAGAAAGAGATTGCTGGTGTGATTTGCCACTCCGGCGCCGACGGGCTGAAGGCGGCACTGGCGCAGGCGGAGATCGTCATTCTGCTGCTGCCTGATACGCCCGCCACCGAAAACACCCTGGATGCGGATACCCTGGCGCTGCTGCCCAAGGGGGCCAGGATCATCAACCCGGGCCGCGGGCCGCTGATTGATGACGCGGCACTGCTGGCGGCACTGGACAGCGGCCGGGTCGGCCATGCCACGCTGGACGTGTTCCGCATCGAGCCGCTGCCGCCGGAACACCCCTATTGGGCGCATCCCAATGTGACGGTGACCCCGCATATCGCCTCGGAAACCCGCGAAAGCACCGCGGCGGAGGTGATTGCCGAAAACATCCGCCGCGCCGAGGCAGGCGAGCCGCTGCTGCATCTGGTCGACCGCAGCCTCGGCTACTGAGCGCAAAAGAGCGGACTGGCGCGCCCGCTCTTTCATCTTTCCTGAAAATACTCAGACCAGAGGCAGCGCCCGTCAGGGCGCTTTCCTTATTCCGCGGCCAGGCCGCGGCCTTTCAACAGCGCATCCACACCGGGCAGCCGCCCGCGGAAAGCTTTGTACAGCTCTGCCGGATCAGCGGAGCCGCCTGTGGACAGAATGTGTTCCTCCAGCGCCTTGGCGCGTTCCGCGTCAAAGGCCCCGCCCGCTTCCTCAAAAGCGGCAAAGGCGTCGGCGTCCATCACCTCCGACCACATGTAGCTGTAGTAGCCGGAGGAATAGCCGTCGCCTGCAAACACATGCGCGAAATGCGGCGTGGCGTGGCGCATGATGATCGCCCGCGGCATGCCGATTTCCTCCAGCACCTCGGCCTGCCTGGCCATCGGGTCGGAGGGTGCCGCCCCGTCGTGGAAGGCGAGGTCGACCAGGGCGGAGGCAACATATTCCACCGTCTGGAAGCCCATGTCGAAATTGGCCGCCCCCAGCACCTTCTCCAGCATCTCCTGCGGCATCGGCTCACCGGTTTCCGCGTGGGTGGCAAACTCCTGCAGCACCTCCGGCACTTCCAGCCAGTGTTCATACAATTGGCTAGGCAGCTCCACGAAGTCGCGCGCCACCGAGGTGCCCGAGATGCTCTCGTAAGTCACATCCGACAGCATCTGGTGCAGTGCGTGGCCGAACTCATGGAACAGGGTGCGGGCGTCGTCCCAGGACAGCAGCGCCGGATCGCCCTTGGCGAAATTGCAGACGTTGATCACCACCGGCGCCTGCACGTGCGGGAACTTGGCCTGCTGCCGCATGGCCGAGCACCAGGCGCCAGAGCGCTTGGAGCCGCGTGCGAAATAGTCGCCGATGAAGACCGCCACATGGCTACCGTCCCGGGTCACTTCCCAGGCGCGGCAGTCGGGGTGGTAAAGCGGCACCTCCAGCGATTTGAACTCCAGCCCGAACAGGCGGTTGGCGCAGGCAAAACATGCCTCGATCAGCCGGTCCAGCTGCAGGTAGGGCTTCAGCGCAGCCTCATCCAGGTCATGCTCGGCCTTGCGGCGTTTCTCCGCGTAGTAGCGCCAGTCCCAGGGTTCCAGATCGCCGTTGACTCCGTCCGCCTGCATCATTTCAGTCAGGATCTTCGCATCCTGATCAGCGCGCGACTTGGCAGCCCCCCAGACCTCCATCAAGAGCCCGCGCACGGCCTCCGGCGTCTTGGCCATTTCGGTTTCCAGCTTGTAGGCTGCGAAGTTTTCGTAGCCCAGCAGCTGCGCGCGTTCTTCACGCAGCTGCAAGATCTCCGCTGCGATGGCGCGGTTGTCGGTCTCGCCGCCATTGGCGCCGCGGGCGGCCCAGGCGTTGAAGGCTTTCTCGCGCAGGTCACGGCGGGGCGAAAATTGCAGGAACGGCGTGATCAGCGACCGCGACAGGGTGACCACCGCGCCGCCTGCGCCCTTTTCCTCGCCAGCCGCGCGGGCCGCCTTGACCACGAAATCCGGCAGGCCTTCCAGATCCTCCTCGCTGAGCTCCATGAACCACTTGCGCTCATCCGCCAGCAGGTTCTGGGTGAACTGGGTGCCCAGGGTGGCCAGCCGCCCCTTGATCTCCTGCATCCGCGTGTCGGCGTCACCTTCCAGCGCCGCGCCGCCGCGGACAAAGCCGCGGTGTGTCAGCATCAGCACCCGCTGCTGCTCCGCCGTCAGGTCCAGTTGCTCGCGCTGGTCCCACACCGCCTTGATGCGCGCATAAAGCGCCTTGTTGGCGGTGATGGCGGAGAAATGCGCGGCAAGTTTCGGAGAGAACGCCCTCTGCAGCTCTTCCCGCCTGGGGTTGCTGTCGGCGCCGGCCACGGTGAAGAACACGCCCAGCACCTGCTCCAGCTCGCGGCAGGGTGTCTCCAGCGCCTCGATCACATTGGCAAAGCCGGGCGGCTCGGAACTGTTCGCGATGGTATCGATCTGCGCCTTGTGCGCCTCCAGCGCCTGCTCCAGCGCTGGGGCAAAGTCATCGTCGGAAATGCTGTTGAACGGGGCAATTTCAAACGGCGTGTCCCAGCGGGACAGAAGCGGGTTGGACATATGAGAGGTCTCCTTTGCAGGCGACGCTAGCGGCAAAGACAGGGAGCTGCAATTGACCTTTCCTTGCGCGGCACCGGCACCTCAGCCGCCCGCCCCATCACCCTCCGTCAGCTCTGCCGGAATGATGCGGATGGGCACGTCAGCGATATTGGCCGCACGGGCGATGCGCCATTCGAACCGGCCCATTTTGCCATCGGTGTCGATCAGCACGACCACCGGCTCCTTGCCGGTGATCTCTGCTGCAAACAGCGCCTGCTGGAGGCTGTCGAGGCTGCTGCGCTTGTCCAGCCCGAACTCGATGACCCGGTTTTCGTTCTCGCAATCGGTGCGGATCGAGGCGGCGCCGCCGGGATAGGTGAAATCATGCACCCGTTCCGGCTGGCCGCCGAACAGGGCACTGCACAGGAGCGCGATGAAATAGGCTTCGTTCACTGGCAGGAATCAGCTTTCCGCCTTGCCGCCGCAGGCCGGGCAATCCGCCCGGCGGGACAGGCGGATTTTGCGGGTTTCACCGTAAAGCCCGTCATAGATCAGCATCTCGCCCCGCAGCACCGCTCCGGCACCGGTGATTTGCTTGACCGCCTCCACCGCCATCATCGACCCGACCACCCCGGGCAGCGGACCGATCACACCCGCCTCGGAACAGCTGGGCGCAAGACCGGCAGCGGGCGCCTCCGGGAAGATGCACTGGTAACAGGGACCGTCGTTGGCAGGATGGAACACGCTCAGCTGCCCCTCCCACTGCGACAGCGCGCCGGAGATCAGCGGTTTGCCCAGCGCCACCGCGGTACGGTTGGCCAGATAGCGGGTTTCAAAATTGTCGGTGCCGTCGAGGATCAGATCATAATCGGCAAACAGCTCTGCCGCGATCTCTTCGGTCAGGCGGCGGTTGTACGGGCGCACCTCCGCATAGGGGTTCTGCGCCTGCATCGCGGCCTGGGCCGAGAACACCTTGGGCTTGCCGATGTCCTCGTCCCGGTGGATCACCTGGCGCTGCAGGTTGGCATTGTCGACCACATCGTCGTCGATCACCCCGATGGTGCCGACGCCGGCCGCCGCGAGGTATTGCAGCGCAGGCGCCCCCAGCCCACCCGCGCCGATCACCAGCACCTTGGCTTTCTTCAGTTTCTTCTGCCCCGGCCCGCCCAGTTCCCGCAGGACGATGTGGCGGGCATAGCGGTCAAGCTCGCTTTCGGTAAAGGTGCTGGCAGGCTGGCTCATCTCTGCTTCCTGTGGCTGGGCGCGGTTTTTCAAAGCCGTCACGATACGCGCATAGAAACCGGCCACAAGGGCAAAGCCGCCCAGCAACAGCCAGGGCGCCGCAGAGCCGCCTGTGCCTTCGCGCAAGGGGTGCCCGTCCGGCAGGGTCAGCTGCACTGCCAGCACAGCGATGAACAGCACCGCCAGCAGCGTTATGCGCAGATTGCGGGGCAGGCCAAGGAAGCGCCCGCCCCACCAGATCAGCGCTGCCAGGACCAGGATCCGCAGCATCAGGCCTGCCCGGTGGAGCCGAACCCGCCGTCGCCCCGCTCAGTTCCGGAAAGCGCATCTGCAACTTCAAACCGCGCCTGCAGAACCGGCGCCACCACCATCTGCGCAATGCGGTCGCCGTGCGCGATCTGAAATGGCTCCTGCCCGGCATTCATCAGGATCACCCCCAGCGGGCCGCGGTAATCGGCGTCGATGGTGCCCGGCGTATTGGGCAGGGTGATGCCATGCTTCAGCGCCAGCCCGGAGCGGGGGCGGATCTGCACCTCATAGCCTGCCGGGATCTCGATCCGCAGCCCGGTCGGCACCAGATTGCGCGCCCCCGGCTGCAGCACCAGGCAGCCGCGGTCCGGCAGGTTGGCGCGCAGGTCAGCACCGGCGGCACCGGCAGTTTCATACGACGGCAGCGGCACATCCCGGTCTGCCCCCTCATCGTGGATCACACGGATAGTCACCATCACAGCGCCCCTGCTTCTTCTTTGCTCAAATACTCAAACTCACCCGGCCAGCGCCGCCGCGATCCGTTCCGCCAGCTTGCGGGCGACTTCGTCCTTTCCCATCCGCGGCCACTCCTCGGCGCCTTCGTCAGAGATCAGGATCACCGCGTTTTCGCTGCCCCCCATGATGCCGGTCGCGGGGGAGACGTCATTGGCCACGATCCAGTCGCAGCCCTTGCGCTTGCGCTTGGCAGTGGCGTTTTCCACCACGTCGTTGGTCTCGGCCGCAAAGCCGACCACCAGCCCGGGGCGGCCGTTCTTCATCTGCGAGACGGTCTTCAGGATGTCGGGGTTTTCCGCAAACTCCAGCACCGGCAGCCCGTCCTTGGATTTTTTCAGCTTCCGGTCGGAGGCGCTGGCCACCCGCCAGTCCGCCACTGCGGCCGCAAAAACGCCGGCATCCGCAGGCAAAGCCGCCTGCACCGCCGCCTCCATCTCGCGGGCGCTTTCCACCGGTACAACCTGCACGCCCTCGGGGGGCCGGACCGCTGCCGGGCCCGTGATGAACACCACTTCCGCTCCCAGATCGCGCAGAGCACGGGCCACCGCTGCCCCCTGCGCCCCGGAGGAACGGTTGGCAATGTAGCGCACCGGGTCGATCGGCTCATGCGTGGGGCCGGAGGTCACCAGGATGCGCTTGCCCTTCAGCGGACCATCCGCGAGTTTGGCCGCAATCGCCGCCAGGATTTCCTCCGGCTCCGCCATCCGGCCGGGACCGAACTCGCCGCAGGCCATGCTGCCGTCGTTGGGGCCGATGAAAGACACACCGTCCTCTTTCAGGGTTTCAAGGTTGCGCTGCGTTGCCGGGTGCTCCCACATGCGGACGTTCATCGCAGGCGCCAGCAGCACCGGCGTGTCGGTCGCCAGCAACAGGGTCGAGGCGAGGTCATTTGCAAAGCCTTGCGCCATTTTCGCCATCAGATCGGCAGTGGCCGGCGCCACCACCAGCAAATCAGCGCTGCGCGACAGCTGGATGTGGCCCATCTCGGCCTCTGCCGTCAGGTCGAACAGCTCCTGATGCACCGCTGTCCCGGCCAGGGCCGAAACCGACAGGGGCGTCACGAACTCCGCGCCGGCCCTGGTCAGCACCGGCGTCACCCGGGCGCCCTGATCCTGCAGACGGCGGATCAGTTCCAGCGACTTATAGGCTGCAATACCGCCGCCGATGATCAGTAGAATATGTTTGCCAGCCAGCATTTGCGCGTCCTCGCCCGGTTTCCCGCGACCTTACTGCGGCGCGGCACAAGAGTGAAGCAGTCAGCCGTCCTTGCGGAATGCGAGGCAGGGATCAGGCCGCTCGACCGATGGAGCATCCAGCACCAGATCAAATTGCCCGCTGATCAGCCCGTCCTCCGACTGCCCCAGGCTGCGGATCTCTGCATCGGGACGGGCCTTCGCCAGATAGACGGCCAGCCCCCGGTCGGTGCGGGCATGGCCATTGCCGGTGATAACGGCAACCGGACCGCCGGTGTCTGCCAGCGCCTTGTCTGCGGCAGCGGCCAGGCTGGCATCCCGCAAACGCTGGAAATCCACCAGCACCGGCAGCATCTCCAGCGGCATAGCATTGCAGTGGTTGGCCTGCTGGTCCGCTTCCCGAGCGGCCTGTTCCGCGTCCGGCAGCGGCTGGTCCAGGCCAAAGCGCGCAGAGGCTTCCACTCCGAAATAGGCAGCGACCCCTTGCTCCAAAGCTTCAGACGCTTCCTCCCGCGGCACCAGCGCGCCGTACTGCCTCGCGCCTTTCGCCGCAGCAAAAACCGGTGCGTACAGGCGGAACTCCGGCCAGCCGCTTGCATCCCAGCCGAGCTGTTTTGCTGTTTGCTCTGCATCGGCAAGCGTGTCCGGATCCAGCCCGCCCGCCTGTTCTGCTGTGATCATTTCCCAGACCACGGCCTTGGGCTGCAGTTCCAACAGAAGCTGCGCCTGCCGCTGGTGATGCATGGGGTTGTCATGCACCTCGCCGAGAATCACCACATCGGCTCCGCGCAAGGCATCCAAGGCGCCGGACAGCGTATCCGCGCGGGCGCCAGACACGCAAAGCGCCGCCAATCCGGCGGCGCTTGCAATCATTTTCAAGATATTGATCCGCTTTCTCATGAAAGCAATCTGTGCACCTCGCGGGACTGGCCTTCAAGGCATTTGCGCATTTTCTGGAAGGCTCCGGCCTCCAGCTGGCGCACCCGCTCCTTTGACAGGCCCAGCTCGGTGCCCAGGCTTTCCAGCGTGCGCGGGCGCTCCCGCAGTTTGCGCTCTGTGATGATGAAACGCTCGCGGTCGTTCAGCGCCTGCAGCGCCGACACCAGCCATTTGCGCAGCTGGCGGCGGTCATGCCGCTCCTGCACCAGTTCTTCAGCCTGAGAAGATTCATCTTCCAGCGCATCGATCCATTCGCGGCCTTCCTCGTCCGCGGACTGGATCGCATTGAGCGAGAAGTCAGCGCCGGACAAGCGCCCCTCCATCATCTCGACATCGCGCAGCGGCACACCGATTTCGCTGGCAATCTTCTGGTGCAGCTGGTGCCGGTCGAGCTTTAACCCGGATGCGCGCGCCTCGCGCTCGAACTGCGCCTGAACCCGGCGCATGTTGAAGAACAGCGATTTCTGCGACGAGGTGGACCCGGTGCGGACCATCGACCAGTTGCGCATCACATAGTCCTGGATCGACGCCTTGATCCACCAGACCGCATAGGTCGAGAAGCGCACGCCGCGGTCCGGATCGAACTTGTCCGCCGCTTTCATCAGGCCCAGCCCGGCCTCCTGGATCAGATCGTTCATCGGCGCCCCGTACCGCTTGAACTTGGCCGCCATCGAAATGGCCAGGCGCATATAGGCGTTGATGAGCCGGTGCAGCGATTGCACGTCGCGGTCGTCGCGCCAGGCATAGGCCAGGCGCCGCTCGGTCTCTGCGTCCAGCAGTTCCGCCTTCATTGCCTGTCTCGGCAATGGATTTTCCACTGTTTGATCAAGTGCCATGTGATTTCCCCCCGGAAACTAATTAACAAACTGCCGCCTGGGGGCGTGTTTGGAACAATCGGGGGCCCGGTTTTTAATAGTCCGGCAGCAACAGCGCGGGATGCGTCTCTCGGCTCATCCAAAGGCCAAAACGGAAAAGTTAAATAGTATCTTGGCCCCTGCGCAGGCTTTCCCGGCCATAAAAAGCGGAACCCCGGGATGCTGCGGTCTCTTGTCTTCACCGGGCCCTGCAGTTACCCACAGGAACGGCTTCGGACTCATAGGTTAGCAAAAAATGCCGTCAAATGTAACTTTTATTCTGGGGGGCGCCGCCTCAGGCAAGTCGGCATTTGCCGAGCAGCTGTGCGTAAACACCGGAAAAGATAAAGTTTACTGGGCGACTGCACAAATATTCGACAGTGAAATGCGCGAAAAAGTGTCCCGGCACCTCGAACAAAGAGGGGCTGGATGGGCCACTATCGAAGAACCGGAAACAGCTGCGCACGTCTTGGCGCCGCTGTCGCCGGGTCAGGTCTGCCTGATGGATTGCGCCACGATGTGGCTGACCAATCACCTGCTGGCAGAGCATGATCTGGAGGCCGCTCAGGCTGAGCTGCTGTCCGCGATCGATCATTGCAAGGCGGACCTGGTGATTGTCTCCAATGAAACCGGGCTTGGCATTGTCCCGGAAAACAAGCTGGCACGCCGGTTCCGCGAAGCCCAGGGGCGGCTCAACATCGCATTGGCCGCGCGGGCGGATACGGTGGTTCAGGTGACTGCCGGCCTGCCCCTGGTTCTGAAGGGGGCGCTGTGATCACCCGGCTGTTCTTGGTGCGGCACGGCCCAACCCATGCGAAATGCATGGTCGGCTGGTCCGACCTGCCTGCGGACCTGTCAGATACCGCCGCCCTCAACCGCCTGTCGGAATACCTGCCCGCCGGGGCGCTGGTGGTGTCCTCCGACCTGTCCCGGGCGGTGGAAACCGCCACGGCCATACAGGGCAGCCGGGAGCGCCTGCCCCACACCGGGGCCCTGAGAGAAATTCATTTCGGCGCCTGGGAGCTGCGCACCTGGGCCGAGGTGGACGCCGAAGACCCGGAGCGCATCCGCGCCTATTGGGAAACGCCGGGCGATGTCACCCCGCCGGGCGGTGAAAGCTGGCACCAGGTCTGCAACCGTGTGAATGCGGAAATTGACGGTCTGATCGCAGCGCACCGGGGCCGCGACCTGGTCGTGGTCGGCCATTTCGGCCAGATCCTGACCCAGATCCAGCGGGCGGAAATGCTCACGGCGGAAGAGGCCTTTGCCCACCGGATCGACAACCTGTCGGTCAGCGAGGTCTCCTATGGCCCCGATGGCTGGCGGGCGGGTGTGATCAATCACCTGCCGTGACGGTTGGCATCACAAACATTCCATTTTGAAATGCGCCGCCCGGCGCTAGCCTCCTGCCATGGCTTATGAAATCTATATTGGCGACCGCATGTATTCCAGCTGGTCATTGCGCGGCTGGCTCATGCTCGAAAAATTCTCTTTGCCCCATACGGTGCGTATGGTGGGGCTCTATTCCGGAACCATGGCGCAGGAAATGGCGCATCTGGCCCCGGCACGGCTGGTACCCGCACTGCGCACGCCGGAAGGCATGGTTGTCGGCGAAAGCCTGGCCATTGCCGAGACCCTGGCCGAACGCCACCCGGACGCCGGCCTCTGGCCCGCAGATCCGGCAGAACGCGCCACAGCACGCTGGCTGGCGGCGGAAATGGTTGGAGGATTTTCAGCCTTGCGCGGTGAATGCCCGATGCAGCTGGCCCATGTCTATGACGGCTTCGAGGTGTCGCGCGGCGTGAAGGCCGACCTGGACCGGATCGAGGCGCTGTTTGCCCACGCCCGCAAGGTATCCGGCCAAGACAGCGGTTACCTGTTCGGGGCGTATTCGCTGGCGGATGTGTTCTACACCCCGGTTGCGGCCCGGATCGTGGGGTACGGCCTGCCGGTTTCCTCTGAAACCCGCTCCTATTGCAAACTGCTGCTGTCGGACCCGGTTTTCCTGCAATGGCAGGAGAAGGCGCATGAGGTCAGCTATGACCCGGAACCCTATGCGATGGACCTGCCGAAGCGGCCCTGGTCCCTGGACTGAACCGGCGGCCTGCGCGAATTCTGCGTGAATTCGCGGCTCGCCGCCACGCACGTTAACCAATCGGAAACCACGATTGCCAAGCATCTCTCCCTGACCTTTCAGAAGGCGGGGAGAGATGACGGCACGTTCTTACACGGTGGCATTTCAGGGCGTCGAAGCCCGCCAGGTTGAGGTGCAATGCGCGGTTGCCCCTGGCTTGCCCGCCTTCTCGGTGGTCGGCTTGCCGGACAAGGCGGTGCAAGAGGCACGCGAGCGGGTGCGTGCCGCCTTCGCGGCAATGTCCATCGCCCTGCCATCGCGCCGGATCACCATAAATCTGTCCCCCGCGGACCTGCCCAAGGAGGGCAGCCATTTCGACCTGCCGATTGCACTCGCCTTGCTGGCCGCCATTGGCATTATCCCGGCGGAGAAAGCCGAGGAGACCATTGCTCTTGGAGAACTCTCGCTGGACGGCCAGCTGATGCCCGTGGCCGGCGCCCTGCCCGCAGCGGTAACGGCGGCTGAGGAAGGCCGGATGCTGCTTTGCCCGAAACCCTCAGGACCGGAGGCGGCTTGGGTCGACGCCGCGCAGGTGATCGGCGCTGCCACCCTGACGGAGGCGGTGCAGCATTTCACAGGCCAGCGGCGCATTGAACCTGCCATGCCGGGCGAAGCTGTCCTCGGTCTGGGCGGCAAGGATCTGCGCGACGTCAAAGGCCAGGAGACCGCCAAACGCGCGCTGGAAATCGCTGCCGCCGGGCGCCATCACATGCTGATGGTCGGCCCGCCGGGGTCGGGCAAGTCGATGCTGGCAGCGCGGCTGCCCTCGATCCTGCCGCCGCTGTCCCCGGCTGAGGCGCTGGAAACCTCGATGATCCATTCCCTGTGCGGGCTGATCGACGAAGGCGGCATCAGCCGCGCCCGCCCCTTCCGCGAGCCGCACCACACTGCCTCCATGGCCGCAATCGCCGGCGGCGGGCGGCGGGCGCAGCCGGGCGAGATCAGCCTGGCCCACAACGGCGTGCTGTTCCTGGACGAGCTGCCGGAGTTCGGCCGCCCGGTGCTGGAAACCCTGCGCCAGCCGCTGGAAACCGGCGAGGTGATGGTGGCGCGCGCCAACGCCCACGTGAAATACCCCAGCCGCTTCATGCTGGTGGCGGCCGCCAATCCCTGCAAATGCGGCTATCTGGCCGATGCCAACCGCGCCTGTTCCCAGGCCCCCATTTGCGGAGTAAACTATCTGGGCCGGATTTCCGGCCCGCTGCTGGACCGCTTCGACCTGCATCTGGACGTGCCGCCCGTGGATGTGGCCGATCTGGAGCTGCCGCCCAGCGCCGAGGGCTCGGCTGAAGTCGCGCAGCGGGTGGCAGATGCCCGCGAAATGCAGGCGGCCCGGTTCCGCACCCACCCCGGCCTGCGCCAGAACGCCGATGCCGAAGGCGCGCTGCTGGAGGACATCGCCGCCCCGGACGCCGAAAGCCGCGCCCTGCTGGTCCGGGCCGCCGAACGCTTCGGCCTCAGCGCACGCGGCTACCACCGGGTGCTGCGGGTTGCGCGCACGATTGCGGATCTGGCCTGCGAGGCACAGGTGCAGCGGCCGCATTTTGCCGAGGCGCTGAGCTTCCGGCTGCCGCCGTCACGCTGATGCGCTGCCGAGCACATCCGCGGCAAAGGCTGCGGCCTCCTCCAATGCGGCCTGGCCTTCGGGCAAGTGGCCCGCCATGAACTGCCAGACATGGGGAACATCCTGCCACAGGCTGAAGCGCACCTCGCCGCCCGAGGCTTCCAGCAGCTGCGCCATGCGCTGCGCATCTGACAGCAGCACTTCGCTGTCGCCAGCCTGAATCAGCACCGGCGGCGGGTCGGGGAAGCGGGCGAACAGCGGCGACGCCCGCACATCTGCCGGGTCCGCACCCGCAAGGTATTGATCCACAACCTCTTTCATCCGGCCGGCCGGAATGATCACATCCCTGTTCCGATTGGATTGAATGCTGGCCCCGCTCAGGGTCAGGTCGCACCACGGGGAGAAGGCGGCAAGGCCCGCGGGGCGTTCTCCCTCCTCCAGAAGACCCGCAAGAAGCGCCAGCGCCAGCCCGCCGCCGGCACTGTCACCGGCCAGCAGTATATCCCTGGCTGCATACCCCCTTTGGCGCAGATATACCCAAGCTGCCCGGGCATCCTCGTAAGCCGCCGGAAAGGGGGCCTGCTGCAACAGCCGGTAATCCGGCACTGCAATCTCCAGCCCGGACGCCCGTGACAGGCGGGACAGCATCCCCTGATAGGCACGCGCGCTGCCTGCCAGATAGGCGCCGCCATGCAGGAAAAGAATGATCTGCCCGCGCCGCACTTGCCCGCAGGACACCAGCTTCAGCGGCACAGGCGCAGGCCGCCGCTGCAGCCTGGTAAACGGCAACGCCGGATAAAGCCGGGGCGCAAAGGCTTCAAATACCCTGCGCGCCAGCTCCGGGTTGCTGGTCAGTTGCAGCACCGGTTTCATGCCATAGCGCATCCATGTGTTGATGGCGCGGCGCTGCCAGCTCATCAGCTGATCTTGGCTTCGATCGCCTGCCAGACCTTCCCGGCGATGTTCACCCCGTCAAAACGCTCCAGCTCCTGAATGCCGGTGGGTGAGGTCACGTTGATCTCGGTCAGGTAGTCGCCGATCACGTCGATGCCGACAAAGATCTGGCCCTTTTCGCGCAGCAGCGGGCCGATGGCGGCGCAGATTTCCAGGTCGCGCTCAGTAAGGCCGGTCTTTTCCGGGCGCCCGCCGGCATGCATGTTCGAGCGGGTTTCACCTGCCGCAGGCACCCGGTTGATCGCTCCCACTGGCTCGCCGTCGACCAGGATCACCCGCTTGTCACCGTTGCTGACGTCAGGCAGGAATTTCTGCACGATCAGCGGCTCGCGGCTGAAGCCTGTGAACAACTCGTGCAATGCGGTCAGGTTGCGGTCGCCGTGGTCGAGCCGGAACACCCCTGCCCCGCCGTTTCCGTAAAGCGGCTTCAGGATGATGTCGCCGTGCTTTTCCTTGAACGCCTTGATGGTTTGCAGGTCGCGGGCAATCGCCGTGGGCGGGGTCAGATCCGGGAAGTCCAGCACCAGCAGCTTTTCCGGATAGTTGCGTACCCAGAAAGGATCATTCACCACCAGCGTCTGCCCCTTGAGCCGGTCCAGGAGGTGCGTCGAGGTAATGTAATGCATATCAAAGGGCGGGTCCTGGCGCAGCCAGACCACATCGAAAGTGCCGAGGTCCACCTCCCGCTCCGCCCCCAGCACCGCCGGAACGCCCTCGACCCGCTGAACGGTCATGTCATGGCCGCGGGCGGTGACATGGCCCTCCTGATAGGCCAGGTGGTCCGGGGTGTAGAAAAACAGCTCATGGCCGCGCGCCTGGGCTTCTTCGGCCAGGCGGAAGCTGCTGTCCGCATTGATGTCCACGCCCATGACCGGGTCCATCTGAAAGGCGATCTTCATGGCAGTATCCCTTGTAAACTGGCCAAATACATGGCCCAGCGCTGTCCCGGGTTCAATGGGTCAGGCGCAGTTCAGTCCATCCCGAAGGCGTTTTCAATGATCTCCACCGCGCCTGAGCCGTCCACCAGCGCCGCGTCGAACCGCACCGGCGTCAGCTGGCCCTGCGGCTCGTACTCCAGATACTGCCCGGCACTGGCATAGATCCGCTCCGCCTGCCGCGGTGTGATGCGCCGGGCCGCGCTTGCGCTGGTGGCGCTGTGCTTCACCTCGACAAACACCAGTTCCCCGGGGCCGCGCAGGATCAGGTCGATCTCGCCGCCCGGCCCGCGCCAGCGCCGCTCGGCCACGGAGTAGCCGCGGTTTTCATAGTGGCGCGCCACGATTTCCTCCGCCGCCTCGCCGGCCAGATGCGCGCGGGCGCCGCGGTGCTGGCGGGCGCGTGTCATGCCTCAGCCGCCCTTCGCCAGCTGCAAAGCCATCTGGTAGACCTTGCGCCGGGGCAGCCCGTGCATCTCGGCAACGATCCCGGCGGCATCCTTGACCGAATTGCCCTGCAGCGCGGCCTGCAGGTCGCTTTCCAGATCACCCTCGCTGACTTCCGCCTCCTGCGCGCGGTCGACCAGCAGCACGATCTCGCCCTTGACCGGGCTTTCCTCCAAACCCGCTGCCAGATCGGTCAGCGGCGCCCGGCGCACCTCCTCGAATTTCTTGGTCAGTTCGCGGCACAGCGCGGCAGGGCGGTTGCCCAGCACCGCCGCCATGTCGGCAACCGAGGCGGCCACCCGTTTCGGCGATTCATAAAAAATCAGCGTGCCGGGAATTTCCCGCAGTTCTTCCAGCCGCTTGCGCCGGGCACCCGAGGCATTGGGCAGGAAGCCTGCAAAGAAGAACGCATCTGTCGGCAGCCCTGCCAGCGTCAGCGCGGTGGCCGCGGCAGAGGCCCCGGGGGCGCACGTGACGGTATGGCCCGCCTCCGCCGCCGCACGGCTGAGGTCAAAGCCGGGGTCCGCAATCAGCGGCATCCCGGCCTCAGACGCGTAGGCAACCGATTTCCCCTCGCCAATCGCTTCCAGCAGTTTGGCCCGCGCGCCGGTGCCGCTGTGGTCGTGGTAGGCGATGATCCGCCGCCCGCCCAGCGGCACCCCGTGAATCTCCATCAGCTTGCGCAGCGAGCGTGTATCCTCAGCCGCAAGCACATCGGCCGAAGCCAGCACATCCAGCGCCCGCAGGGTAATGTCGCGGGCGGTGCCGATCGGCGTGGCAACAAAGTACAGCCCGGGGGACAATATGACATTCTGGTGATTCAACGCTGGACCCGCCTTTTTGGTCGTTTATGATCCGCCCTAAAACCCACACGGCGCTGCCGCGCCGGGAGAACGGAGTTTCAAGCCATTATGTTTGCTGTTTTCAAACGCGCCCGCAAGGCGGCTCTGACAGCCGCCGCGGCAGTTTCCGCCATTGCCCTTACCGCCTGTGACCCGATTGCCGTTGGCACCGGCCCGACCATTAACACCTCCAAACCCGTTCCGGTGGCGCTGCTGGTGCCGCGCGGCTCTGCGCAGCAGGGCGACAGCGTGCTGGCAAAGAGCCTGGAAAACGCCGCCCGCATGGCAATTGCCGATCTGGACGGCGTGCAGATCGACCTGCGGGTCTATGACACCGCAGGCAGCCCCGAGGTGGCCTCCAGCGCCGCGCAGCAGGCGCTGAGCGACGGCGCCCGGGTCATTCTAGGCCCGGTTTATGCCGAAGCCGCCAATGCGGCCGGCATCACGGCCCGCCAGCGCGGCGTGAACGTGCTGGCCTTTTCCAACAACCCGGCCATTGCCGGCGGCAACGTCTTTATCCTCGGGCCGACCTTCGACAACACCGCGCGGCGGCTGACCAGCTTTGCCGCCCGCAACGGCAAGCGCAACATCCTGATCGTCGGCGGCAATGATGCCGCGGGCGTGGCAGGCCGCAACGCGATCCAGCGCGCGGCCAGCGAAACCGGCGCCAGCGTCGCGGGCAGCGTCGGCTATGAGCTGTCCCAGCAAGGCGTGATCAACGCCATCCCCGCCATCCGCAGCGAAGCCGCCGGCGCAGACGCCGTGTTCCTGACGTCGACAACCGCCGGTGCGCTGCCGCTGCTGGCGCAGCTGATGCCGGAAGCCGGTGTCGATCCGGCAGAAAAGCAGTACATCGGCCTGACCCGCTGGGATATCCCGCCGCAGACCCTGTCCCTGCCCGGCGTGCAGGGCGGCTGGTTCGCCCTGCCGGATCAAAGCAAGGTGCAGCAGTTCAGCGCCCGCTACCAGGCAAGCTATGGCGCCGCTCCGCATTCCATCGGCAGCCTGGCCTATGACGGCATCGCCGCCATCGGCGCGCTGGTTGCGGCCGGCAAGTCCGACGCCCTGACCGCGGGCGCCCTGACCCAGGGCGCAGGCTTCCAAGGCGCAGGCGGCATCTTCCGTCTGCGGCCCGACGGCACCAATGAGCGCGGTCTGGCGGTTGCCTCCATCCAAGAACAGAAAGTCGTGATCATTGACCCAGCCCCAAGCAGCTTCGCAGGCGCCGGTTTCTGACCCTGCCGCCCGCCCTGCAAAAGCCTCTGCCAATGGCCTGCCGCAACCGCTGGGACCGCTGATCTGCAGCCCGCCGGACATCTTTGACGCCGGCAGCATCCGGGCGCAGATCAAGGCGCTGGCAGAGGACACGCCCGCCGCGGCCCTGCGCAGCGAGACGGTGAAAATCCTGAAGGCCGCCAACAAGGCCGGCCGCGCAGCAATTGCCGAGGCCTTTGCTGCGCAGCCCTTTGCCGCGCGGGAGATGGCCCGCTCCTACACCTTCCTGACCGACGGGCTGGTGACCACCGCGCTTTATGTCGCCGGCGAGCTGCTGCACCCGCTGGCCACCCCGACCCAGGGCGAGCGCATCGCGGTACTGGCGGTGGGCGGTTACGGCCGGGGGGAAATGGCGCCGGCCTCGGACGTCGACCTGCTGTTCCTGACCCCCTACAAGATCACCGCCTGGGCGGAGAGCGTGATTGAATCCATGCTTTACATCCTGTGGGACCTGCGGCTGAAGGTGGGCCATGCCAGCCGCACCATCAAGGACTGCATCCGGCTGGGCAGCGAAGACTACACCATCCGCACGGCAATGCTGGAGCACCGGTTCCTGGCAGGCCACGCCCCCTTGGCCAAGGAGCTGGACAAGCGCCTCAAGAAGGAGCTGTTTTCCCAGGACGCGCAGGAATTTGTCGAAGCCAAGCTGGCTGAACGGGATGCCCGCCACCTGAAGCAGGGCCAGCGCTATATGGTCGAGCCCAACGTGAAGGAGGGCAAGGGCGGCCTGCGCGACCTGCAGTCGCTGTTCTGGATCGCCAAGTATCTCTACCAGGTGAAAGATGCCGAGGAACTGGTGCCGCTGGGGCTGTTCCGCGCCGAGGAGATGGAGCTGTTTGCCAAGGCCGCCACGTTCCTGTGGGCGGTGCGCGCGCATCTGCATCTGGCAACCGGGCGCGCCACCGAGCAGCTGACTTTCGACCTGCAGGTCGAGGTGGCCAGCCGCATGGGCTACGAGGACAAGGCCGGCCGCCGCGGCGTGGAAGTGTTCATGCAGGAGTATTTCCGCCACGCCACCCGGGTCGGCGACCTCACCCGCATCTTCCTGACCAAGCTGGAGGCCAGCCAGCAGAAGAACGCGCCGCTCCTAGAGCGGATCTTCCGCCGCCGCCCGCGGATCAAGCCCGGCTACAAAGTGGTGCACAACCGGCTGGATGTGGTCGACCCCAAGGCCTTCCTGGAAGACCGGGTCAACCTGCTGCGGCTGTTCGAGGAAGCGCTGCGCACCGGCATGCTGATCCACCCGGACGCGATGCGGCTGGTGACGGCCAACCTGCACCTGATCGACGAGGACATGCGCAACGACAAGGAGGCGCGGAAGCTTTTCCTCGACCTTCTGCTGAAACACGGCAATTCCGAACGCGCCCTGCGGCGGATGAACGAACTCGGTGTGCTGTCGGCCTTCCTGCCGGAGTTCGAACCCATCGTGGCGATGATGCAGTTCAACATGTATCATTCCTACACGGTGGATGAGCACACCATTCAGGTCATCGCCAATTATGCCGCCATCGAGCGCGGCGAGCTGGAGGACGAACTGCCGCTCTCCTCTGAAATCCTGCGCAAGGGCTTGAACCGCAAGGTGCTGATGGTGGCGATGCTGCTGCATGACATCGGCAAGGGCCGCGAGCAGGACCATTCGATCCTGGGCGCCCAGATCGCCCGCAAGGTGGCGCCCAGGCTGGGGCTGAAGCCTTCGGAATGCGAAACCGTGGAATGGCTGGTGCGCTATCACCTGCTGATGTCGGACATGGCGCAGAAGCGCGACATCGCCGACCCGCGCACGGTGCGCGACTTCGCCAAGGCTGTGCAGACTGTCAAACGGCTGGACCTTCTGCTGCTGCTGACCGTCTGCGATATCCGCGGCGTCGGCCCGGACACCTGGAACAACTGGAAGGCCGCGCTGCTGCGGGCGCTCTACGCCCAGACCCGCGCTGCGCTGGAGGGCGGCATGGAGGCGCTGAACCGCGAACACCGCGGCGCGTCGGCCAAGAAGGCCCTGCGCGAGGCGCTGCCGGACTGGTCCAAGGCCGACCTCAAGACCGAGACCGCCCGCCACTACCCGCCCTACTGGCACGGGCTGCATGTGACCGCGCATGTGGACTTTGCCGAAATGCTGCGCGACTTCACCGCCAAGGGGGATCCTGGCGAGGTGATGATCCGGCTCTATCCGGATGTGGACCGCGACGCGACCCGCGCCTGTTTCGTGATGGAGGACCACCCGGGCATCTTTGCCCGCATCGTGGGCGCCCTGGCTCTGGTCGGCGCCAATGTGGTGGACGCGCGTTCCTACACCACCAAGGACGGCTATGTGACCGATGCCTTCTGGATTCAGGACAGCGAAGGCCACCCCTTCGATCCGATCCGCCTGCACCGGCTCAAGCAGATGATCGAAAAGACCCTCAAGGGCGAGGTCATCACCCGCGACGCTCTGAAATCCCGCGACAAGATCAAGAAGCGGGAACGCGCCTTCAAGGTGCCGACCCATATCACCTTCGATAACGAGGGTTCGGAGATCTACACCATCATCGAGGTCGATACCCGCGACCGGCCCGGCTTGCTGTACGATCTGGCCCGCACCCTGGCGGCTGCCAATGTCTATATTGCCAATGCGGTGATCGCGACCTATGGCGAGCAGGTGGTGGATGCCTTCTATGTCAAGGACATGTTCGGTTTGAAATACTACTCGGAGTCCAAGCAGCGGACGCTGGAGAAGAAGCTGCGCGCAGCCATTGCCGAAGGCGCAAAACGGGCGGATACATGAAACCGATCAAATTGCTGTCGGGCTTCCTGACCGTCGGGTTCTGGACGCTGGCCAGCCGCCTTCTGGGCTTTGCCCGCGAGATCCTGATTGCCGCCTTCATCGGGCCCGGACCGGTTCTGGACGCCTTCATCGTGGCCTTCCGCCTGCCCAACATGTTCCGCCGCTTCTTTGCCGAAGGCGCCTTCAACGCAGCCTTCGTCCCGGCCTTCTCCAAACGCTATGAGGCAGGCGAGGACCCCGCACACTATGCCCAGCAGGCCTTCAACCTGCTGGCGGCGGCAGTGCTGGCGCTGGTCGGGCTGGCCATGGTGTTCATGCCCGGGCTGGTCTGGCTGACGGCGGGCGGATTCGTCGGCGATGCGCGCTTCGACATGGCTGTGGGGTACGGCCACATCGTCTTTCCCTACATCCTGTTCATGTCGCTGGCAGCCCTCTTCTCCGGGGTGCTGAACGCCACCGGGCGGTTTGCCGCCGCCGCGGCGGCGCCGGTGCTGCTCAACATCTTCACCTGCGCGGCCATGACGGCCGGCGCAGTGCTGGGCGGTGACGTGATCGTCTGGCTGGTCTGGACCATTCCGGTGGCCGGCGTGGCCCAGCTGGCGCTGGTCTGGGCCGCGGCGGCCCGCGCAGGCTTTGTCCTTCGCCCCGGCCTGCCGCGCTGGAATGCCGAGATGCGCGATCTGGTGCGGGTGGCGGTGCCCGCCGCCCTGGCCATGGGGGTCACCCAGATCAACCTTGTTGTCGGCCAGTATGTGGCATCCGACATCGAAAAGGCGGCCAGCTGGCTGTTCATTGCCGACCGCCTCTACCAGCTGCCGCTGGGCGTGGTGGGTATTGCCGTCGGCATCGTGCTGCTGCCCGCGCTGTCCCGCCGCCTGCGCGCAGGCGACAGCACCGGCTCCCAGGACGCCCTGTCGCGCGCGGGGGAGTTTTCGCTGCTGCTGGCGGTGCCCTCGGCCGTGGCCTTCATGACGGTTCCGGTGCCGCTGGTCTCGGTTCTCTATGAACGCGGTGCCACCGGCCCGGAGGATGTGGCCGCCATCGCCATTGCCGTTGCCATCTACGGCGCAGGGCTGCCTGCCTTCATGCTGCAAAAGGTGCTGCAGCCCCTGTATTTTGCGCGCGAGGACACCAGGACCCCGTTCCGCTATGCGCTGGTGGCCATGGTGGTGAACGCAGGCCTGGCCTTTGGCCTGAAACCGGCGCTGGGCTGGATCGCCCCCGCCATTGCCGCCTCTGCCGCAGGCTGGGCAATGGTGGCGCTGCTGGCCCTCGGCGCCCGCGGCATGGGGGAGGGGGCCCGGTTCGACGCCCGCTTCCGCCGCCGCGCCTGGCGCATCCTGGCGGCCTCCGCCGTCATGGGGGCGGTGCTCTACACGGTGGCCGCCGCCGCGGGCTGGCTGTTCACGCTGGACTACTGGCGCTACCTGTCGCTGCTTGGCCTGGTGGTGCTGGGCGGCACGGTCTACTTCACGGCCGGTCAGGCCCTCGGCGCCTTCCGCCTGTCGGAGTTCCGCAGCGCCCTCAGCCGCCGGAAACAGGCATGAGCCGCCTTTCCTGCCCCGCCGGCACCGTGCTGTTCCGCCCCGGGCAGGAGTGCCCCGGCTTTGTCCGGCTCACCTCCGGCAGCATCAAGGTCACCCTGACCGCCGCCAACGGCCGCGAAGTCGTGCTGTACCGCGTCAGCCCCGGCGACGTCTGCCTGCAGACCTTTGCCTGCCTGACGGACGGGCGCAGCTATGCGGCCGAGGGCGTGGCAGAAACCGCGCTGGAGGGCGAGATCATCCCGCATCCCGCCTTCCGCCAGTCGATGTCGGAGGACGGCGCATTCCGCAGCGAAGTGCTGACCGCCGTTGCCCGCCGCTTTGCCGATTACGAACAGCTGGTGGAGGATGTCGCCCTCACCGGCTTTGATGCCCGCCTTGCCCGGGTGCTGCTGCGGCTTGCAGGGGAAGGCGGCAGCCTCCGCATCACCCATGACGCGCTGGCCGCCGAAACCGCTTCCGGCCGCGCCTTTGTCACCCGGCGGCTGCGGGAATTCGCCCGGATGGGGCTGGTGGAAACCGGCCGCGGCCAGCTGCGCATCCTTGACCGCCGCGGGCTGGAGCAGATTGCGGAAGATTAAGCTTGAGCTTTGGTGACACTGTCACCGACAGCGCCCCGCGCCTGGCCTAGAAAGAACTCGCAATTCCGCAAGTGAGTTCGAAAGGACAGAACAATGCCCCGCAACGAAGGCACTCTCGACCGCGCCCTGCGCATCATCCTCGGCCTGATCCTGCTGTCGCTGGTCTTCACCGGCCCGCAAACCCTGTGGGGGCTGATCGGCCTGGTGCCGCTGCTGACCGGCCTGATCGGCTACTGCCCGCTCTATCAGATCCTTGGCCTCAGCACCTGCCCGCTGAAGAAGCAGGGCTGAAACCTCCCGGCAAATCCCGGGTCAATGGCGGCATAGCCGCCGCGCGGCACGCGCGGTTCACCCTTGAGACGGGATTGGCCGGAAATACACTGAGTAAGGCGCCTTCAGGGCAGACCTGCCCCTGAAGCGCCTCTCGGCAAATCCTCCGCAGCGCGCAACGCGCGCTGCCTGGCCCAACGGCTGGACATGCCCCGCCAGGGGCCTGAACAGCGGGCGGGAGATCCTTGCCTCAATCGTGGCGGATACGGTTCCTGATCCGTGCCCAGCCGCCCGGCGCCAGGAAAAACGACAGGCCGAACCCGGTGGCAAAGCCCGTCAGATCCGCCACCCAGTCCTTCTGGCCGCCAAACAGCAGCCCGAACAGCAGCTGCGCCCCCATCAGGAAGGCAATCAGCGTGAACGCCCGTCCTTGCTGCGCCCCGACAGAGGCCAGCGAGCGCCACAGCAGGAAGGTGAACGCGCCGATCAGCCCGTATACGGCCGGAAAGCCGCCCACCAGCGGCACCGGCGAATTGACCAGCAGCGCATAGCCCAGCGCCCCGCCGGCCCCGGACAGCAGGAAGATGAGGACCATTGCCAGGTCTCCCATCACCTCGCCCACCATCTTGCCCATCGCCAGCACAAACACGCAGACAAACAGCGCGTGGGTAAAGGCGCCATGCACGAAGATATAACTGACAAACCGGATCAGATGCTCCGGCAGCCAGCGCCCGCTTTCCTGCATCCACCAGAAAATATCGCTGGAAAACGCATAGGATTGCACCGCTTCCAGCCGCCAGCCGATCGCCTCCGGACCGCCCAGGATGCCGCGCGCGCCCAGCGAGAACACCGCCTCGATGCCGATGATGACCAGCACCAGCGCCACCACGGCGGCGGGCAGCGGGTTGATGGGGGCATTATGGGGCTGGGTGCTCATCCGGACTCCTTGCGGCACGGAATCCCCCGCGCCTGTTGACCTATCCTGGCCCCATGGGTAAGCGACGATGGTGCATAATTCCAGACGGGAGTTTCCGCGATGAGCGAAACCAGCTTCACCCCGCGCGTGTTTTCGGGGATCCAGCCTTCGGGCAACCTGCACTTGGGGAATTACCTCGGTGCGCTGAAGCGCTTCGTGGACTGGCAGGCCAAGGATATCGAGACCATCTACTGCATGGTCGACCTGCATGCGATCACCGTCTGGCAGGACCCCGCGGATCTGAAGAAATCCACCCGCGAGCTCTGCGCCGGCTTCATTGCCGCCGGCATCGACCCGGAGAAATCCATCCTGATCAACCAGTCCCAGGTGCCGGAACACGCGCAGCTGGCCTGGGTGTTCAACTGCGTCGCCCGCATGGGCTGGATGCAGCGGATGACCCAGTGGAAGGACAAGGCGGGCAAGAACCAGCAGAACGCTTCGCTGGGCCTGTTTGCCTACCCGGCGCTGATGGCGGCCGACATTCTCGTCTACCACGCCACCCATGTGCCGGTGGGCGAGGACCAGAAGCAGCATCTGGAGCTGACCCGCGACATCGCGATCAAGTTCAACCACGACTATGGCGTGGACTTCTTCCCGGAGACCGAGCCGGTGATCGAAGGCGCGGCCACCCGGGTGATGTCCCTGCGCGACGGCTCCAAGAAAATGTCGAAATCGGACCCCTCGGATGCCAGCCGCATCAACCTGACCGATGACGCCGACGCCATCGCCAAGAAAATCCGCAAGGCCAAGACCGACCCCGAGGCGCTGCCCTCCGAGGCGGACGGCCTGGAGGACCGCCCGGAAGCGCGCAACCTGATCAATATCTACGCGGCCCTGAACGAGCAGACCGTGGAGCAGGTGCTGGCCGACGTCGGCGGCCGCCAGTTCTCAGAGTTCAAGCCGATGCTGGCGGATCTGGCGGTCTCCAAGCTGGCGCCGATCTCCACCGAGATGGCGCGGCTGATGCAGCAGCAGGACGAGATCGACAAGATCCTGGCCCGCGGCGCCGAGCGCGCCCGCGCGATCACCGCGCCGATCCTGCGCCAGACCTACGACATCATCGGCATGGTGCCGCCGCCGGCGCTCTGACGCCTAGCGCCCTGGCCCGGCCAGCGGAAATCAGCCTGACCCAAGCCGCCCCAGCCCGGGGCGGCTTTTCTTTTTGCCGCGCGATGCGCAACTAACCCGGTGTTTATCCGTTATCCTTGTGCGGCCACGTGCCGGAACAAGAAAGGAACCGAAATGAAACCGGGAATTTTCAAATCATCCACGGCGCTGGCAGTGATGATCTCGCTGGCGGCCCCGCTGCCCGCCCTGTCGCAGAACCAGGGTGGCAAGCAGATTGACCTCGCGCAGATGTCCGCGGCTGAAATCGGCGATCTAGTGGAGCGCTGCCGAAAGCGCGCCGAGCGGCGGCAGAAGAAGCTGGAGGCCGGCCAGGAGATCGAGGAGAAGACCGGCAAGGTTGCCAAGTTCTGCCAGGCCTATGGCGAAGGCGCATTTGACGCCGCCCTGCCCGCAGACTTCCAGTCCGCCAGGGTTCTGGCAGGCATTGGTGCTAGGGAAGCCGAAGCAGAAACCGCAGTTGCCGTCGATCAGGCAGCGGAAGCACAGGCCGGGGCGCTGGCAGACCCGCAAACCGGGCAGCAGGAAGTTCAGGAACAAACTTCTGCAGCCGAAGCGCAGGCACTGGCTGAGGCCCTGGCCCAAGAAGAAACTGAAGCTCAGGCCGCAGCTGAGCAACAAGCGCAAGCTGAGGCTGAAGCCCAAGCTGCAGCAGCAGCACAGGCCGAGGCTCAGGCAGCAGCAGAAGCGCAAGCAGAGGCCGAGGCACAGGCTGCGGCGGAAGCGCAGTCTGAGGCTCAGGCAGACCCGCAAGCCGGTCAGCAGGCTGAAAACGGCACTGCAGCGGCCGGTGGCACCAGCGCCGAGGAAATCGCAGCGGACCTCGCCCAGTCACAAGGCGCGGCCGGCGAAGAAACCGACAATCCCGAGCTGGTCGAACAGGACAGCCAGGCCCAGGCTGATGCCCTGGCCGAGGAAAGCAGCGAATCCGCAGCAGCTGCTGCAGCGGCCGCGGACAGCGGGGTTGCTGAGGGCGAAGCGGAAGTGACCGAGGAAGTGGTCACCGAAGAGACCGCACGCAGCTCCGACGAGGAATTCGAAACCGCGGCCGGCGCAAACGCCCAGGCTGAATCTCAGGCGTCCGGCCAGCAGTCCGATTCCGCCAGCGAAGAGGATGACAGCGGCCTGTCCACCCGCCAGCGCAACGCCCTGCTTGGCCTTGGCGCCCTGGCGATCGGAACACTGCTCAACAACGGCGGCAAGGTGGTTTCCAACTCCGGCGACCGCGCCATCGTCGAGCAGGACGGCCAGTACCGCGTCCTGAAGGACGATGATGCGCTGCTGCGCCAGCCGGGCTCCAACGTGACCACCTACCGGTTCCAGGACGGCTCTACCCGCACCGTGGTGGTGCGCGAGAACGGCGTTGAGGTGGAAACCATCCGCTCCGCCGAGGGCCGGGTGCTGCGCCGCACCAAACTGATGCCGGACGGCCGCAGCGTGGTGCTGTTCGACGACACTCAAAAGGCCGAGCGTGTAGTGGTCAACGAGCTGCCGCAGGGGCAGGACAACCGCCGCGCCTTTTCCAGCACCGGCGCGGTCTCGGCTGAGGACCTGGCCGCGGCGCTGGCCGCACAGGAAGCCAAGACCGTGGACCGCCGCTTCTCGCTGGCGCAGATCCGCAACATCGACGCGGTGCGCCGCCTGACCCCGGTGATCAACGTGGATTCGGTCAATTTCGACACCGGCTCTTCGGTGATCCGCCCGCAAGAGGCAGAAGAACTGGCAACCCTCGGCAACGCGCTGCGCGACCTGATCGACCGCAACCCGGGCGAAGTGTTCCTGATCGAAGGCCATACCGATGCCGTGGGTGCCGCGACCTACAATCTGGCCCTGTCGGACCGGCGCGCCGAAACCGTGGCGCTGGCGCTGACGGAGTATTTCGGCGTGGCGCCGGAAAACATGGTGGTGCAGGGCTATGGCGAAAGCGACCTGGCCGTCAGCACCCTGGCAGCCGAACGCGCCAACCGCCGCGTCGCGGTGCGCCGCATCACCCAGCTGCTGGGCAACCCGGGCTGACCGGCCTGAAACCGGCCAGATCTGAGAAGAAACAGCACCCGGCGGGACATTCCGCCGGGTGTTTCGCTGTTACTCTGCCGGAGTCCTCTTGCGTGACAGAAGACCGTACTTCAACGCAAACCGCTTCCAGGAAAACCGCCTCCGGCCGGCCGCCGCCTTCGGCTTGCCCGCCGTGCGGTCGAACTCATACATGTCAATGGCCCGCTCGGCACAGCCGCAAGCCTCGCCCAGTCCAACCTTCCTGTAATAGAAGTTTTCGAAGCTCTCAGGTTTCCGCATGGCATCCTCCGATCCCAAGGCAGGATAGCCCGGAAAGGCGGATACGCAAAACCGCGCCGCTGTCAGAGCCCCTTGACCCCGCTCAGCGTCAGGTCCGCCACCAGCCCGGCGTAATCCTCGCGCGCCTTTGAGCCGGCGCCGGAGTTCCACATGTAATACCAGTTCAGCATGCCAAAGACCGACATCGTGGCGCCGCGCAGCTTGGCTGCGTCACCGTTGAAAATCTCCGGCGCCACGTCCTTCAGCGCATCGCTCATGAACTGGACCATCTCGCGCTGGTAGCCGCGCAGATGCTTCTGCTGCTCCTCCGGCAGCGCCCCCATCGCGCCCAGCTGCACCTGATGCTCATGATCCGCGCCCTGATAGGCCAGCATGATCTCGGACACGATGCGGCGCAGCCGGTCCTCCGTGCCAAGGCCCTCCAGGTCCACTCCGCAGACCCGGTCGCGCAGCTCGCTCAGGTAGGTATCAAGGAGGCCGTAGAGCACGGCATCCTTGCTGTCGTAGTAGTGGTAGATATTTGCCTTGGAGATCCCGCACTCCCGCGCCAGCTGGGTCATCGACGCACGGTCGTAGCCGGAGTCGGCAAACACCTTGGCTGCCGATTTCAGGATCTGCGCGCGTTTCTCATCGTGGTCTTTTGCGATCGTACGGGCCAAGGCTCACTCTCCCGGGTCAGGACTTGCTGCGGTTGTCGACGACGCGCTTGGCCTTGCCCTGGCTGCGCTCGACGGACCCCGGGTCGCCTACAATGATCTCGGTCGAAACGCCAACCATATCCTTGATCCGCTTGGTCAGCATCCGCGCCGCGGCGGTCTTGCTCAGCTCGTCGGTGGCATCCGGATTGGCCTCCACAAACACCCGCATCGCGTCCATGCGGCCGGATTTGTAGAGCTCGATCTGGTAGTAGGGCGCGAGGCCGCCGGTCGCCAGCAGCTGCTCCTCCACCTGGCTGGGGAACACGTTGACGCCGCGCAGGATGATCATGTCGTCGCTGCGGCCGGTGATCTTCTCCATCCGCCGCATCGAGCGTGCGGTGCCCGGCAGCAGGCGGGTCAGATCGCGGGTGCGGTAGCGGATCATCGGCAGGCCTTCCTTGGTCAGCGTGGTGAACACCAGCTCGCCCAGCTCGCCATCCGGCAGCACTTCGCCGGTCTGCGGGTCGATGATCTCCGGCAGGAAGTGGTCCTCCCAGATCACCGGGCCGTCCTTGGTCTCGACGCATTCATTGGCCACGCCCGGCCCCATGATCTCGCTGAGGCCGTAGATATCGACCGCATGCATGTCAAAGGCCTCCTCGACCTCTTTGCGCATCGCATCGGTCCAGGGCTCAGCGCCAAAGACACCTACCTTCAGCGAGCACTCACGCGGGTCCATGCCGACCTTGTGGTACTGCTCCAGGATGTTGAGCATGTAGGAGGGCGTCACCATGATGCCGTCAGGTTTGAAGTCGGTGATCAAGCCAACCTGCTTCTCGGTCTGGCCGCCTGACATCGGCACCACGGTCGCGCCCAGGCGCTCGATCCCGTAATGCGCGCCAAGGCCGCCGGTGAACAGGCCGTAGCCGTAGGCGTTATGCACCATGTCGCCCTTGCGCAGGCCCGAGGCACGCAGGGACCGCGCCACCAGATCCGCCCAGTTCGAAATGTCATTGGCGGTATAGCCCACAACCGTCGGCTTGCCGGTGGTGCCGGAGGACGCATGCAGGCGGATGATTTCACTGCGCGGCACAGCAAACAGGCCGAACGGATAATTGTCCCGCAGGTCGTTCTTGTAGGTGAAGGGGAACTTGGCCAGGTCCTTCAGCTCCTGCAGGTCGTCCGGATGCACGCCGGCCTCGTCGAACCGCTGCTTGTACATCGGCACGTTGTCATAGGCGTGGCGCACCGACCACTTCAGCCGCTCCAGCTGTAAGCTGCGGATTTCGTCGATCGAGGCGATCTCGATCGGGTCCAGTTCACCCTTCTTGGGGCTCAGGTCTTCCATGGCGTCCTCCACACCTTATTCGTCAAACAACTGGCCTTTGACCGCCCGGGAGAAGCCCCGGAACTCGGCGATCTGCTGGCCGTCCTGGTTGGTCACTGTCACGTCGTAAATGCCGCTGCGCCCGGTCAGGGAAATCTCGCGGGCCGTGGCAATCAGCTTGTCGCCCAGCCGTCCCGGCGCGGTGAAGCTGATCACGTTGTGCTGCGCTACTGTCGACTGGTTGCGGCTGTTGCAGGCAAAGGCAAAGGCGCTGTCGGCCAGCATGAAGGTCACGCCGCCGTGGCAGATGCCGTGGCCGTTGCAGTGGTGCTGGGCAATGGTCAGCTCCAGCGTGGCCTCGCCCTCGTCCACATGGGTGATCTCCATCCCCGCCCATTTGGACGCGTGGTCGTCCGCCCACATAGCGGCGGCGGATTTCTGGGCGCGTTCTTTCGGGGTCATGGTCATTTGCCCTTGAATGCGGGCGCGCGCTTTTCCAGGAAGCTGGCCACGCCCTCGGCGTAATCCGCGCTTTCGCCGCAGGTCTTCATCGCGTCCGCCTCGATCTCCAGCTGGTCGGACAGCGTGTTGACCGCCGCGGCCTGGATGCACTGTTTGGTCAGCCCCAGACCCAGCGTCGGGCCGTTGGCGAATTTCTCTGCCATCGCGCGGGCCTCTGCCATCAGCGCGTCATCCGGCAGCGCCTTCCAGATCAGGCCCCAGTCCTCGGCCTTCTTCGCAGGCAGCGGCTCAGCGGTCAGCGCCAGCCCTTTCGCGCGGGCCTCGCCCAGCAGCCGCGGCAGATGCCAGCTGCCGCCGGTGTCCGGGATCAGGCCAACCTTGGAAAACGACTGGATGAACTTGGCGCTTTCCGCCGCCAGCACCATGTCGCAGGCCAGCGCCAGATTGGCGCCCGCCCCGGCCGCCACGCCGTTCACCGCGCAGATCACCGGGAAGTTCAATTCACGGATCAGCCGCACCAGCGGCGCATAGAAGGTGCGCACGGTCTGGCTCAGGTCCGGCGGCCCGTCCATCTTGCGCGGGTCGCGGTCGCCCAGATCCTGGCCGGCGCAAAAGCCGCGCCCGGCGCCGGTCAGCAGCACCGCGCGGGCGCCGCCGTCGCGTGCGCCTTCCAGCGCGGCGCGCAAGGCGTTGTGCATGTCCTCGTTGAAACTGTTCAGCCGGTCCGGGCGGTTCAGGGTGATCTCCACCCAGGTCCCGTGGTCCTCAACCAGAATCGTATCGCTCATCGCTCCCTCACCCTGTCAGCGGCGCATTTGACAAACTTCTTGCATAAACCGACCGGACGGTCAATATATCTCAGCATCGGATTCCAGCCAGCCGGCCCCGCGCCGGCCTGATGAAAAGGACGACATGATGAGCCTTCTAGAGATTTCCAGCTTTGCAGCGGGTCAATGGGTCGCACCGGGCGCAGGCGCCCGCAACATCGCCAGCGCCATCACCGGCGAGGTGATCGCCAGCGCCGGCAACGACGCGCTCGACGTGCAAGCAATGCTCGACTACGCCCGCACGGTGGGCGGCGCCAACCTGCGCAAGCTGACCTTCCACGACCGCGCCCGGATGCTGAAGGCGCTGGCAGGCCACCTGAACCAGCACAAGCAGGCGCTCTATGATCTGTCGTTCAACACCGGCGCTACCCAGTCCGACCACATGATCGACATCGACGGCGGCATTGGCACCATGTTCGTCTTCGCCTCCAAGGGCCGCCGCGAGATGCCGGACGCCCATGTCTACCTCGACGGCGACGTGGAGCAGCTCAGCCGCAACGGCACCTTCCTGGGCCAGCACATCTGCACCCCGCTGCGCGGCGTCGCAGTGCATATCAACGCCTTCAACTTCCCGGTCTGGGGCATGCTGGAAAAACTGGCCCCCACCCTGCTCGCTGGTGTCCCCGCCATCGTGAAACCGGCCACCAACAGCTGCTACGTGACGGAGCTGGCGGTAAAACTGATGCTCGACAGCGGCATCCTGCCCGAGGGCGCGCTGCAGCTGGTCTCCGGCGGCCTCGGCGACATGCTGGACCATCTGACCATGCAGGACGTGGTTAGCTTCACCGGCTCCGCCAGCACCGCGCTGAAACTGCGCGCCAACCCGGTGATCCTGGAAAATTCGGTTCGCTTCGTGGCCGAACAGGACAGCCTCAACGCCTCGATCCTGGGCCCTGACGCGCAGCCCGGCACGCCGGAGTTCGACCTCTTCGTCAAAGAAGTCAGCCGCGAGATGACCACCAAGGCGGGTCAGAAATGCACCGCCATCCGCCGCATCATTGCACCGCAAGCGCAGGTGGACGCGGTGATCGAGGCGCTCTCTGCCCGGCTGGCAAAAACCCGGATCGGCGACCCCCGCCTGGAAACCACCCGCATGGGCGCGCTGGTCTCGGGCAGCCAGAAACGCGACGTGCTGGAGAAGGCAGCAATCATCGGCCAAGAGGCCGAGCGCGTCTTCGGCAACCCGGACAGCTTCTCCGTTGATGGCGCCGACGCAGAAAAAGGCGCCTTTGTGCCGCCGATGCTGTTCCACTGCGCCGACCCGGACAAGGCACAGCGCGTGCACGACACCGAGGCCTTCGGCCCCGTCTCCACCATCATGGGCTACCGCGATCTGGACCACGCGATCGATCTGGCCAACCGCGGCCAGGGCTCGCTGGTGGCCTCTGTCATCACCCACGATCCGGCTGTAGCCCGCGAGGTCGCCATCGGCGCTGGCGCCTATCACGGCCGCCTCTACTTCAACAACCGCGACTCGATGAAAGAATCGACCGGCCACGGCTCCCCCCTGCCCCACATGGTGCATGGCGGTCCGGGCCGCGCCGGCGGCGGCGAGGAGATGGGCGGCGTGCGCGGCGTCAAACACTACATGCAGCGCACCGCCATCCAGGGCTCGCCCGACATCCTGTCGGCAATCGGCGACAAATGGGTCGCGGGTGGAACCGAGATCGAAGGCCCCGCACACCCCTTCACCCGCAAATTCGGCGACCTGGCGATCGGCGAGACCCTGCACACCGCCCCGCGCACCGTCACGTTGGAGGACATCGAGACCTTTGCCCATTTCACCGGCGACACCTTCTATGCCCACATGGACGACGAAGCCGCCAAACGGAACCCGTTCTTCCCGGGCCGCGTCGCCCATGGCTACCTGCTCCTGTCCTTTGCCGCGGGCATGTTCGTGCAGCCGGACGAAGGCCCGGTTCTGGCCAACACCGGCCTCGACAATCTGCGCTTCATGAAGCCCATTTCCGCAGGCGAAAGCATCAAGGTCCGCCTGACGGTCAAGAAGAAGACTCCCCGCAATGAGGAATACGGGGAGGTCCGCTGGCATGTCACCCTGACCAACCAGGACGGCGAGGTCGCAGCAGAATATGAACTGCTGACAATGAACGCCTTCTGAGGCTGCGCAAAATTGGTGGCAGCGGCTCCGCTGCGCCGCGCCCGGACTGGCTTTACCGGTCCGGGCGAACTATGTTTATCCCTATGAACGAACAGCATAACCTCTGGTTTGACGCCACTGTCCAGCAGCTGAACGACCCGCAGAACCAGCGGGTCTGGTCAGTGATCGTTTCCCTGTTCGGCGATCTGGCCCAGGACAAGGGCGCCCGGATCAGCGGCAGCGCCCTGACCCGCATCATCACCCCGATGGGAATCAAGCCAGAAGCAATCCGTGTGGCGCTGCACCGGCTGCGCAAGGACGGCTGGATCGAAAGCACCCGCGCGGGCCGCGCCTCGGTGCATTACCTGACCGAATACGGCCGTAGCCAGTCCGCCGCTGTCACGCCGCGAATCTACGGGCGCTGCCCCGCAGCCCCAAGCAACTGGCACCTGCTGATTGCCGAAGACGGCGCCGGCCAGGCGACCCTGGACGAGGTTCTGCTGCTGCCAAGCTACGTTGCGGTGAACCGCACCACCGCCCTTGGCCACGGGCCGGTGCCCCGCAGCCTGGACGACCTGATGGCAGCGGAAGTCAGCTCAATTGCGGTGCCGGACTGGCTGAAGGCGCGGCTGTTCCCGGACCACCTGCGCGAGGCCTGCGCGGCTTTGCAGAAGGATCTGGAACAGATTTCCGCCCCGCCCGCGGGCCTGACAGCCGCACAAACGGGGACACTGCGAACCCTGATCGTGCACCGCTGGCGCCGCGTGGTGCTGCGCCACCCGGATCTGCCGCCTGGCTTCCACCCCGGCGACTGGTCCGGCGAGACCTGCCGCGCACTGGTGTTTGCCCTGCTGGACCAGCTGCCGCGCCCCGGCCTGGCGGCCCTTGATACCCTGCCGGACTAGGCGCTGCCGGAGCCCGCGCACCCGCACCGGCGAGGCGGGCTCTGCCCGGCTGCCCCAACCAGAGCCACCCTGCAAGTCATTGATTTTACTTCACTCCCTAAGGGGTTCAGAAAAATTTCAACAGAAACGGCGATTCTTCCGCTTTTCCGCTTGACCCGGCTGGCGGCATTCCGTAAATCGCCCCCACCAGAGCGGCGGAGTAGCTCAGTTGGTTAGAGCAGCGGAATCATAATCCGCGTGTCGGGGGTTCAAGTCCCTCCTCCGCTACCACCCTTCCCGAGATGACAGGTTGAACGGCAGCACAGCTTGCGCTGATGCAGACGCCGTTTGTGTTGCGGTTAGTTCTGTAGCTTGATGCGCCTCAACGCGCCCCTCACGCACCCGAAAGGCGCAAGGGCGGCTCCCCTTTCAGAACGGCCGCTCCTGATGCGGGGACTTGCCGAAATAGCGGCGGTAGACCTTGGCGAAATGGGTTTGGCTGTTGAAGCCCGCCGCCAGCGCCACATCGATGATGCGCATGTTGGTCTGCAAGAGCAGGCTGCGGGCATAGTCCAGCCGCAACCGGGTGTAATAGACCTTGGGGGTAGTCTGCAGGTATTTCGAGAACAGCCGCTCCAGCTGCCGCACCGACAGGCCGACCAGATCGGCGATGCGGCCCGGCGTCAGCGGCTCCTCCAGATTGCTCCGCATCAGGCTGAGCGCCGCAGCCAGTTTTTCGTGCCGCACACCGGTGCGCCCGAACTCGGACACTGTCTGGTCCTGGCTGCCCTTGCGCGCCGTAGAGCAGACCATCAGATCCGCCGCCGCTGTCGCCACATCCCCGCCGTGCTGGTCCGATATCAGGTTCAGCATCATGTCCACCGTGGCGGTGCCGCCGGCGCAGGTGATCAGCGTCCCGTCCATAGTGAAAAGCGAGCTTTTCACCTCCACATCCGGGTGCATCTCAGCCAGCGTGGCGCGCTGCGCCCAATGGGCCGAGGCCCGGCGCCCGGACAAGAGGCCCGCCCTAGCCAGCGCCATGATGCCGCCGCCCAGCGCGGCCACCACCAGCCCGGAGCGCTGCGCCTTGCGCAGCCACCCCAGCACCTTTAGCGAGATCCCCGGCTCCGGGCCGCAGCCGCCGCAGACAAAGATCATGCTGCCGCGGGGCAGCTCCGGCAGGCCGCCGTCCACCGCCACGCTCAGCCCGTTGGGGGCGGTAACCGCCAGCCCGTCCTCGCTGACCACGCGCCAGTCATAGCGCGCGGTCCCATCGTGTTTGTTCGCAGCCTCCAGCGCTGCCACCGCACTGGACAGATCCAGCGGCGAGAAGGTCGGCAGCAGCAGGAAGATGCAGCGGCAAGCCGGTCCGGCCTGCACCGCGTCAGGGAGCGTCCGCATGGGTTTAGTCATGATGTCAGCTCCCCCGGCTTGGATCAGGCGCGCATGTTGGCGCCGTTGGCGTCATAGATCGGCGCGCCCAGCACTTCCGCATCATACATCTCGCCCAGGATCTCGACCTGAAGCCTGGTGCCGGCCGCGGCGTGCTCTGCCGAGACATAGCCCATCGCCATCGACGCCTGTGCGTGATGCGCATAGCCGCCGGAGGAGATGTAGCCAACGGCCTCGCCGTCCTTCAGGATCGCCTCGTCGTTGGAGACATCAATGCCGTCCACGTCGATGGTCATGGTGACCAGCTTGCGGCTCGGGCCGGCCTCGCGGGCCTGCAGCGCCGCTTCCTTGCCGACGAAATCCTTCTTCCAGTTGATGAAGACATCCATGCCGCTTTCCGCCGCGTCGAAATCGGGGCGGAAGTCCAGCGTCCAGACACCCCAGCCCTTTTCCAGCCGCATCGACATCAGCGCCCGTGCCCCGTACCAGCGGTAGCCCAGATCGGCGCCCGCCTCCTCGATCGCCTCCGCCAGGCGCAGCAGGTACTGCGGCTTGCAGTAGATCTCGTATCCCAGCTCACCCGAGAAGCTGATCCGATTCAGGATCACCGGCACGCCGCCCACGAATGTCTGGCGCAGGTCGCGGAACTTGAACGCCTCGCCCGATACATCCTCGCGGGTGATCCGCTGCAGCAGCTCCCGCGATTTCGGGCCCGACAGGGCAATCCCGTGCCAGTCGTCGGAAACGTTCTGATAGGTCACACCCGCGGGCAGGTCCTTTTCGAACCAGCGGCGGTGCGCCTCCTGCATCGCGCCGGAGCCGAACAGCATAAAGTGATCCTCACCCAGGCAGGCCACGGTCAGGTCGCCGTACAGCTTGCCCTTGGGCGTCAGCATCGGCGTCAGCGTCAGACGCCCCGGTTTCGGCACATAACCTGCCAGAACCCAGTCCAGATAGGCCCGCGCGCCCGCGCCCTTGAACTCATGCTTGGCAAAGTTGGCAACTTCGATGCCGCCCACGGCTTCGCGCACCGCCTTGACCTCGCGCGCCACGTAATCGTGCGAACGGTTGCGCTCGAAGGTCGGCTCTTCATGCGCGTCCTCCGGACCATCAGCAAACCACAGCGCGTTCTCCAGGCCAAAGCCCTGGCCCATGCGCGCGCCCTTGGCGACCAGCCGGTCATAAAGCGCGGTGGTTTTCTGCATCCGCCCCTTCGGCAAGGTCTCGTTCGGAAAGGTCATCACAAACCGGCGCTCATAGTTCTCGGTCGACTTCACAGTGCCCCAGTCGGGGGTCGCAAACTCGCCAAAGCGCGCCACATCCATCGCCCAGACGTCGATGGACGGCTCGCCGTCGATCATCCACTCCGCCATGGTCAGGCCCACGCCGCCGCCCTGGCAGAAGCCCGCCATCACGCCCACCGCGCACCAGTAGTTCTTCATGCCCGGCACCGGGCCGATCATCGGGTTGCCGTCGGGGCCGAAGGTAAAGGGCCCGTTGATCATGTCCTTGATGCCCGCCTCGCCGATGGCCGGGATACGCTCAAACGACATCTCCAAACGGTCGGCAATCCGGTCCAGATCAGGCTGCAGCAGCTCATGCCCGAAATCCCAAGGCGTGCCGCCCACCTTCCACGGGGTGCCCTTCGGCTCATAGGTGCCCAGCAGCATCCCCTGCCGTTCCTGCCGGAAATAGATGTTGGCCTCATAGTCGATGCCGGCCGGCAGACGGGTCGGGTGGTTGGCGACCGCGTCGATCCTGTCGGTGATCAGATAGTGGTGCTCCATCGGCTGCACCGGCAGGTTGATGCCCTGCATGTGGCCGACTTCCCGCGCCCACAGGCCGCCGCAGTTCACGATATGCTCGGCATTGATCACACCGCGCGGGGTGGTCACATCCCAGCTGCCGTCCGGGCGCTGGTTGGTCGCGGTCACGGGCGTATGGGTGAAATACTGCGCCCCGTGCACCTTGGCCGACTTGGCGAATGCGTAGGTCGCGCCCGACGGGTCCAGATCGCCGTCCTGATCATCCCACAGCGCCGCGTGGTAGTGTTTCGGATCGATCAGCGGGTGGCGCTCGGCCACTTCCTTGGGGCTGATGAACTCCTGGTTCAGCCCCATGTAGCGCGCCTTGGAGCGTTCCCGCTTCAGGTAGTCATACCAGGTCTTGTTCGACGCCAGATAGAACCCGCCGGTGATGTGCAGGCCGACCGAATGGCCAGAGGTCTCCTCGATCTCCTTATAGAGGTCGATGGTATAGCTCTGCAGGCGCGAGATGTTCGGGTCCGAGCTGATGGTATGGATCTGCCCCGCCGCGTGCCAGGAGGAGCCGGAGGTCAGCTCGTCGCGTTCCAGCAGAACCACATCCTTCCAACCGAACTTGGCCAGGTGGAACAGGATCGAGCAGCCAACCACACCGCCGCCGATGATCACCGCCTTGGCGTGGCTCGGCAGCTTCTTGTCTCCGGTGCTCTCCTCCTTGTGGATGTTGAGCGTCGATTGGGCAAAATTGTCTGACATGGGTTTGTCCTCAGATCTGGGGCAAAAGGCGGAAATTGCGGCAAACGGCACCCAGGGGGTGCACAAGTGGTGTACGGGGGGTGCACAGGCGGTGCCGGGTCAGACCGCCCCTCCCTGCATCAGCTGAACTTATGCGTGAAGAAACGGTTAACTCAGTACCACGCATCCGGGATCTCCTCCTTGCGGCGGGCAACATAGGCGGCCAGTTCCTCCTTCACCGCCTCATCCATCGGCGGCGCCACATACTCGTTCAGCATCTGGTTCCAGCGTTCATAAGCGCGCTGGCGCATGTCCTTGGAGCCGCCTTCCTCCCAGCTTTCGACGTTTTCGCTGTCGCTCAGCTTCGGCTCATAAAACGCGGTCTGGTAATTGCGCATGGTGTGGGCAGAGCCCAGGAAATGCCCACCCGGCTCCACCTCACCATAGGCATCGCGGGCAAAGGCCTCGTCGCTGGTATCCAGCCCTTGGCTCAGCACTTTCTGGTAGGAGCCCAGCCGGTCCGCATCCATGATCAGCTTCTCAAACCCGGTGCACAGCCCGCCCTCCAGCCAGCCCGCCGAGTGCAGCACATAGTTGGCGCCGGCCAGCATGGTGGAATGCATCGAATCCGCGCTTTCATAAGCCGCCTGCGCATCCTCGATCTTGGACGCGGTCAGCGATCCTCCGCAGCGCAAGGGCAACCCGGCCCGGCGGGCCAACTGGCCGATGGCGTAGTTGGAAATCACCGGCTCCGGCATCCCGAATGTCGGTGCGCCGGACTTCAGCGACATGGACGACAGGAAGTTGCCCAGAACAAAGGGCGCGCCGGGCCGGACGATCTGGGTAAAGGCGCAGACCATCATCGCCTCCGCCATCGCCTGTGCCACTGATGCCGCGGTGGAAACCGGCCCCATCGCACCTGTAAGGATAAACGGCACAACGATAATTCCCTGCCCGCGGGCGGAGTAGGTGCGGATCGCCTCGGTCACCACCTTGTCGACCAAGAGCGGCGAATTGGTGTTCACATTGCCCATGATGACGCAGTTGCTGTCCATGACGTCCTTGCCAAAGACGATCTCAGCCATGTCGACACTGTCCTGCGCCCGGCTCATCTCGGTGATGGCGCCCAAATGCGGTTTGTCGCTCAGTGTCATATGGGCATAGAGCATGTCGAAATGGCGCTTGGAGACCGGCACATCGCAGGGCTCGCAGATCACGAACCCGCCGTGATGCAGGTTCGGATGCATGTAGGTGAGCTTCACCAGCTTCTCGAAGCTCTCCATGTCGCCATAGCGCCGTCCGCCTTCCAGGTCGCGCACAAACGGCGCGCCGTAGATAGGAGCGAACACCTGGTTGTTGCCGCCGATGGTGACCGACCGCGCCGGGTTGCGGGCCAGCTGGGTGAACTCGCGCGGCGCCTTGGCGCACAGGGCGCGGATCCACTGCGCATCGGCGCGGATCGTGTCACCATCAATCTTTGCCCCGGCCTCTTTCCAGATGCGCAGCGCCTCCGGATCGTCGCGGAAGGCAATGCCAATCTCCTCGAAAATCCAATCAACCTGGGCCTCCAGCCGAACCAGCTTTTCCTCGTCCAGCACGTCAAAGAACGGCAGCGAACGCTGGATCCAGGGCGAAGCCGGAGCGCCGGCGGGGGCAGTGTTTCTGTCGCGGGATGCGCGGGCGCGTCGGGCCATGGGGCTCTCCATCTTCAGGCGTTGCGGAACAATAAGACCCGGCGTGGACGTTGTGACGGTTGAAAATTCTGATGATTTGGATAATTCACAGTTATGCAAGAGCTCTGGAAACTCCTCACCAGCCCCCGCCACCTGATCGTGTTTGAAGCCGCCGCCAGGCACGGCTCTTTCACCCGTGCATCAGAAGAACTGAACGTTCAGCAGCCTGCCGTCAGTGCGGCGATCAAGCAGATGGAAGCGTCTTTGGGCGTTATTTTATTCCGCCGCGGCCACCGCAAGGTGGAACTGACCGGGGCTGGAATGCGGCTATACACCGATGTCTCCAAGGCGCTTGGGGACATCCTGTCCTCTGCCAAGGCCGTGCGGCAGTTCGGGCGCAATGACCATGTGACGCTCAACTGCTCCTCTGCTTTTGCATACTACTGGGTGATGCCAAGACTGGCCCAATTGCATGAGGCGCACCCCGATATCGACCTGCGGCTGCAAAGCTCCGACCGGGAGCCGGACATCAATACCGAAGGCATTTCGCTGGCGGTGCGCCGCGGCGACGGCAACTGGCCGGACTGCCATTCGGTGCTGATTGCACCGGAGGTGATCTTTCCGGTGGCCAGCCCGCGGGTGATGGCCTCGGCAGTCAATCTGGCGACGGTGCCGAACCTGCTGCACGAGCGGCTGATCCATCTGGAGGAACCGATCCGGGAGCGCCCCAGGTGGCAGCAGTGGTTCGAGCACTTTGGGGTCACCGGCCGCCCGCCCGCCGCGGGCATGCGCCTAAACGATTATGCGCTGGTGCTGCAGGCGGCGATTGCGGGTGAAGGCTTTGCATTCGGCTGGCAGCATGTGACGGAGCCACTGATCAAACAGGGGCTGCTGGCGGCGCGCAAGGAGTGGTCCTGGACCACCGGATCGGGGTTCTATCTGGTGTGGTCAAAGACTCAGGATCTGGTTCCCAACGCGGAACTGGTGCGGCAGTGGCTGCTGGAGATGGCGAAGCCCGGAACCGTGTGATTCACACGGCGCCGGTTGTGCCGCGAGCCCGCTGCATCGAGGTCTTGCGGGTCAGGTACAGCCGGCGCACGAAAGCGATGATGAACAGCGCGGTCAGGATCAGCACGATGGTCGGCGCCGGGGCGCTGTCGAGGAAGAAGCTGGCATATGTGCCCGCCAGCATCGAGAACATACAGACCAGAACCGAGACCCACAGCATGGTGCTGAACTTGCGCACCACCAGGAAGGCAATCGCCCCTGGCGCAATCAGCAACCCGATGGCGAGGATCAGCCCAGCAGCCGACAGGGTTGCCACGATGGTCAGCGACAAGGCCGCCAGCAGACCGTAGTGCAGCGCCGTGACCGGCAGGCCCGAGGCCTGCGCCTGCGCAGGATCGAAGCTGTGCAGCAGCAGGTCCTTCCATTTCAGCACCAGGGCTGCCCCGACCGCCAGTGAGATGATGCCCGCGGTCCACAGCTCATCCGGCTCCACCCCCAGCATGTTGCCGAACAGGATGTGATCCAGGTGGGCGTTGGTCTCCACCGAAACATAGAGCACGATGCCGAGTCCGAACATGCCAGAGAACACCACCCCCATTACGGTGTCCTGCTTGACCCGGCTATTGCCGGACAGGAAGCCAGTGGCAACGGCGCAGAGCATACCGGCGGCAAAGGCCCCGATGATCAGCGGCAACCCCACGATATAGGCCAGCACAATGCCCGGCAGCACCGCATGGCTGACCGCATCCCCCATCAGCGCCCAGCCTTTCATCACCAGGAAGCAGGACAAGAGCGCCGTTGGCACAGAAACGATCAAGGAGATCAGGAAAGCGTTCTGCATGAACGCAAACTGGAACGGCATCAGCAGCGTATCGATATCCATCACGCAGCCCTTCCTTGTGCAACGGGGCCGCGCTTCAGCGCTTCGCGGGCCTTGCGCTTGGCGGCCAGCAGCCCGTGTTTCGGGGCAAAGACAAAGACCAAAAGGAAGATCAGAGTCTGCAGCGTCACAATGATGCCGCCGGTAGCTCCGTCCAGAAAATAGCTGGCATAGGCGCCAAAGAAACTGGTGAGGGCGCCAATCAGCACCGAGACCATGATCAGCCGCGGGAAGCGGTCGCAGAGCAGATAGGCGGTCGCCCCCGGCGTCACCACCATGGCAATCACCAGAAAGGCGCCGACGGTTTGCATCGCCGCCACCACAGAGGCCGACAGCAGCACGAAGAACACGGCCTTCAGCAGGCCGGGCCGCAGCCCGATGGTGCGGGCATGGTTTTCGTCAAAGAAGGTGACCATCAGGTCTTTCCATTTCGCCAGCAGCACCGCCAGCGAGACAAAACCGATGATGGCCAGCTGCAGTGTGTCTTCCGGCGTGATTGCCAGGATGTTGCCCATGGTGATGGTCTGCACCGAGACGGACATCGGACTGACCGAGACGATGAACAGGCCAAGCCCGAAGAAGGAGGTGAAGATCAGACCGATGATCACATCGACTTTGAGGCCGGAGCGTTCCGAAAGGAACAGCATCGCCCCGGCGGCCAGCCCGCCCGCGATGAAGGCGCCCAGCGCAAAGGGCAGGCCAAGGATGTAGGCGCCGGCCACTCCGGGTACGACCGAATGCGAGAGCGCATCGCCAATGAGCGACCAGCCCTTGAGCATCAGATAAGCCGACAGGAAGGCGCAGACGCCGCCCACCAGGGCCGAGACCCACATCGCGTTTGTCATGTAGCCGTAAGTGAACGGTTCCAGCAGGTATTCCATCATTGCTGGCCCCCGCCCTCGCCCTTGCTGTCGCTTGTCTGGGTCTTTTCGCCGTATTGGACAAACGGGCGCTCGTCGTCGGTCAGGATGGTAACTTCGCGGGTATCGCCGTCGTCATGCAGGGCATCGCCGCCCAGGGTGAAGTGGCGCAGCACGCCGCCGAAGGCGTGTTCCAGGTTTTCGCGGGTAAAGGTGGTCTCGGTCGGGCCATACCCAAGCACAGTCCCTTTCACCAGCACGGTTCGGTCGCAGAACTCCGGCACGCTGCCGAGATTGTGGGTGGAAACCAGCATCACCCGGCCCTCGTCGCGCAGCTCGCGCAAGAGGGCGATGATCTGTTCCTCTGTCTTCACATCAACGCCGGTGAAGGGTTCGTCCAGCAGGATCACCTGCCCGTCCTGCGCCAGCGCCCGGGCCAGGAACACCCGCTTGCGCTGGCCGCCGGACAGCTCGCCGATCTGGCGGTGGCGGAAGTCCTGCATGTTGACCCGGCGCAGCGCCTGATCGACCGCCTCGTGATCGGCCGCCTTGGGCCGGCGCAGGAAGCCCATATGGCCGTAGCGGCCCATCATCACCACGTCCTCGACCAGCACCGGGAAGGCCCAGTCGACCTCCTCCGACTGCGGAACGTAGGCGACGAGATTCTTGCGCAGCGCGTCTTTGACTGTCATTCCAAGAATGCGGATTTCGCCCTGTGCCGCGGGTACAAAGCCCATGATCGCCTTGAACAGGGTCGATTTGCCGGCGCCGTTCACCCCGACCAGTGCCGTCACCGTGCCGCGGGGAATGCCAAAGCTGGCATCCCACAGCGCGGTATGGCCGTTGCGATAGGTCACCGTGACGTTCTTTGCGGCAATCCCGCCATCCACAGGCGCGGTGCTTGTATTCATGATGTGGGTCTCGCTGGCATCAAGCATGGGCTGTCCTGCAGAGTTACACACAGAAATTGTGCTTTGTGAAATGAAACGCCCCGCAACATCTGCTGCGGGGCATCGGGATATGAAACAAGGGCAGGTTTAGTTGGTGACTTCAGTCAGCCCGCGGGCCACCGTCTGCGAAGTGACCTTGAGCAGATCCAGATAGGTCGGCACCGGGCCGTCCGCCTCGCTGAGCGAGTCGACATAGAGCTCACCGCCATAAGCCACGCCGGTTTCGCGGGCGACCTGTTCAGCCGGGGCAGTGTTCACGGTGCTTTCGCAGAACACCACCGGGATGTCATTGGCACGGACGCCGTCGATGACTGCACGCACCTGCTGCGGGGTGCCGACCTGGTCGGCGTTCATCGGCCACAGGTACAGCTCTTTCATGCCGAAATCGCGGGCTAGGTAGCTGAAGGCGCCTTCGCAGGTCACCAGCCAGCGCTTGTCCTCAGGAATTTCCGAGATGGAACGGCGCAGCGGCTCGATGGTGGCGCGCAGCTTGTCTTTGTATTCACCTGCGTTCTTGACATAGACCGCGGCGTTTTCCGGGTCATGCTCAGCAAAGGCCTCGACGATGTTGTCGATGTAGATCAGTGCGTTATCCAGGCCCATCCAGGCGTGCGGGTTCGGCTTGCCCTCATAGGAGCCGGCCGCGATCGGGATCGGGTCGATGCCGTCGGTCAGGGTGACGGAAGGCACATCGTCGAGGTTAGACAGGAACTGCTCGAACCACAGCTCAAGGTTCATGCCGTTCCACAGGATCAGGTCGGCATCGGACGCCCGGACGATGTCGCGCGGGGTCGGCTCATAGCCGTGGATCTCCGCGCCGGGTTTGGTGACCGAGACGACCTCAGCCGCGTCACCCGCCACATTGGCCGCCATATCGGCCAGAACGGTGAAGGTGGTAACAACCTTCATCTTGTCTTCTGCCATGGCAGCGCTGGCAGCAACCGCTGCGATGGCAGCTGCGGATACAGTCTTGAGCAACTTCGGAAACATCCGATTCTCCCTTTGAAGGCGTGTCTGAGGCACTGTTATTGCAAATCATTCTCAACTGTCAACGAAATTGCGAATGATTTGCAACAGCAGCAATCTTCTGCCGTGCGCCGCTGGACGACCCGACCCTGAACATTGAGACCGGACCTGTTGCCCGCAGCGGCGCGGGTGACGGCGGAAACGGCTGCAAATGTTATTGCGGATACCGGGGCTTGCTGCGGGGGCCATCACCTGTGATTGCCGTCAGCGACAGCGTATGGTCCATGTTCTTCATCCGGTGGCGGAGCATGAGCCGGGTCAGCCGGTTCAGATCGCCTGCATATGCCGCCTGCCCGGCCACGTTCTCCAGTTCTCCCTGTCCCTGGCTGTCAAACAGCATCGGCGGCAGATCGGCGGCGAACTCGACCAGCGTGAACCGCTCATCCCGCAGGATGCCAAGGCAGGAATCGCTGGCGGTGGTGCCAAGCTCCTGCTGCCACAGTGTCGGCTCAAGCGGCTCCGAGAAATCCAGCTCCGAGAAGGAATACTGCCGCCAGTCCGGCGGCGTCTCCCCCCTCAGGAGCGGCAGCAGCGACCGCCCGTCCATGGAATTCGGGACCTCCTGCCCCGCCCACTCAAGAATGGTCGGCGTCACATCAATGGATTCAGTGATCTGAGACAGGCAGGCGCCCGCGTTCTGCTCGTTGCCCGGCATCCGGATGATCAGCGGCGTGTGATAGGCGGCGTCATAGACCGTCATCTTGCCCCAGGAATGCCGGTCGCCCAGCATTTCGCCATGGTCGGCGGTGATCACCACCATCGTGTTGTCATACTGCCCGCTGTCCTTCAGGAACCGGATCACCCGCCCGACATGATGATCCACTTCCGTTGCCAGCCCCAGGTAGACCGCACGCAGGGTTTGAATGTTCTCATCCGACGGCTCCAGGTCCGGGAAGCCCTCGACAAAGCTGGCGGCGGCGCTCTTGCGCAGCAGCGGGCCAAAGAAGGGGTGCTGTGCGCTTTCCTCTTCCGGCTTTGCCAGCCGCTGCGGCAGCGGCAGGCTGGCCGGGTCATACATGCTGTTGTAGGGCGCCGGCGCCACCAGCGGCGGGTGCGGGCGGATGTAGGTCAGATGCGCAAACCAGCTGTCCTTGCCGTGGGCCGGCATTGTGTTGAGGAATGAGTTGGTGAGAAATGCGGTATCGCTGTCCTCCGCCGCGTACAGCGCCGGATCATTCAGCCGGGGTGCGCCGCCATCCGGTGAAACCGGCTTGTAGACGTCCCAGTAGTTCTCGAATTCACAGCCGCGGCTCATCAGATGCGATTGCCAGGGATAGGACATTTCCAGCCGCATCTCAGTCACTTCATGGAAGCCGTTCATCGGGTATTCATAAGTCCGAAGCGCGGGATCGTTGGCGTCAAAAGCGCGCGGATCCTGAGAAGTGTCGGTATAGCCGAACAGCATCGGCAGATACCCTGCCTTGCGCATCTCGGTGGCGATGTTCGGCGTGTCGTGGCGCAGGGGCGTGCCATTGCGGACCGAGCGGTGGTTCATCGCGTATTGCCCGGTCAGGATCGACGCGCGCGACGGCCCGCAGGGGTTGGTCACAGAGAAATGCCGGTTGAACGATACCGCCTCTTGCATGAAGGCGCGGATGTTCGGCAGGTCCACATGTTCCGCTAGCACGCCCGACAGGCAGTCCGCGCGCAGCTGGTCAATGATGATGAACAGGACATTCCGGTTTTCGGGGCGTGCGGCAGGCATCCGGTCTTCCTCGCTGGAGCAATTCAGGTTTCCGGAGACAATCTGTGGCAGCCTGCGCGCGGATTACAAGCGCAGACTGTGCCGCTCCCGTGGGGCAGCCTGCCGCAGGTTGCCAGCTGGCAATTCCCGAACAATTTTAGCGGTCAGTCCGCAAGCGGCAGAGTGAACAGCTTACCGAACTGCGGTTGCGGATCTGTCACGCCTGCCAGCCGCAGCATGTGCCAGCCCAGCGCCTGGTTACTGGAGATGACCGGCACCCCGGTTTGCGTCTCGATCTCCGGAATGATCCGCAGGCAGCGCAGGTTGGTGCAGGAGATCACGATCGCATCGCAGTCTCCCTGACTGGCGACCTGCCTAGCTGCTTCCGTAATGGCCGCCTCGGTTATCCGGGCCACGACACGGTCGTCCATCTGCTCAAACGATCCGAAGCCTGCAATCTCAAAACCTGCCGCTTCCAGCTTGGCGCGCATCTGCGCCGAAACCTCCGGCAGGTATGGCGTCACGAATCCAAACCTGGCAGCGCCCAGCGCCTTGCCTGCCGCGATGATGGCGGCCAGCGGGTCGGTCACCTTGGCGTTCGGCAGAACGGTCTGCACGGCCTCAGCCACCTTGGCGGAGCCGATCACGGTCGAGGCCGAGGTGCAGCCATAGCCGATCACGCCGAAGTCCGGCGTGGAGGGAAACAGCCGGGCCGAGGCAGGCAGGTCCGCCTGCATCTGCGCCAGCGTCTCCGGGCGCACCTCCGGCACCATCGGGATGCGGCTGTGATAGAGCGCCACGCCCTCCTGCGCCATCATCCGGGAGAATTCCGGCTCCAGCGTTTCGTCGGTCTCCAGCACGATCACACCCAGGGTGGCGCGGGTGCCGATACCTGCGTCCGTGTCATAGGGGAGCTTCATGGCCCGGGGCCTCCTTCAGATCACCGGCAGTTCCGGCGCGGCACGGACGGTCAGCAGTTCAGCACCATCCGCACGCACCACGATGTTTTCTTCATGCACCATGATACGGCCATCGCCATAGCCGAGCGAGGGTTCCAGCGTCAGCACCATGTTCTCTTCGATCACCGTCCCGTCAAAGGCGGCGTGCGAGGGCCATTCGGTCAGCTGCATCCCCAGCCCATGGCCGAGCCGCCCCACGTCACCGCCCTGATCGTCCATTTCGGCAATCACGGACTGCATCGCCTGGAACAGATCCCGGCAGGTGGCGCCGGGTTTGGCTGCAGCGATCCCCTCCTCTGTGGCACGCCACAGCACATCATAGGCGCGGCGCGACAGATCGTCGGCGCGGCCAATGGCAAAGTTCCGGTCGAAGTCGCAGAAATATCCGTCCCAGGTGGCGCCGGTGTCCAGCATCATGATATCGCCCGCCTGCAGCGGCCGAGCCGTCGGCGGCGAAATCACGTCGCTGTAGCCGCCATGATCAGCACCGCCGACCAGATAGGGCACATCGTCGGCGCCCTGCGCCAGCGCCTCGCGCCGGAAGGCGCGGAACAGATCCTCGAACGGCTGGCCTGCATGTGCGATCTGCGGCACCTGGGCAAAAGTGCGGGAGCCGATACCGCAGATGTGGCGCAGCTTTTCGATCTCCGCGGCAGATTTCACCATCCGCAGGCCGCGCACCAGCGGCGTGGCATCCGCCACCTTCAGCCCCGGCAATCCCGCCATCAGGCGTTCGTAGTCGCCCAGCGGCATTCTGAGCGAGGTTTCGTGCCCCTTCATCAATCCGATGGAGCCGCCGCGCCCGGCAATCGGCGACAGCAGTTCTGTCAGCAGGCTGATGCCGTCGTCCTGCGGCGCCGGCGCGCTCCAGGTGCGGATGTCCTCAATCCAGGTCCGGCGCATCAGGTCGGCGCCAATCTCCGGTATGATGGCGATGGGCTTGCCCGCCGGCGGCACGAACAGGAACCAGGGCCGGGTCGGGCTTTGCCAGAACAGCGTGTGGAACCCGCTGAAATAGCGCACCTCCGGCTCTGTCAGCAGCAGCAGACCGTCAAGCCCCTGCGCTGCCATCAGCGCCTGAGCCTTCTCGGTGCGGGCCGCGAATTCCGCTTCGGGGAAGCCGCGCGCGGGGGCTTCAGACATGGTCCTTGCCTTCCATGATCGCGGCAAAGATCGCCGGGTCGGTGACACCTTCGGAGCCGATCAGCAGCACGCGGGAGGTTTCATCCAACCCAAGGGTGGCCTTCATCTCCGGCGACTGGCAGGCGGCGATCAGGGCAGACAGGCCCGCCACTGCGCTTTCGCCTGCCTCCACCACCGGATCACCGGTTTCACCATTGGCCAGCAAGCGCACCGCAGGGGCCACGATTCTGTCGGGGATGGTCACAAAGTCTGAGGCTTCCTCCGCCAGGATTTCCCAGGCCATTTCCGACGGTTCGCCGCAGGAGAGGCCTGCCATGATGGTTTCTTCCTGAATGGCGAAATTGGTCGCCTTGCCGGCCTTGGCGCTGTCGAACAGGCAGGCTGCCAGTTCCGGCTCGACAATCACTACCCGCGGCGAAGCCTCGCCGTAGTACTGCCGCAGCGCCGCCGCGACCGAGGCCGCCAGCCCGCCGACGCCGCCCTGCAGGAACACATGGGTCGGCGCCTGCTCCAGCGCCTCGCAGGCCTCTCGGGTCATCACGCTGTAGCCCGCCATCACGTCGCGCGGCGGCTCGGTGTAGCCTTCCCAGGAGGTGTCCGAGACCACGAACCAGCCGTTTTCCTCCGCCTCTTTCTTGGCCAGAAGGACGGATTCGTCATAGTCGCCTGTAATGCGGATCACTTCGGCGCCCAGTTCGCGCATCGCCACGGCGCGGCCCTCGCTGACCTCGGCGTGGATGTAGATGCGGCAAGGCGCGCCGAACCGCTGGCAGCCCCAGGCCAGAGAGCGGCCATGGTTGCCGTCGGTAGCGGAAACCAGGGTGATCCCGGCGCAGGCGTCCTTGTGGGCACCGTTGCGGATTTCCTCCAGGCTGACGTCCCGGCCCAGCTGTTTGGTCAACTCGCGCTGCAGCACCCGCAGCGCCGCATAAGACCCGCCCAGCGCCTTGAAGCTGCCCAGGCCGAACCGCGGGCCTTCGTGCTTGTAGTCGATCCGCCCGACGCCGATCTGGCCGGCCAGACCCGCCAGAGACACCAGCGGCGTCGCCTTATAGCCGTCCCAGGCGGTGATTTCCGTCTGCGCATTCGCAAAATCCTGTTCGGACAGGACCGAATAGGCCGCCTCTCCGGCTTTCGGGTTTCCTGCAGTATGGCGGATGGCAGCGTTAAATTTCTCAAGCATGGTCAGTCCTTTCCCACGGGCAGCCGGTCACGCACCAGCTGCACCCAGAACTCCGCGCCAATCGGCAGCAGAGCGTCGTTGAAGTCATAATCCGCCGAATGCAGCGGCTGGCCGTTTGGCCCGTCTTCGCCATTGCCCAACAGCAGGAAACAGCCCGGAACGGCAGCGGCGAAATGGGCAAAATCCTCGGAGAAGCTCATTGGCGGGCGGTTGCGGACCACTTCGCGGCCTGCAGCCTCGCCCGCGCGGCAGGCGGCCTCAACCGGGCCACCGGCGTTGATCGTCTCGACGAACTCGGTGTTGAAGCTCACCTTGGCCTCGACCGAATGTGCCGCGGCAACACCGGCAGCGATCTGGCGCATGAAGCGCTCTACCGCCTCGCGGTCTTCAGGCACCCGGGCGCGCACGTCGCCTTTCAGCACCGCGTGGCCCGGCAGCACATTGCGCTGGCCGTCGGTCAGGAATTCGGTGACCGAGACCACCGCGCCGGAGCCCGGAGCCAGCTTGCGTGACACGATGGTCTGCAGCGCCAGCACCAGCTCCGCCCCAACGGTGATGGCATCCACCCCCGCCTGCGGCATCGAGGCATGACCGCCCTGCCCCCGGATCGAAATTTCAAACAGGCTCTCGCTGCTGCAGATCTGTCCCGGCCGGGTCGAGACCTGCCCCACCGGTGCACCGGGCAGGTTGTGGATGGCATAGACCTCTTCGATCGGGAACCGCTCCAGCACCCCCTCGGCAATCATTGCCTGGGCTCCCAGCCCATGCTCCTCGTTCGGCTGGAAGATGAACATGACGGTGCCGTCAAACCCCTGCTCCTGCACCAGCCGTTCAGCAGCGCCCAAGAGCATGGCCATATGACCGTCATGGCCGCAGGCGTGCATCTTGCCCGGCGTTTCCGAGACATAGCCGTGGGTGGAGGTTTCGGTGATTGGAAGGGCATCCATGTCCGCCCGCAAGCCGATGGCACGATTTCCGCTGCCGGCGCGCAGCAGCCCTATGACGCCGACGCCTTCATGCACCTCCAGCCCCAAGCCGCGCAGATGCTCCGCCACTTTGGCCTTAGTCCGTTCCTCCTGAAAGCCAAGCTCCGGATGCCGGTGAAAATCCCGGCGCAGCGCGGTCAGGCGGTCCAGAAATGTGGTCATGGGCGCTCTCCAAGCCGTTTGCAGCAACATTAGGCTGCGAACTGCGACTTGGCGCATAGTAATCGCGTCGGCAGGTGACGAAATTCATCCTTGTTTCGCTTCTTCAGGCTGAAACTCGTACCGCGCCTGAGCCAGCTGCCGTTAGATTTCCTCTCCCTTTTCCAGCAACTCCTCAATCAGCTGACGCTGAATGCCAGGGCTGTCGCCGCCGCCGAATTGCAAGGCGCCGCCTGTGTAAAGCGTGCCGTAGGTGCGGGCGATATTGACCGTCTGCCCCAGCGAGGAAATCAGCTGGTCCTTCTTCAGCGGCGACAGCGGGTGGATGAACACCGCCCACAGCTGCCCCTTAGCCACCGCGTAGCGCGCATCCAGCGCGGTGTCGAAATTCGCCTGCATCATCCGCATCAGCTCTTCCGCCGTCAGCCCCTCGGACGGGCGCAGCGGCACCATCGCCCGCATCCGGTCCGCAGCCGGGTCGGTGACCACCAGCATCGGCACGCCGGAAATACTCAGCTGGAAACCGCGGCCGACCGGCTGCGTGTTGCCGTCCAGGGCAAAGAGGATCCGGCCCAGCCGCTCATAGGTCATCGGCGGTTCTGCAGCCTCGGGCGCGTCCTGCGCCCAGGCCGGCGCGGCAAGAACACAGGCAGTCATAATAATCCGCAGCCAGGCCATGAAAGCACCTCCCCTCTGACATGCTCCCTCAGGCTAATCCGCTCCCGCGCAAGTCTCCATGCACAGATGAGTGAACCGCAGAAGTGGGAAACCGGGAGCAAAATGGAACGATCTGCACAACCAACCGAACGACTGGAGATTAATCGTCCAACCCATCGGATCTAGCCTCAGCGCACCGGGCTGCAGAGCCTGATTGCACACCTGAACCTAATGAGGAAAATCATGAAGACACTTTTGACAACCGCCCTGATTTCGCTTTCTGCTGCGCTGGCTGCCCCGGCCTTTGCCGCCGATGAGGTCAATGTCTCCAATGGCATTTCGGCTGGCGGCGCGCCGCTGGCAGCCCATGGCGTCGATCTGGTGGCACTGCTGGACAGCCGCAACCCGGTTGAGGGCGTCGCCACCCATTCCGCAACCGTCGACGGCGCCTCCTATTATTTCGCGTCTGAGGAAAACAAGACGGCGTTCGAGGCCAATCCGTCGAAGTACCTGCCCCAGCACGGCGGCTTCTGCTCTTACGGGGTGTCGGTGGGCAAGAAATTTGACGGCGACCCGGACCAGTACCTGGTGCATGACGGCAAGCTGTTCCTGTTTTTGAACGCTGCCACCCGTTCTGCGTTCCTGGAAGACGTGGCCGGAACCGCCAAGACCGCCGATAGCCAGTGGGCCGAGATCAAGCACACCGCCGTTGGCGCGCTCTGATCCCGGCGAACAGAGGGCAGGCAGACGCTCGTCCCGTTTTGCCAGCCTTTGGCCCGCAGTTGATGCGTCAGCTGCGGGTTTTGCTGATCATGTGGTGCTCAGGGCAGCTTCTCGCCTGCCTCGCGGCGCGCCTCAATCACGGCCATCGCCTTGGCCAGGGCTTCCTCGATGCTCAGATCGCTGGTGTCGATCAGAATGGCATCGGCCGCCGGGCGCAGCGGGGCCTCGGCCCGGTTCATGTCGCGGTCGTCCCGGGCCTTGACGTCGCCCAGCACTTCCTCGAGGGTCGTCACCTTGCCCGCAGCGGCCAGTTCCAGGAAACGGCGGCGGGCGCGCACTTCGGCGCTGGCGGTGACAAAGAATTTCACCTGCGCGTAGGGGCAGATCACGGTGCCGATATCGCGTCCGTCCAGGACCGCGCCGCCTGCACGGCGGGCAAAGGCACGCTGGAAATCCACCAGCGCCGCGCGTACTTCGGCAATCACTGCCACCTTGGAGGCGGCCTGTGCCACTTCCGGCCCGCGCAGGTCTTCGCGTGCCAGATCTTCAGGCGTCAGGTTTTGCGCAGCCTCAACCGGCGCCGCGCCGTCCAGCATTTTCGCCCCGACAGCACGGTACAAGAGGCCGGTATCCAGATGGCCGAAGCCATAGTGAGCCGCGAGCGCCTTGGACAATGTGCCCTTGCCCGCGGCAGCGGGGCCGTCGACAGCGATGGTGAAGCTCTCGCTCATGTGCGCTCCAGCTTGGCGCCGAGGTCCCCCATCAGGCTTTCGAAGATCGGGAACGAAGTCGCGATCGGGCTGCCGTCGTCGACAGAAACCGGGTTCTGCGCGCCCATGCCCATGACCATGAAGGACATGGCAATCCGGTGGTCGAGGAAGCTTTCGCAGGTGCCGCCGCCCGGCACGCCATCAATGCCGAGACCGGTGACTTCCCACCAGTCCTCGCCCTCGTCGACAGTGACACCATTGGCGCGCAGGCCCTTGGCCATCGCATCAATGCGGTCGCTTTCCTTGACGCGCAGTTCCTTGACGCCCGCCATCATGGTCTTGCCTTCGGCAAAAGAAGCTACCACCGACAGCACCGGGTATTCGTCAATCATCGAGGCCGCGCGCTCCGGCGGCACTTCGATGCCTTTCATATTGGGCGAAAACTTGGCGCGCAGATCGGCAACCGGCTCGCCGCCCTCCTCGCGCATGTTCTCGAACGTCAGATCGGCGCCCATGTCCTGCAGGGTGTAGTAGAGGCCCGCGCGGGTCGGGTTCAGGCCGATGTTGGGCACCAGCACGTCGGAGCCGGGGGTGATCAGCGCCGCACAGACCGGGAAGGCGGCGGAGGACGGATCGCGCGGCACGGCGATTACCTGCGGTTTCAGCTCCGGGCGGCCCGTCAGGGTGATAACGCGGCCCTCCTCGGTTTGTTCGGTGGTGATCTCTGCGCCAAAGCCTGCCAGCATCCGCTCGGTGTGGTCGCGGGTGGCTTCCTTCTCGATCACCACAGTCTTGCCCGGGGCATTAAGGCCGGCAAACAGCACCGCGGATTTCACCTGCGCCGACGGCACCGGCACCTCATAGCGGACCGGCACCGGGTCCGCGGCGCCGACGATGGTCATCGGCAGGCGGCCGCCGGAACGGCCGACCGACTGGGTGCCGAACAGCGCCAGCGGATCGGTCACGCGCGCCATCGGGCGCTTGTTCAGAGAGGCATCGCCGGTGAAGGTCGCGGTGATCGGAGAGGTGGCCATCACCCCCATGATCAGCCGCACCCCGGTGCCGGAGTTGCCGCAGTCGATCACATTGTCAGGCTCTGCAAAGCCGCCGACACCAACGCCGAATACCGACCAGTTGCCGCCGCCATGGTTCACCACCTCGGCGCCGAATGCCTGCATCGCCTTGGCGGTGTCCAGCACATCCTCGCCCTCCAGCAGGCCGGAGATCTTCGTCTCCCCAACCGACAGCGCGCCCAGGATCAGCGAGCGGTGCGAGATCGACTTGTCGCCGGGCACCTCTGCCACGCCCTTGAGCGGGTCAGCACGGTGGGAGGTCATCGGGATGGGCGTGCCGTGTCCGGACATGGGGCTTCCTTCGTCTGTCGGTCGTTCGTCTGTTCGTTTGCGCTATCGGTAACGGATTGGTTCTGGCCGGTCCAGCGCTATCGGCCTTATCCCAGGCGGCGGAAGGTCAGGTAATGCGGGGTGCGCCCCTCGCGCAGGGCCTTTTGCTCGTAGCGGGTGGAAATCCAGTCCTCCCAGGGCTGGCGCCAGTCTTCGGGGCCTTCTGCCAGCCATTCGAAACCCGCTTTCGGCACTTCCTCAAGGGTCTGGCGCACATAGTCGGGGATATCGGTCGCCACGCGGAAGATCGCGCCCGGCTTCAGGCAGCGGGCCAGCGGCTCCAGATGCTCTTGCGTCACAAAGCGGCGGCGGTGGTGGCGGGCCTTGGGCCAGGGGTCGGGATAGAGCAGGAAGGCACGTGAAATGGACGCCTCAGGCAGCACGTCCATAAGGTCGCGCGCATCACCCGGATGGACGGCGATGTTATCCGCGTCCGCGTTGCGGATCTTGCCCAAGAGCATCGCCACGCCGTTGATGAAGGGTTCGGCGCCGATGATGCCAATTCCCGGGTTGCTGACGGCCTGGTGCACCAGGTGCTCGCCGCCGCCGAAGCCAACTTCCAGCCAGACATCCTTGCCGCCGAACAACCCGTCGAGGTCGAGCGGTGTGCGATCCGGGTTCTCGTCCCAGCCAACAGCGCCGGGGCTGAGGCTTGCCAGATCCTCGTCCAGGTATCGCTTCTGGCTGTCCTTCAGCGTCTTGCCCTTGAAGCGGCCATAGAAGTTGCGCCAGGGCGCGCCGCTGGCGTGTTTTTCAGCAGCATTGGTTGCTGCGGGCTGGGCATCCTTGGACTGTGCGTCACGGGGCTTTTGGTCGCCGGACATGCGTCTGGGCTCCTGTTCAGGCGTCTTTTGAAAGGCTGGCCGCTCCTCTGCCGCATGCAGGCCGCCGGGTCAACCCGGCGGTATCCGGTTAGGGCTTTTGCCCCGGCCTGATCTCCCGCAGGACACCCGCCGCAATCAGGCGCAGACGGCCGGGAAACCATTCCCCTCCGGGATCGGTTCGCAGCGTCTCGATGGCAAAGCCCGGATCGACCCCGCGCGCCACCATATAGCTGAGGTGGTCGTAAACCTCCCGCTGGGTGTCCACGTAAATCCAGGAGCCAAACTCGAACGGTGTCGCCCAGCGGCGGCTCTTGCGCTCGCTGCGGTAGTACTGGTGCACCGCCTTGGAAGGCCAGTTGCGCTGGTGAAACCCAATGCTGGAACCGATTGTCATCCGCCTGCGCCCGCCCGCCAGGAACACATCCACGCAGGCGCTGATACAGGTGCCATCGACCAGAGTGTCGAGTCCGTATTCCAGCACCAGTCCGGCAATTTCCTGCCCGGCATAGACACTGCCGCCCACGCTGTTGAGCTGCAGTTCCGTGATCTCCGGGCTTTTCTTCAGAATGTCCCGCAGCCTTGCGGCGTCCTCATCGGTAATCTCCGCAGGCTCACCTTCAACATCCGTCTCCGTGTCATAAACCAGCGTCTGGCCTTGCAGGTTGAATTTCTGCGGCAAGGGGTCCTTGGCCATGGCGCCGGACGCCAGAAGCAGGCCAAATAGTACAGAAAATACGCGCAGCATCACGGTCCCGGCAACTGAGTAAACCCTGCCTGCACTATGGCGCAGGCTGCAGCGTCACTCCAGCCCCAACGGAAAAGGTGCATTCTCCGAATGCGCAGAAACATGCGGGAAGCGCTCCGCAAACGGAAAAGAGCGGGCTTTGCAGCCCGCTCCCTGATCAAATGGCTCTGGTCTCAGACAGCTTTCTTCAGCGCCTCGGCCAAATCCGTGCGCTCCCAGCTGAAACCGCCGTCAGCCTCCGGCTCGCGGCCGAAGTGGCCATAGGCTGCGGTGCGCTGGTAGATCGGTTTGTTCAGGCCCAGATGCGAGCGGATGCCGCGCGGCGTCAGGTCCATGACCTGATCAATTGCGCGCTCGATCGCCGCAGGATCGACCTCGCCGGTGCCGTGGGTTTCCGCATAAATCGACAGCGGTTTGGAGACACCGATGGCATAAGACAGCTGGATGGTGCATTTCTCTGCCATGCCCGCGGCCACCACGTTCTTGGCCAGATACCGTGCCGCATAGGCGGCCGACCGGTCCACCTTGGTCGGATCCTTGCCGGAAAACGCGCCGCCGCCGTGCGGCGCTGCGCCGCCATAGGTGTCGACGATGATCTTGCGGCCAGTAAGGCCCGCGTCGCCATCCGGACCGCCAATCACGAATTTACCGGTCGGGTTGACATGCCACTGGGTGGCCTCGGTCAGCCAGCCTTCGGGGAGAGTCTCGCGGATGTAGGGTTCGACAATGGCGCGAATGTCGCTAGAGGTCAGGCTTTCATCCAGATGCTGGGTCGACAGCACCAGCGAGCTGACGCCGACAGGCTTGCCATTCTCATAGACCACCGACAACTGGGATTTTGCGTCCGGGCCCAGCGCCGGCTCAGTCCCGTTTTTGCGGACCTCGGCAAGACGGCGCAGGATCGCATGGCTGAATTGGATCGGTGCCGGCATTAGCGCGTCGGTCTCATTGGTGGCAAAACCGAACATGATGCCTTGGTCGCCGGCGCCTTCGTCCTTGTCAGCCGAGGCATTGACGCCCTGAGCGATATGGGCGGACTGCTCGTGCAGCAGGTTGGTCACTTCCACGGTTTCGTGGTGGAACTTGTCCTGCTCATAGCCGATGTCCTTGATGCAGGCACGGGCGATCTCGTCGATCTTCCCCATGTAATCGTGCAGCTTGTCCTGATCGGACAGGCCGACTTCACCCCCGATGACAACACGGTTCGTGGTGGCAAAAGTCTCGGCTGCCACACGTGCTTCGGGTTCCTCCGCCAGGAAAGCGTCCAGAACCGCGTCGGAAATGCGGTCGCAGACCTTATCCGGGTGGCCCTCAGAAACCGATTCCGAAGTGAAGGTGTAGTTCATACGGGTCATGAAAAGTGCTCCATTGGTTTATCCTTGCCACGTCAGGAAGCCGTTGTGGCAGGTATCAAGCCGCAGTACGCGGCTCATCCGCGCGGGTCAACGTATATTCAGGTACAGTTAAGCAGCTATGACCGCGGCGCAAGAGCGCGGGGCAGAAACATTGCCGCACCTGCGACGCAGAAACACAGCAACAGAACCGGCCAGTCTCCGGTCCGGCTGTAGAGGGTCGGCGCGAACGGTGCCGGCAAGGCTGCATCGATAAAGCCAGCCTCCCCCAGCGGCAGGCTGTCGAGCAATTGCCCGTCCGGGCCGATCATCGCGGAGACGCCGGTATTGGCTGCACGGATCATTGGCAGCCCTTGCTCCAGCGCCCGCATCCGGGCCTGCACCAGATGCTGATAGGGGCCGGAACGGGTGCCGAACCAGGCGTCGTTGGTGATCTGTACCAGCATATCCGGGCGGCTGGCGGCAGCGTTCACATCCTGCGGGAAAACGGCCTCATAACAGATCAGCGGCAAGGCGCTGCCAACCGGCAGATCCATAACCTGGGCACCTGGGCCGGCGGCGTACCCTGCCCCCGCCTGAGAGGCGAAGCCATAGATGCCGAAGCGGGCCAAAAAATCCCCAAACGGCACATACTCCCCGAAAGGCACCAAATGCGCCTTGTCATAGGTGGCAGTGGGCAGGCCGTCCGCGTCCAGAAGCACCGCGGAATTGTAGTAGGCGCCTCCCTCCTCGCGCTGAATACCAAGCAGAACCGGCACGCGGCCTGCCCCTTCGGATATGGCCTGCAGCGTGTCACCGGCAAAGTTCATCAGCTGCGGCACAGCGGTTTCCGGCCAGACGATCAGGTCCGGCCGCGGGTCTTCGGCGGAGAAGGCAAGCGCACGGCGGACAAACTCCCACCGCAGATCCGGATGCCATTTCTGGTTTTGCGGCGCGTTGGGCTGGACAATGCGCACGGTCTTGCCCGTCAGCTCTGGTGCAGACGGCGCGGGGATGGCCAGGATTGCGGCTGCGGTCAGACCAAGCGGCACCAATGCGGCGGCTAGGTTTGTGCGCAGCAAGGCAAGAGGCAGGAACGCTGCAAGCGTCAGCAGCGCGAGCCCCTGCGGGCCGGCCCAAGGCAGCAGATTTGCGGCAGGCGTGTCGATCCAGAACTGGCCGAAGGCGGCCCAAGGAAAGCCGGTGAGCAAATAAGCGCGGGCGAATTCCGCCAGCGACCACAACGCCGCCAGCACCAGGATCCGCATCCCTCCCCGGCTGAAACGGGCGGAGAAGCCGAAAGCGCCCCCCCAGAACAAGGCAAGACCCGCGGCCAGGAACACCAGTGCAAATGGCGCCATCCAGGCGTGGCGGTCGGGGTCGACCTGAAACGGCTCAATGATCCAGGACAGGCCAAAGGAGAAATAGCCCAGCCCGAACAGCCAGCCCGCAAGCGCGGCAGCACGGGCGGATGCCGCCTGCAGCACCAGCCATCCGGCAGCCGCCAGCGCAACCGGCAGTCCGAACAGCATGTGCCACGGCGCCAGCGAAAGCGACAACAGCGCTCCGCTGCCTATGGCCAGTCCTGCGGGTGCCAGCCGAAGCTGTCGCGCGGCCTGCCTCAGGCCAATTGACATCATGCAGCGGCGTCCGGCAGCCGTACCCGCAGACGCTTGATCCGGCGCGGATCGGCATCCATGACTTCGAACTCGGCACCTTCGGGGTGTTCGATCACCTCGCCGCGTGCAGGCACGCGGCCGGACAGCATAAAGACCAGCCCGCCAAGCGTGTCGATCTCCTCTTCATCCACGTCATCGTGGCTGGTCAGCGAATGGCCGGTCTCCGCCTCGAACTCCGGCAGCGAGGTGCGGGCCAGCGCAATATAGCAGCCGGGTTTTTCCTCGAACCAAGTCTGCAGTTCGTCTGCGTCGTGCTCATCCTCGATCTCGCCCACCACCTGTTCGATCAGGTCCTCGATGGTAACGAGGCCGTCGACTCCGCCGTATTCGTCGATCACCAGCGCCATGTGGCGGCGTTCAGCCTGCATCTTGGTCAGCAGCACGCCGATCGGCATCGACGGCGGCACGAACAGCAGCGGGCGCAGCATCTTGGACAGGTCGAATTCAGAAGTGCCGCCATTGAAGCCGTGTGTCAGCGAAAAATCCTTGAGGTGGACAAAGCCCAGCGGCGTGTCCAGCGTGCCCTCGTAAACGGGGATACGGGTAAAGCCGCTTTGCCGGAAGATGCCGACCAGATCGTCCTTGGCGACAGTCACAGGCACAGCGGCTATTTCGGCAGAGGGGATGGCAACATCCTCAACCCGCATCCGGCGCAGGTTGATCATGCCCCGCGGACCTGAACCCGGTACAGGCTGTTCGCTGCCGGCGTCCTGTTCCTCCTGCGGATCGGGGCTGAACACGCTGCGCAGCCGCGTCCACAATCCGGTGCTTTCAGAGGCCGGCGCATCCGCAGCCGTGCCGTTTATGTCCTGCAGCGCGCCTTGCGCCGCGTTAGAACTGCCTTCTATGTCGCCCATCTTTCCATTCCAAAAACCCCGGTCACGGGGCATCCTCACTTATATATGGGTTCGCGATACCCAGTTTGCCAAGTAGCAGGACCTCAATCCCTTCCATCAATGCGGCATCGCCGTCACGAATGTGATCATAGCCCAGAAGATGCAACATTCCGTGAATGACCAGATGGCGGGTATGATCGGCTAGGGATTTTCCCGCCTCTGCGGCTTCCCGCGCGCAGGTATCGAAGGAGACGGCGATATCGCCAAGCGGAATTTCCCCAGTAAAATCAGCCTCTGGCGGCAGCGGCGTGCCGCCATCCTCATCGGCAGCCAGCTCTTCTGCCGGCCAGCTGAGAACATTGGTGGGGACCGGCTTTTCGCGGAATTCGGCATTGAGATCCGCAATGCGCGGATCATCACAGGCCAAGAGCGAAATTTCGCACATCTCGGTGTCCAGGCCAAAGTGCCCAAGAACAATTGCAGCGGCCTCTTCGGCCAGAGCCTCAAGCCCCGCATCCTGCCAGCGGCTGTCTTCGATGGTGATGTCGAGCGTCATGGTACGGCTGCACATGCGGGGGCCTGCCCCCGCACCCCCGGAGTATTTTCACAAAGATGAAGCCCGGCGGTTCCTTCCGTCAGGCGGGTGGCGTGTCCGCGTCATAAGCCTCGATGATCGCCGCCACAAGCGGGTGGCGCACCACATCGCGGGCAGTGAAGTAGTTGAAGCTGATCTTGGGGATGGTTTTCAGCAGCCGTTCGGCATCTGCCAAGCCCGATTGCACCCCGCGCGGCAGGTCCACCTGCGACCGGTCGCCGGTGATCACCATGCGCGACCCCTCGCCCAGGCGGGTCAGAAACATCTTCATCTGCATGGTGGTGGCATTCTGCGCCTCGTCCAGCACCACGAAGGCGTTGGAAAGCGTGCGGCCGCGCATGAAGGCCAGCGGTGCGATCTCAATCCGCTTGTCTTCGATCAGCTTGGCCAGCTGCTTGCCAGGCAGGAAGTCGTTCAACGCGTCATAAAGCGGCTGCATGTAGGGGTCGACTTTGTCCTTCATGTCGCCGGGCAAGTAGCCAAGCTTTTCCCCGGCCTCCACCGCCGGGCGGGACAGGATGATGCGGTCGACATGGCCGGTGATGAACATGGAAACCCCCACGGCGACGGCAAGATAGGTCTTGCCGGTGCCTGCCGGGCCTATGCCGAAAGCCAGTTCGTGCTCGAACAGGGACTGCACATAGGCCTTTTGCGCCTCCGTGCGCGGTTCCACCAGCTTCTTGCGGGTCTTGATCTCCACCCGGCCGCCGCGGAACATTTGCAGCTGACCGTCGGGTTCGGCGTCATCGGTGTCCGGCCCCATCCGCAGCTCGCGGTCGATGTCGCCGCTTTCGACACTGCGTCCGGTTTCCAGCCGGTCATACAGCGCGGCCAGCACGCCCGCCGCCTGTTCGCGCGCCGAATCCTCGCCCATCACGGACAGCTGATTGCCGCGGCGGACGATCTGCACGCCCAGTTTCTGTTCGATGTCAGCAAGGTTACGGTCGTATTCGCCGCAAAGGTCGATCAGCAATCGGTTGTCAGGAAATTCCAGCAGCACTTCGTGGGTTGCGGTCTGGGTCTGCGGGTCATTCAGGGCGCTGATGGCCAAGCTGATCTCCTCAATCTGGCGTTGCCCTTTCAGTCTGCCTTCGCGGTTCCGTTTGCGCAAGCAGTCGCTGCATAAAATCACTTTGTTGAAACAAAACAGCCGCCCCGGAGGGCGGCTGCAATCCAAGCTGAGCGCAGTTATCAGAGCGGATCCCCGAAGGTCGAACCATCCTTGAACGGGCCGGTTGCCAGCGTGGGAGGCAGGTCGCTGTTGCATACCGGCTTGCCGTCCGGCGTGCGGCGCAGGTCTGCATAACCCTCCAGGCCGTCGTCGATAATCCAATGCTCGCAGCCATTCGGGTCAATCCAGATGCCTGCCGTCAGGTTCGACAGATCGAGCGACTTCCCGTCCGCGATATGCTGGTCTCTGGTTTTGTCGACAGTCGGCGAACAAGCGGAAACGGCGGCGGCGGCGGCCAGGCCGGCAACGGCGTGCAAAAAACGTGTCATGTTTCCCCCTCAGCGCAGGCAGTAGATTTCGACGCGGCGGTTCTGCGCCATGTTCGCGGCGCTGGTGTTGGGCACCCGCGGGTCGCGCTCACCATAGGCGCGGACGCCAGCGATATTCGCCCCGGCCGAACGGCCAACCGTGGCCACGGCCTTTGCCCGGCGCTCGGACAGCCGGATGTTGTATTCATCCGAAGCCCTGCTGTCGGTGTGGCCGGCAACGATGAAAGAGCGCGCGCCGTTGCCCTGCGCCTGCTGGAAAAACTGGCGCAGGCGATGTTTGCCGGCTGCGTTGATGTAATGCTTGTCGGTGGCAAAGAACTGGTCGGTCGGCATTACTCCGCAGATATTGCCGCGGCGGCAGACCGGCTTGCCGTCCGGCTTGACATGCGGGGTCATGTAGCCTTCGGCGCCATCATCCATCACCCAATGCTCGCAGCCATCAGGGTCAACCCAGATGGTGGGCACATAGCGTTCGCCTTTGATGGTCCGCTGCTGGCTTTGCGCGCTTGCTGGCGCTGCGGCGATGCCGAGCGCGGCCGTGGCAGCGGCAGCCAGCGCAATCGCCTTGTTCAAATTGAGTATCGGCACGACCAGAAATCCTTCACCTAAGTTCCCCCGGGGTGTACGCCGCCCGCAAGCGGCAACCGTTCAGGCAATAAAAGCCAAGTTACCTGCAAGAGATAAAGTGCACCCGCCAAAAATATTGATTTTCCGCAGAGATTAACCGCCTCACTCAAACACTCACAGCATTTAAGGCAAATTGTCCTGAAAACTGATGCAATAGCGACTCACCTGCACTCCGACGGAGGGGCGGCCCGGATGCAGGCCACCGAGGAGGCAGCGCCCCCTCCCCTTAAGCGATCAGCTCGCCCGCTAGGGAGTTGGCACCGGAAGAGACGATACGCACCCGCGCCAGATCGCCCGCCTGGCGGTTGCAGTCGGCGACATGCACTGCGTGCAGGTAATCAGACTTGCCGACCATCTGGCCCGGCAGGCGACCTGTCTTTTCGAACAGCACGCCAACCTCGCGGCCGACCATGCTGTCCTGCACCTCGCGCTGCTGGCGGGTCAGCAGAGCCTGCAGGCGCTGGAGCCGGTCATCGGCTGCCGCCGGATCCACCTGGGGACGCTCAGCCGCCGGGGTGCCGGGACGAGTGGAGTATTTAAAGGAATAGGCGGTGCCGTATTTCACCTCTTCCACCAGATCCATCGTGGCCTGGAAATCTTCTTCGGTCTCTTCCGGGAAACCGACAATGAAGTCGCCGGAGATCAGGATGTCCGGACGCGCGGCGCGGATGCGCTCGATCAGGCGCAGATAGCTTTCAGCGGTATGCGAGCGGTTCATCCTCTTGAGGATCTTGTCGGAGCCCGCCTGCACCGGCAGGTGCAGATAGGGCATCAGCTTGGCACAGGTGCCGTGCGCCTCGATCAGGTCGTCCTGCATGTCATTGGGATGCGAAGTGGTGAAGCGGATACGCGCCAGTCCGTCGATCTTGTCCAGCTCCCAGATCAGCTGCGCCAGGGTCAGGTCGCCGTTGGGGCCTGCGCCATGGTAGGCATTCACGTTCTGGCCCAGGAGGGTGATCTCGCGCACGCCGCGCTCGACCAGTTCCTGCGCCTCGCGCAGGATGCGGCCCGCCGGGCGCGACACCTCCGCTCCGCGGGTATACGGCACAACGCAGAAGGCGCAGAACTTGTCGCACCCTTCCTGGACCGTCAGGAAAGCGGTGGGGCCGCGCTTGGCCTTGGGGCGGTTTTTCAGTTTTTCGAATTTGTCTTCTTCCGGGAAATCGGTGTCCAGCACCTTCTCCCCTTCGCGCGCCTTGGCTTCCATCTCCGGCAGCCGGTGGTAGCTCTGCGGTCCAACCACCAGGTCAACCAGCGGCTGCCGGCGCATGATTTCCTCGCCTTCGGCCTGGGCCACGCAGCCTGCAACACCGATCTTGAGGTCCGGCTTCTCTGCCTTCAACCCCTTGAAGCGGCCCAGTTCGGAATAGACCTTTTCAGCCGCCTTCTCCCGGATGTGGCAGGTGTTGAGCAGGATCATGTCAGCATCATCAGGCGACTTCGTCTCGACATAGCCCTCCCCGCCCAGCGCCTCTGCCATGCGTTCGCTGTCATAGACATTCATCTGACAGCCATAGGTCTTGATAAACAGCTTCTTCGGGGCGCTCATACGGGTCAGCCTTCCAGCCAGGGTGGGTAAACAGCGGCCTGCAATACAGGCAATTGCCGCTGCTTGCAATGAGGCCGGATTTACCCGATTTTGACTGCAAAGGCCAGAAAGGCGGAGGCAGGCAGGCATGATGTATTCTTCGCTTCAGAATTTTCTGAAGGACGGGAAACCGCTGCTGGCCAAAGGGCCGGTGGCACTGGTTTTCATCGAAGACGAAGTGGAAATCGCCACCACCCTGCGCCACCACCTGCAAAGCGGCTTCAACACAGTCGTCGCCCTGATGCCGGATGCGTTCGATCTGCCGCAGGATGTGCGCGCCAAGGTCAACCGGGTGCCTTTCGATTGCGGCCCCCAAGGCGCAGTGACCGGCGCCGTCAATGCCGTGGCCGCGGCAGCGCAGCCGGGCTGCTGGCTCTACTACTGCTACAACGCGGAATACCTGTTCTACCCATTCTGCGAAGCCCGCGGGGTCGGCGAGATGCTGGCCTTTCACACCGAAGAGCGCCGCGATGCCATGCTCACCTATGTGATTGACCTTTACGCAGGCGATCTGACGGCTTGTCCCGAAGCTGTGTCCCTCGAAGATGCCTATCTCGACAAATCCGGGTATTATGCCCAGTCGCGCCAGGACCCGGCAACGGGACACCCGAGGGAGCGGCAGCTGGACTTCTTCGGCGGCGTGCGTTGGCGGTTCGAGGAACACATTCCCGCAGGCAGCCGCAAGATCGACCGGATTTCGCTGTTCCGCGCCAAGCCGGGGCTGGAACTGCAGCCGGATCACACTTTCAATGATCAGGAATACAATACTTATGCCTGCCCCTGGCATCACAACCTGACCGCCGCAGTCTGCTCTTTCCGCACCGCCAAGGCGCTCAAGCGCAATCCCGGTTCCACATTTGATATAGACACCTTCCGCTGGCACAACTCAGCACCGTTCGAATGGCATTCGCGCCAGCTCCTCGACTTGGGGCTAATGGAGCCAGGGCAGTGGTTCTAGCGGCCTGATTACCCTGTATCTGATGGCCGATTGAATCGCAGCTGAAGCCTGCAGGCCGATTCGCCTGCAGCTGACCTGCCGAGATCCAGCCGCGGCAATGGCACGTGAGACGCCCCGGCGCTGACGGCGATGCTCGAATCACACTCGGATATGCGGAAACGGGGTGCTGCAGATCACCTCTTGCCCGGCCCGGCGGCTTTGTCCCCGGCCTGGCAGCAAGAAAGTGCCTGCAAAGGCCCCGGAATGGGCCGAACACCAGGCGCGGCGCTTTTTGAACCGCAGATCGCAGGACCAAGCCGTTGAAACGGTGCGGTATTTTTCATTTTCTGGATAATGGTGCTGCTGGAGAGAATTGAACTCTCGACCTCTCCCTTACCAAGGGAGTGCTCTACCTCTGAGCTACAGCAGCGCCGGTGAGGGGGCTTTTAGGCATAAACGCGGGGGGGCGCAAGAGCATTCTGGACGGTTTTTTCGCACTAAGTTACAGAAGTCTTATGGCAGAGAAGAAATCACCAAAAAACGACGGTTCCGCAGCATCGCGCGAAGACCGGCTGAAGGCGGCGCTCAAGGCAAACATGGCCCGGCGCAAGGCACAGGCCAAGGCACGGGCGGATAAGCAGGACCAGGACACGGGCAAGAGCGGAGAATAACGTCAGATGGATTCGATTCTGGTAACGGGCAACGGCCCGCTGAACGGGCAGATCCCGATCGCCGGCGCCAAAAACGCCTGCCTCACCCTGATGCCGGCGACACTGCTGAGCGAGGAGCCGCTGACGCTCACAAACGCGCCGCGGCTGAGCGACATCAAGACCATGACCCTGCTGCTGCAGTCCTTGGGGGCCGAAGTGTCCAGCCTGCAGGACGGCCAAGTGCTGGCGATGTCGAGCCACGACCTGACCAGCCACGTCGCGGACTATGATATCGTCCGCAAGATGCGCGCGTCCAACCTGGTGCTGGGCCCGATGCTGGCACGGCTCGGCCAGGCGGTGGTGTCTCTGCCCGGCGGCTGTGCCATCGGCGCCCGGCCGATGGACCTGCATATTCATGGGCTTGAGGCGCTGGGGGCAGAGATCGAGCTGAAGGACGGCTATCTGCACGCCAAGGCGCCGGGCGGCCTGAAAGGTGCGGTGGTGGAGCTGAGTTTCGCTTCTGTCGGCGCGACCGAGAACATCATGATGGCGGCGACGCTCGCCAAGGGCACAACCGTCATCAAGAACGCCGCGCGCGAGCCGGAAATTGTCGACTTGGCCGACTGCCTGCGCAAGATGGGCGCGCAGATCGAGGGCGACGGATCGCCAGAGATCACCATTCATGGCGTTGACCGCCTGCATGGCGCGACTCATCAAGTGGTGACCGACCGGATCGAGCTGGGCACCTACATGCTGGCCCCCGCGATCTGCGGCGGCGAGGTGGAACTGCTGGGCGGCCGCCGCAGCCTTCTGGAGAGCTTCTGCGCCAAGCTGGAAGCGGCTGGCATCGAGATCACCGAAAACGAAAACAGCCTGACCGTCAGCCGCAAGAACGGCCGGGTCCGCGCGGTGGATGTGGTGACCGAACCCTTCCCCGGCTTCCCAACCGACCTGCAGGCGCAGATGATGGCGCTGATGTGCACGGCCGAAGGGACCTCTGTTCTGGAAGAGAAGATCTTTGAGAACCGCTTTATGCATGCGCCGGAACTGGTGCGCATGGGCGCGCAGATTGAGGTCCACGGCGGCCATGCCACGGTGACTGGTGTCGAGAAGCTGAAGGGCGCCCCGGTGATGGCCACCGACCTGCGCGCCTCCGTCTCGCTGATTCTGGCAGGCATGGCGGCCGAAGGCGAAACCCGGGTCAGCCGGGTCTACCACCTGGACCGCGGCTACGAGCATGTGGTGCGCAAGCTGTCCGGTGTCGGCGCCAAAATCGAGCGGATCAAGGAACAGTCATGACCGACGCGAGCTTTGAGGACGGCCGCGAAGCGCCGCTGAACCTTGGCGCGCTGGAGGAGGAGGACCTCAAAGTCCTGTCCACGCTGCTGCAGGACGCCGTGTTTCCAGCGACCGAAATGAGCTGGCGCGCATCTGAACGCCGCTTTGCGCTGCTGGTGAACCGGTTCCGCTGGGAGGACCGCGACGCCGCCGAACGCCGCGGCCGGTCCTACGAGCGGGTGCAGTCGCTGCTGGTGGTCGACAATGTGCTGGGCGTCTCCTCGCAAGGCGTGGACCGCAAGGACAAGGATCTGATTCTGTCGCTGCTCTCCGTCACCTTTGAACCAGGCGAAGACGGCGCGGGCCATGTGCTGCTCACTTTGGCCGGCGACGGTGCCGTGCGCCTGTCTGTGGAGGCGCTGGAAGTGTCCCTGCGCGATGTCACTCGCCCCTACCTGGCGCCGTCAGGCCAGGCCCCGGACCACGGCGCCTGAGCAGTGCAGAACAAGCGCGGCATCTCCCAGGCCTTCGCCGCCCCGGCGGCATCGCTGGAGATCCGCCGCGCCACGGTTTTTGACGTTTTTGCCATGAGCCGGGTTCTCATCACATCAATTCGCGATCTGTGCCAGGCCGACCACGGTGGCGATGCCGCCCGGATCGCCGAATGGACCGCCGGCAAGACGCCGGATCAGATCCGCAAATGGATCGGAGGCCCCGGCCGCTACTGGCTGGCGGAACGGGGGGGAGAGGCTGCTGCCGTGGGCGGGCTGGATCCGGATGGTATGATCTCCCTGCTTTATGTTGCGCCTGCCGCGGCCGGCCAGGGTACAGGCGGCGCCCTGCTGGCGCATCTGGAGGCGGAACTGCTGCGCGATGGCCATGTTGAGGCCCGGCTTAACGCTACCCGCACCGCGCTGGACTTCTACCGAAAGCACGGCTGGCAGAAGGCGAACGAGGTCGGCGGATGCTGCGGCACCCCCTGTATTCCGATGCGCAAAGCCTTGGGCTAAGGTCTCAGCGGCTTTTGACCTGTATGCGCCGACCTTTTGCTTGCGTCCAATTGCACCGGCCCCGTGCATAAATCTTGAGGCTCTGCCCCCTTGCGGATATGCGGGGGCCAAAGGAGATCCCGATGCCGCAGTTTTTGAACACCGCTGATGCCGGTTTTGAACAGTCCTTCACCGCACTGCTGGGCGCCAAGCGCGAGGACAGCCCGGATGTGGACGCCATCGTGGCCGGGATCATTGCTGATGTCCGCGCCCGCGGCGATGCGGCGCTGGTGGAGCTGACGGCAAAATTCGACCGGCTGGAACTGGAACCGGCGCAGCTGCGCTTTTCCGAGGCGGAAGTGGATGCGGCTATCGCGGGCGTCTCCGACGAGGAACGCAGGGCGCTGGAACTGGCAGCGGAACGCATCCGCGCCTACCATGCGCGCCAGATGCCCGAGGACGCGCAGTGGACGGATGAGAGCGGCGCAACGCTGGGCTGGCGCTGGTCGGCGGTCTCAGCCGCCGGTCTTTATGTGCCGGGCGGGCTGGCCTCCTACCCGTCCTCGGTGCTGATGAACGCGATCCCCGCCAAGGTTGCGGGTGTGCAGCGGCTGGCCATTACGGTGCCGGCCCCTGACGGGCAGATCAACCCGCTGGTGCTGCTGGCAGCCAGGGTCTCGGGCGTAGACGAGATTTACCGCGTGGGCGGTGCGCAGGCGGTCGCGGCGCTGGCCTACGGCACCGAAAGCATCGCGCCGGTGGACAAGATCACCGGCCCCGGCAACGCCTTTGTCGCCGCTGCCAAGCGGCGGGTTTTCGGTAAGGTCGGCATCGACATGATTGCGGGCCCTTCGGAAATCCTAGTGATCGCAGACAAGGACAACAATCCGGACTGGATTGCGCTGGACCTGATGAGCCAGGCCGAACACGACGAAAGCGCCCAGTCGATCCTGATCACAGATGACGAAGCCTTTGGCCGTGCGGTGGCTGAGGCGGTGGAAAAGCGTCTGGAAACGCTTGAGCGCCGCGCCATTGCCGGTAAGTCCTGGAATGACTTCGGTGCTGTGATCACCGTGCGGGACCTGGATGAAGCGGCAGCGCTGTCGAACCGCATCGCGCCGGAACACCTGGAGCTGTGCGTCGCCGACCCGGCGGCCCTGAGCGAAAAAACGCTCCATGCCGGCGCCATCTTCCTCGGCCAGTACACCCCCGAAGCAATCGGCGACTACGTCGGCGGCCCCAACCATGTGCTGCCGACGGCACGCTCTGCCCGGTTCTCTTCCGGCCTGTCGGTGATGGATTTCCTCAAGCGCACCACGCTGAGCCAGATGACCCCGGACTCGCTGCGCGCCATCGGCCCGGCAGCCGAGGTGCTGGCAAAAAGCGAAAGCCTGGAAGCGCACGGGTTGTCCGTAACTGCACGTCTGGACGCTCTGAACGGCTAAGGGAGTGAGGGGCGCTGCCCCTCTGCGCGTGCCGCGCATTCACCCCGGGATATTTGGGGCCAAATGATAAAGGATCCGCGCCCCGGAGCCCGCCGGGGAGCTTCACCTGGCGCGGTCATCGGCGTCCCTGCCTGTACCGCTGGACCAGGGTTGCGAAGCTTGGTTAATGATCCGTTTCTTCATCTGGCCCTGGGGCTCCGCCCGTTCGCACCTGAAACGCTCCCCTGGAGCGTTTCTTGACCGGTGCTCACTTCCCGCCGGAGGCATCAAGTCATTTTCCCGGAAAAATGACGCAAATCTCAGTAATGCGAGGTATAGCCGCCGTCCACGGCCAGCACCTGCCCGGTGATGTAGGAGGCTGCGGGCGAAGCCAGGAACAATATGGCGGGCGCCAGCTCTTCCGGCTCCCCCCACCGGCCTATCGCGGTGGCGTTTCTGAGCTTCTCTGCAATTGCCGGGTCTGCTGCCGCGGCCATGTTGGGGGCGGTCTTGAAGAACCCAGGAGCAACGGCGTTTACAGTTATCCCTTGAGGACCGAGTTCAGCTGCCAGCGCCTTTGTCATGCCGTTGATGCCAGCCTTGGCAGTGGTATAGGCCGCGTCGCCCGGTTGTGCGATGAGGCCCGCAATCGAGGAGATATTGATGATGCGACCCCAGCCCTTGGGGGCCATCTGTGCGGCGGCCATTTGCGCAAGGCGGAACGGCGAGACCAGATCGACCTCCCATAGCGATTGCAGGTCGGCACGGGTGAACTCCGGCAGGTTGCGGCGGTCGCGCTGGCCGACGTTGTTGACCAGAATGTCCAGGCCGCCTTCATGTGCAATCGCTGCCATTGCCAAAGTGACAGCGCTTTCATCGGCGATATCCAGCACCAGCGGGCGGGCGGCTCCGGGCATCCGGGCAAGCGCGGCCTCTACCCGGTCCGTGCTGCGGCCGTTGATCCAGACCTCGGCCCCGGCCTCGGCCAGCAGCCTTGCGGCGGCAAAGCCGAGACCATCGGTGGAGCCTGTCACCAGCGCACGCCGGCCTTTGATAGAAAACTGTTCAAGCGCTGTCATCTTTGCGGCCTCCTGCTGGCGGCAGGCTGGGCGCGGGGGCGTGGCCTGTCAAGCACTGCCGCAAACGGCCAGCATATTGACGCCCGCTGCTGCATTGCCCCGGGCACGGCGGTGCGATACTCATGGCCGGACGCCTCCGCGCATTTCAGAGACAAAAGACCCATGAGCCGCATCAGCCATATCGAACTGGACGACCGCAACCTGCCGCCCCCGACTCCCGAGATCGAGCAGGAGCGCAAGGTGGCGATCTATGACCTGATCGAGGACAACAGCTTTGCGCTGCCGCAGAGGGAAGACCGTGATATTCCGGCCGGCCCCTATCATCTGGGGCTGGCGATCCGCGACAAGCGGCTGGTCTTTGATATCAACACCGAATCCGGTGAGAAGGCCGCGGAATTCCACCTGTCGCTGTCGCCCTTCCGGCAGGTGGTCAAGGACTACTACCAGATCTGCGAGAGCTACTTCACCGCGGTAAAAACCCTGCCGCCGAGCCAGATCGAAACCATCGACATGGCGCGGCGCGGCATTCACAACGAAGGCAGCCGGGTTCTGCAGGAACGGCTGGAGGGCAAGGCCGAGGTTGATACCGACACTGCCCGGCGCCTGTTCACCCTGATCTGCGTCCTGCACTTCGGAGGCTGACGCGTGGAGGAGCTGCCGCAGTCCGTTCTGTTCTGTTGCGACCACAATTCGGTCCGCTCTCCGATGGCGGAGGGCATCATGAAGAAATTTTACGGCACCGGCACCTACGTGCAGTCCGCCGGTGTCAAGAACGACATGGAGATCGACGGCTTCTCCATCGCGGTCTGCCAGGAGATCGATGTCGAACTGTCGCGGCACCGGTCGCGCTCGTTTGACGAGATGGAGCGCTGGGGCGATGACCTGTCGTCTTTTGACCTGGTGGTGGCGCTGTCGCCCGCCAGCCAGCGCCGGGCGCTGGAGCTCACCCGTTTTTTTCACCTCGATGTCGAATATTGGCCGATTATGGACCCTACCGGGCTCGGCGAGACGCGTCAGGCCAAGCTAGATATCTACCGTCAAACACGGGATCAAATCATCCAGCACCTGAAAAACCGCTGGGGTGAACCGACGGAGAGAACATGACCGACACCATCGCGCGCTATTTCGCAGCCTTCAACGCCGGCGACACGGACACCATGCTGGACTGCCTGGACGAGCAGATCGCCCACCACGTCAACGAGGGAAAAATCCGCGTCGGCAAGGAGAAATTCGCGGAATTCTGCGCCCATATGAGCCGCTGCTACAAGGAAGAGCTGACCGATATGGTGGTCTTTTCCAACGACGACGGCACCCGCGCGGCGGCGGAGTTCATCGTCAACGGCACCTACCTGGTGACCGACGAGGGCCTGCCGGAGGCCAACGGCCAGACCTACCGCCTGCCGGGCGGATCGTTCTTTGAACTGAAGGACGGCAAGATCTCCCGCGTTACAACCTATTACAACCTGGCGGACTGGATCGCCCAGGTTTCGGCAGGATGACGATCCGGGTCGAAACGATGACCGGCGCGGCGCTGGAGGCCACGCTGGACGATGTGGCGCGCCTGCGGATCAAGGTGTTCCGCGCCTGGCCGTATCTCTATGACGGCGATCTGGCGTATGAGCGCGAGTACCTGCAAAGCTACCGCGACAGTGAACGGGCCGTGGTGGTCGGGGGCTTTGACGGGGACACCCTGGTTGGCGCGTCCACCGGTGCGCCGCTGGCGGACCACGCAGATGATTTCGCGGCGGCCTTCGAAGGCACCGGCATCGATCTGAAGGATGTCTTCTACTGCGCCGAATCCGTGCTTCTGCCGGAGTACCGCGGCCATGGCGTCGGCCATGGATTCTTTGACGCGCGCGAGGCGCACGCCCGCAAGCACGGGTTCAGCAAGACCGCGTTTTGCGGGGTGCAGCGCCCGGCGGACCACCCGCTGCGGCCTGCGGATTACGCGCCGCTGGATCCGTTCTGGCGCAAGCGCGGTTATGCGCCGCTGGAGGGCGCCATTGCGCATTTCTCCTGGAAGGATGTGGACCAGGCGGAGGAGACCCGCAAACCGCTGCAGTTCTGGATCCGGGATCTGTAAGTGTATCAGGCGCCACTCAGGGCGCCTGTTCTTTCTTTGGCTTTGCCTCTGTTGCCGCGCACGCGTGGTTACGCGGTTTCCTTAAACGCAAGCGCCAGCTTTTTATGGGACTCGGCATAGATTTTGAAGCTGGCATTGGCGGCCTTTAACCCGTCCTGAGCCTCTTTCAGCGAGGCGCCGGCAGAGATACGTTCCCGCTTTGCATAATCCAGTTTGAGATACTGCTGAAAAAGGCTGGTCAATTCTTTCAGCACCTTGGGCAAGCTGGATTTCAGGTTTTGCCCATGCAGAGGAAGCTTGTACTTCTTCTGGATCGCTGTCAGCCCGTTTTCGAACCGCTTGCCCAAGTCCGGAGCGATCTTCCCGTCGCCATTCCGCTGGGTCTCCAAACCTTTGATCAGTTTGTTCACATCAGCCGTGGCCAGCTTGATGTCTTTGGTCATCTCTTCGCAGGCCTTGGCCATGTTCTTGGCCCGCTTATCCAGATCGGCCAGTTCATCCAGCACCAGTTCCTGTTGTTTTTCCTGCTGCTTCTTGAATTTCTGAAGCTCTTTGTCGGTGTCCTGGCGCTGTTTTTCTTGTGCCGCTTCAGCTTTGGACGCATTTTTTAGAAGCCGCTGAGCTTCTTCCAACCGTTTCAGAACAACCTTGATGAAGGCAGCGCAGAATTTCTCCGTGTGGCTCTGCGGTTTGCCGCATTTTTTCTTGGCCTTGGCCAAAGCGCTGTCCAGCTTGTAGAACCAGTCAATGACGTGTTCCATCTCTTTCGGCGGCACACCGGACGGGTCGCCGGACGGGGGAACACCTCTGTCCTTGAGAGCTTTCAAGCATTTGGCCACACCGCTGCCCTGAACAAACGCAGAGCGGTGGTCCTGCCAGAATTTCACGGTGAAGCCTTTTTTCGGAATATCTTTAATGACTGAGCTAATGTTCTTGTCGTTCAATGTCGTGGACACGCCCTGTTCTCCTGTTTGTATCTTTTTGCCCGCTCCGGCGATTTAGGCATTTTCCTCCGTTGCTGTCGAGTTTGCACCGGTTGACCTGCGGCAGCCGGAGCCGCGCGTCCAGCCTCCGTCCTGCGTACGCTGCCGGAAATTGCGTCGCAGGGCTTGGCCCCGGGCGAAGGCCGCGCTAGCCATTGTTTGAAACTTGCGCTCGAAAGGCAGCCAGAACATGAAAATCGCTACCGCCGCCTACCCGCTCGGCTGGCTCGACAGCTGGGCGCAGTATGAAGACAAGCTCGCCGCCTGGGTGGCGGAAGCCGCCGGCAATGGCGCAGAACTGCTGGTGTTTCCGGAATACGGCGCCATGGAGTTGTCGACGCTGGACGGCGCCGCGGTTGCGGGCGACCTGGAACAATCCATTCATTCCGTCTCCGAGAAAATGGAAGATGCCGCTGCGCTGCACCTGAAATTGGCCGCTGAATACAGTGTTCATATCCTGGGCGCCTCCGCGCCGGTCAACAGCGGGCTGGCCCGGCCGGTGAACCGGGCAAAGCTCTACACGCCCGCAGGCAGGCGGAACCACCAGGACAAGCAGATCATGACCCGGTTTGAGCGCGAGGACTGGGGCATCATGGGCGGCGGGCCTCTCAAGATCTTCGACACCTCTTTGGGAAGAATCGGCGTGCTGATCTGCTATGACAGCGAATTCCCATTGCTGGGCCGCGCGCTGGCGGAAGCGGATGTGATTCTCGTCCCCTCCTGCACAGAGGCGCTGGCCGGCTATTGGCGGGTGCGTATCGGCGCCATGTCGCGGGCGCTGGAAAACCAGTGTGTGACTGCCATGGCTTCTATCGTTGGGGCCAATGAATGGTCCGAAGCTGTGGACATGAACACCGGCACCGGCGGCATTTTCGGCCCGCCGGACAAGGGCTTCCCCGGAACCGGTGTTCTGGCCGAGGGTACGCTGAACCAGCCAGGCTGGACCTATGCCGAGGCCGACTTGGAAGCGATTGCCCATGTGAGGGCCGACGGCGGGGTGCTGAACCGGCTGCACTGGGAGGAGCAAATGCCGCGGGTAAAATCGGTCACAAAGGCCGCTCTTTGCTGATTGAGCCCTTGAAATATTGGAAAAATGACCCCATTTAAGCGCACGTCCCGCAGTTTGCGGGTTAACCCAATGATGGAGACAACATGGCCAAGGAAGATACGCTCGAATTTCCCGGTGTCGTGAAGGAACTCCTGCCTAACGCGACGTTTCGGGTCGAGCTTGAGAACGGCCATGAGATTATCGCACATACGGCAGGCAAGATGCGCAAGAACCGCATCCGTGTTCTGGCTGGCGACAAGGTCCAGGTGGAAATGACACCCTATGACCTGACCAAGGGACGGATCAACTACCGCTTCAAGTAAGCCGTTGATCTGGAATAAATATCAAGGCCCGGCACTTTGCCGGGCTTTTGTTTTGAAGCGGCCTGGCGGCCGCTGCCTCCGGCGGGAGTATTTCTGGAAAGATGAAAGAGCGGGCCGCTCTTTTCACGCTGCCAGTTTTCGCCGTATTACAGGCGCAAACCGGTAAGAGGGCCAAGGCATGGCATTTATCCTGGGATCTGGCAGTCCGCGGCGGCTGCAATTGCTGGCGCAGCTTGGGGTGCATCCTGACGCGGTGCGCCCGCCGGAAATTGACGAAACGCCGCTGAAAGGCGAACTGCCGCGGGCCTATTGCGCCCGGGTCACGCGGGAAAAAACCAAAGCTGTCCCTGCGGGGGCGGACGATGTTGTTCTCTGCGCTGACACAACCGTTGCGCTGGGGCGCCGCATCCTGGGCAAGCCGCGCGATGCAAGCGAGGCGGCAGAGTTCCTGCTGGCCCTCTCCGGCCGCCGCCACCGGGTGATCACCGCCGTTGCCGTCCGCCGCGGAGACCGCGTCTGGGAGAAAGACGTGGTCAGCCAGGTGAAGATGAAAAACCTCTCCGACGAGGAGCTGAACGCCTATCTCGCCACCGGCGACTGGGAGGGCAAGGCCGGCGCCTACGCCATCCAGGGACCCGCAGGCGCTTTCATTCCCTGGATCAGCGGCTCCTTTACCGGCATCGTCGGTCTGCCGCTGTCCGAGACCGCAAACTTGTTGCGCGCAGCCGGTCTGCCGCTCTATCAGGAGGCCGCCGCATGAAGGGCCGCACCATCATTCTCGACCACATCCAGGACCGCGAAGCCGCTGCGCTGATGGTGGACGGCAAGCTGGAGGACTTCCTGGTCGAAAGCGACGCCCCTGCCCCCGGCACCATCTACCGCGCCCGCGCCGACCGGCCGGTCAAAGGCCAGGGCGGCATGTTCCTGACAACCCCGGACGGCCCAGCCTTCCTGCGCCAGGTCAAAGGGCTGGCACCGGGGCAGATGATCCTGGTGCAAGTGTCCGGCTATGCCGAGCCGGGCAAGGCCATTCCGGTGACCCAGAAGCTTTTGTTCAAGAGCCGCTATGCCATTGTCACGCCGGAGGCACCCGGCCTGAACATCTCGCGCAGTATCCGCGATGAGGACGAGCGCGACCGGCTGCTGGAGATTGCCCATGAGGAAATGGGCGAGTCAGGCTATGGCCTTATCCTGCGCTCTGCCTGCGCCGGGGCAGACGGCGAAGAGATCGCCGAAGACGTTGCCGCCATGGCGGCCTTGGCGGCGCAGGTGATGCAGGATGAAGGCTCCGAGCCGGAGGTTCTGGCCGAAGGCGACACCCCGCATCTGCTGGCCTGGCGGGACTGGGCCGACCCTGCGGATGTGGAGCGTGATCCCGGCGGGTTTGAACGCCTGGGCGTGCTGGATGCGCTGGACGTTGCACAGGGTATCCGCGAGCCGCTGCCGGGCGGCGGCTTCCTGTTTATCGAACCGACCCGCGCCCTGGTGGCAGTGGATGTGAACACCGGCTCTGACACATCGCTCGCGGCGGGTGTGAAGGCTAACATGGCGGCTGCCAAAGCCCTCCCCCGCGCGTTGCGCGTGCGCGGCCTGGGCGGCCAGATCGTGCTGGACCTGGCCCCGATGCCAAAGAAGGACCGCCGCGGGATTGAAACCACCCTGCGGGCTGCCTTCCGGGCGGATTCCGAGGAAACCGTTCTGGTCGGCTGGACCAATCTTGGCCATTACGAATTGCAACGCAAACGCGGCCGGCCCTTGCTGCAGGAGGTGCTGAAATGAGCTGTCCTATCTGCGGCGCGGAATCGCAAAAGAGCTACCGGCCGTTCTGCTCCAAACGCTGCGCGGATATCGATCTCGGCAAATGGCTGAACGGTGCATATTCAGTGCCGAGCCAGGAGCCGGAAGACATTGAAAATGCTTTGGAAGAAGCGGAACGCATCCGCGCTCAGGACGGGAAACCTCACCAAACCCGACATTAGTTATTTTCTTTCAAAAACCCTCTGGACACCGCCGCGCCCACAGCATAGAAGGCCCACACCCAAGGCAAACAGCCTTCCCGTGCCCGGGTAGCTCAGGGGTAGAGCAGTGGATTGAAAATCCTCGTGTCGGTGGTTCGATTCCGCCCCCGGGCACCATTACTTCAGATAACACATTAGTTTTGCTCCAGCTTTTTGCACGTGCAAGGAGCCGTAGACCATGTCGGAGACCATTTCGCCTGCGTTCACCTTCGTGAAGGATGGCATTTTCTACTTCAAGCGGGCGGGCATCAGCCACCGCGAGGGCATTGGCCAAGCCAAGGACTACGCCGAACGTCTCGGATCACGCTTTGCCTACTCCTCGAACGGGTTGGGTTGGTATACACTTCTCATATGGGCTCGGTTGGGCCAAAGATTCCGAAAATCGAATTACAACGATCAAACACCTCCGGAAGGGGCTGGCGATCTACAAGATCCCTCGCAGCCCCTACTACTACATCCGCTTCAGAGACCCCTGGCAGGGAAATACTGAGCTACCCCCCTGAAATTTGGACACTGACGTAAGCTACGATTTGCTGTCTGCTGATCTTCGACGAAGAGGAGATCAGAGATTTCGAAACAGAAGAACCATTCGCCTGAATTCAAGGCCAAGGTTGCGCTTGAAGCTTTGAAGGGCGAGCGGACAGTCGAAGAGCTGGCAAGCCAGTTTGGCGTACACCCGGCGATGGTCCATAGCTGGAAGCGGGCTCTTCTGGAGGGCGCGTCTGGCGTGTTCGAGCGCGGCGGCAGGAAGCCCCAAGAGATTGACGAAGAACAGGTCAAAGAGCCGCACGCTAAGATTGGGGAGCTGGCCGTTCCAACGATTTTTTGTCACGAAAGCTCAAACTGTGGATCGGCAGGTGAGGCGGAAAATGATCGAGCCTGCCAAAGCCAATCTGCCCATTGGCAAGCAGTGCAAGCTGCTGTCGATCTCGCGGTCGTCGTTCTATTTTCAACCCAAAGGCAAGACAGCTCTGAACCTGATTTTGATGCGTCGGATCGACGAACAGTTCCTGGAAACGCCGTTCTTCGGTGTGCGGCAGATGACTTAGCATCTGCGCAATGAGGGTCATTTGGTGAACGAAAAGCGGATCAGGCGGCTGATGAGGGTGATGGGGCTCATGCCGATCTACCAGAAGCCAAACACCAGCAAGGCGGCGAAGGAACACAAGACCTACCCGTATTTGCTACGTGGTCTGCGGGTGGGGCGCCCGAACTAGGTCTGGGCGGCAGACATCACCTATCTGCCGATGCGCAAGGGGTTCCTGTATCTGGTGGCGATCATTGACTGGCACACGCCCAAGGTGCTGGCCTGGCGAATCTCGAACACGCTGGAAGCGGAATTCTGTGTCGAGGCGTTGAACGAGGCCATCCACAAGTTCGGCCCGCCCGAGATCATGAATGCAGATCAGGGCAGCCAGTTCACGTCCTTCGCCTGGACGGGCAGGCTGCGGCGATCCGGTGTGCGCATCTCGATGGATGGCAAAGGCCGGTTCCTCCCCTTTCGGGACATTGCTTCGCAATGCCCTGCCGGGCAGTGGATCAACATCTTCGTGGAACGTCTGTGGCGGAGCCTGAAATACGAGTGCGTCTACTTGCATGCTTGGGAGACCTGATCGGAAGCCAAGTCGGGTGTCGGCAGATGGATCGAGTTCTATAACCGAAAACGCCCACATTCCGCCCTTGGCGGCAAGCCTCCCGCCATGTTCTATTGGCTGAAAAAACGAACCCCAAACTAATCAGCAGGAGCAAAAAATAGCTTAAACTACGCCAGATCCTGTCCAAACATTGGGCAGTAGCTCACTTACCCCCGCTTCGCTTGCAGCTAACCAGCAGCTTGCTTCAGGCCTGAAATCCACACTTCGACGACAGCATGTGCCTGGTTTCTAATTGCAATGAATCAAGACTTCGCAACGAAGCCTCCTTTTCAGCATTTCTTCCTCATGCGAGCTTCACGGCTGTGGTTCGTCTTGGCTGTCGCAAGCATGCTGCAGATCTTGGGCAAAAAGCTCCACAGCGTGCCGGAGGACATGAACACGGCGGGTTGCGAGATAGAACGCCGAATTCCATCGCATTTGACTGTTCTTGATTTCCCGGAATTTGCCTTCCTCGACGCGCCTGCGCGCAAAATGCGTCGGCAATGGCCCCAGAAAATGTCCCGTTTCGATGAGCATCGCCATGGCTTCCATGTTGGCCACGACTGCTTTGGGCTCAGGCGATCCAAGATCAGGCGACACCAACATGTCGTAGGACCGCTGGCATAGCTGATACTGCCCGATAGCTTCGAGGCTGATTTCACTGTCCGGCTCGTTGAACAACGGGTGCCCTTGCGCGCAGTAGAGCCTGTGCTCCTCACTGCACAGTTCGGAGTATTCCAGCTCGGGCACCTGGCTGCGGAATGGTGCCACGGCAGCGTTCAATTCACCGCTGATCAGCTGCTGTGTCAGGTCCATGGGGGAAGCAACCACGATTTCGATCCTGACCTCATTCGGGCGGGCCAGGAACCGTTGCAGGGCATTCACCAGTTTCAGGCTAGGGAGACTGTCGATTGCATCCACGATGCCAATCCGCAGATCCCCGGCTATCGTATTCCGCAACTCCAGCAGTTCGGCGTCAAAGTCCCGGGCGCTTCGCAGAATGTCGCGGGCCTTCTGATAGGCGATCTCGCCGCGTTCAGTCAGACGGAAGCCGCCGCGCCCGCGTTCACAGATCCGGTAACCAAGCGAGGTTTCCAGGTCGCGGATACGGATGCTGATGGCGGATTGAGTGACGCCGAGCGCGTATTGCGCATCAGAAAACCCACCGCATTCAACCACGGTGACAAATGTCTCCAACAGCGTGTTGCGCAGCAGTTTCATGACACGGCTCTTATGTGGTTGGTGCGGAATTACATGAAATTCTCTTATGCAAAGATAATCAATGTAATATTTTTCAACGCTTGGCTTCATGCTGTGGTGCCTCCCAGCCCCATTAACCATGCCAACTGGGAGGAGACCCGCATGGCCCTTAGCTTGAAGCACCTGAAAACCACCGCCGCCGCCGCGCTGCTGAGCCTGGCGCCCGCCGCCGTCTTTGCGGAGGACTGGAAATTCGCCATCGAGGAGATTCCGGGATCGATCATGGACGCCTATGCACAGGAGTTCAAAAAGCGCATTGAGACGGCCACCGGTGGCGATGTGACCGTGACCATCTATCCGATGGGCACACTGGGCACTCCGACGGAGACAGTTGAACAGGCAGCGGATGGCATCATCCAGCTGACCAATGTCTCGATCGGCAACCTGGGCACCATCGTGCCGGAGAGCCAGGTGTTCCTGCTGCCCTATCTGTTGCCGTCCGGTGCGGAGGCGGTGTCAAAGGTTCTCAGCGGTTCTGAGACCATCTATGGCCCGCTGAATGAGGACTTCCAGAAGCGCGGCCTGGAGATCATGACCATGTACTCCGAAGGTCCGCAGGTCTGGACCACCAACCGCGAGATCCGCACGCCGGAGGACTTCGAGAACTTCAAGATGCGTGTGATGGTGTCGCCGATCCTGCTGGAGGCCTACAAGAACATGGGTGCGAGCCCGACCCCGCTGCCGTTCGGAGAAGTGTTCGGCGCGCTGCAATTGGGCGCGGTGGACGGCCAGGTGAACCCGATCCCGACCATCGAGGAGATGAAGTTCTACGAGGTCACCAGCCATCTGATCTGGGCCGGCGAGCAGGAATTGGTGACCACCGTGGTCGCAGGCTCCGACTGGTTTGCCACCCTGAGCCCGGACCGCCAGCAGCTGGTACGCGACACGATGGCGGGTATGACCAGCTACATCGACGGCGTGGTCGCAGACTTCAACCAGCAGCGCCTGGACGTGATCAAGGCCGCCAAGCCGGACATTGGCCTGGTGGTGCTGACCGAGGAAGAGCGTGACGCCTTCCGTGCCCGCTCGGGCGATACTGCCGCGGCCTATGTCGAGACCGCAGGCACCCGCGGCCAAGAGCTGCTGGACGCGCTGCAGGCTGAGCTGGCGGGCAACTGATCCCGCTTCCGGCCCCGCGCGGATTTGTGCGGGGCCAATCCAAGGGAGGATATCATGCCACATGCCAAACCCGCTCCCTTCGGCCTTCTGGGCAAGATTGACGGTGCCATTGGCCGTGCCGAAGTCTGGATCCTGGGCTGGGGGATCATCCTGATGGCTGGCAACACCATCGCCAATGTCTTCGGCCGCTACGTGTTCAACCAGTCGATCTATTTCTCCGAGGAGCTGAACGAGTTCCTGATCATCATCGTCACCTTCATGGGGCTCGGCTATGCCACCCGAAAGGGCATCCATATCCGCATGTCGGCGATTTATGACGCGCTGCCAGCGAAGATGCGCAAAGGGCTGATGGTGGTGATCGCTGCAACCACGGCGGTGATGATGGGACTGCTGGCCTGGTACGCGTTGGAATACGTGCAGAAGGTCGCCAGCCGAGGCCGCATCACGCCGGCGCTGCAGCTGCCCCTGTACCTCACCTACGTTTGGGTGGTGGCCGGGCTGGCGCTGACCGCGCTGCAGTACCTGCTGACCGCGCTGCGCAACCTGAATTTTGCGGAAGCCGAAATCTATGTCTCCTACCTGGAGGTGGACAGCTACGAAGACCCGGAAACCGCCGCGGCCATCCAGCGCTATGAAGAGGCCGGCACCACAAACACCGGGAAAGGGGAAAAGTCATGACCGAACTGATGCTTGCCGTGATGATCCTGCTGCTGCTTGCAGGGTTCCCGATGAAGATGCCGCTGATCTCGGCTGCTGTTCTGGGCTTCCTCGTCTACTTCCCGGACATGAGCCTGCAGATCCTGATCCAGCAGATGATCGGCGGCGTGAAGCCCGCAGCGCTGATTGCAGTGCCGATGTTCATCCTGGCCGCCGATATCATCACCCGCGGCCATTCCGCCAACCGGCTGATCGACGTGGTGATGAGCTTCATGGGCCATATCAAGGGCGGGCTAGCGATCTCGGTCACCTCGGCCTGCGCGCTGTTCGGCGCGGTTTGCGGCTCGACCCAGGCCACTGTGGTGGCAATCGGCGGCGCAATGCGGCCCCGGATGCTGAAATCCGGCTACAAGGACAGCTTTGCCATCGGACTGATTGTGAATGCCGCTGACCTAGCCTATCTGATCCCGCCGTCGATCGGCATGATCATCTATGGCGTGGTCTCGGGCACCTCGATCTCTCAGCTGTTCATCGCGGGCATCGTGCCGGGACTGCTGATCGTGGTGCTGTTCTCGGCCTATTGCATGGTCTACGCCTACCGCCATGACATTCCCGTGCTGCCGCGCGAGGGCTGGGGCCAGCGCTTTACCGCCATGCGCCGGGCGCTGTGGCCGATGGGCTTTCCGGCGATCATCGTGGGCGGCATCTACGGCGGGGTGTTCTCGCCGACCGAGGCTGCCGCGATCTGCGTGCTTTACGCGGCGGTGCTGGAGGTGCTGATCTTCCGCTCGGTCCGCTTGCGCGACCTCTGGGACATTGCGCTGTCAACCGGCGCGATCACCTCGGTTGTGTTCATCCTGATTGCGGCGGGCGCGGCCTTCAGCTGGACGCTGAGCTTTGCCCAGGTGCCGCAGCAGATCATCGCCTCGCTGGGACTGGATGAGGCCGGGCCGCTGATGGTGCTGGTGGCCGTGAACCTCGCCTTCTTCCTCGGCTGCATGTTCGTCGACTCGATTGTGGTGATCCTGATCCTGGTGCCGATCTTTGCGCCGATGATCAAAGCCGCCGGCCTCGACCCGGTTCTTGTCGGCGTGCTGATCACCCTGCAGGTCGCCATCGGTGCCGCAACCCCGCCGTTTGGCTGCAACCTGTTCACCGCCATCGCGGTGTTCCGCCGCCCCTTTGTCGAGGTGGTGCGGGGCGTGCCGCCCTTTCTCGTCATCCTCTTGATCGTGACCGGCCTGCTGGTCGCCTTCCCGCAAATCGCCCTGTTCCTGCCGGAACTGGCCTATCGTTAAGAAAAACGGAGAATCAACATGTCTGGACACGGTTACGAATCCGGCCGCCTGAACCTGCCATTTGTCGGCATCGCCACCTTCGGCAAGAAACCCTATGTGGAGGATTGGGACAGTATCGACGCCGACGTTGCGATCCTGGGCGCCCCGTTTGACTTCGGCTGCCAGTTCCGCTCCGGCGCGCGGTTCGGCCCAAGGGCGGTGCGCGAGGCCTCGACACTGTTCAGCTTCGGCCATGCCGGCGCCTATGATCACGAGGATGACGCCACCTATCTGGGCGCGGACGTGCGGATCGTCGATTTGGGCGATGCCGACATCATCCACACCAAGACTGAGGAGAGCCACGCCAATATCGAATACGGCGTGAAGAAGATTCTCGATGCAGGCGCCCTGCCCGTCACCATCGGCGGCGATCATTCGATCAACATCCCCTGTATCAACGCATATGCCGAGGACTGCGCCAAGAACGGCCCGATCCATGTGATCCAGATCGACGCGCATTTGGACTTCGTAGACGAGCGCAAGGGCGTCACCGACGGCCACGGCAACCCGATGCGCCGCGCGATCGAGAAGGACTACGTCAGCGGCATGACCCAGCTGGGCATCCGCAACGTGTCCTCGACCGCCAAGGAAGGCTATATCGACGCCCGCGAGCGCGGCTCAGATATCCTGTCGGTGCGCCAGGTGCGCAAGCTGGGCACAGAGGCAGTGCTTGAGCGCATCCCCCAAGGCGCGCGTTACTACGTGACCATCGACATCGACGCCTTCTGCCCGTCAATCGCGCCTGGCACCGGCACCCCGAGCCACGGAGGTTTCCAGTACTACGACGTGCTGGAAATCCTGCAGGGGCTGAGCAAACGCGGTGATGTCGTTGGCATCGACCTGGTCGAGGTCGCCCCGGCCTATGATCCGGCGGAAAGCACCCAGATCCTGGCCGCGCAGCTTTTGCTGAACTTCATCGGCTTCATCTTCCACAACAGGAAATAAGTCTCCTCCCGCTGCGCTTGCACCTGCAAGCGCAGTGTAAACCTGGTGCGTTTTGAGCAGCGCATCAGGTTTCTTTTTTCGGCGGACAGCTGCTGCTGCCGGCAATGCGATACCGCAACCGCCTTGGGTCAAGACGACGGCAAGGCAGGCATCCCTGACGCCCCGGCCTTTTTCCCTTCAGCCCTGGCAAACCGCCGCCGCTTGCAGCGGAACACCCGGTCACATACGGTCTATCCTGGCTAAGCTGCGCGAACCGGAACATGAAAGCACCTCGCCCGTCGACATTTCCGCCCTCCGCCGCCCTGCGCTTGCTGGGCGGCTGGGTGCTGTTGTTGATCGTTGTGTTCGGGCTTTCAGCCCTGCTGGAGCGCCAGAAGCTGCTGTCCGAACTGCAAACCGAAGCGCATATTCTCCACCGCCTCGCCTCGCAGCGGGCCGATCAGCACGATGCGCATCTGACGTCTCTTTCCGCGTTGGCCACCGCCGGAGAGGACGCGCGGCGGGATCTGTTCCTGGACGTCGGCGCCAGCATCTTGCGGTTCTACCCGCGGATCAGCGCTATTGATCTGGTGCCCTTGGACGGCATCAGCTACCTGACCGGCCGCACCGGCCTGCCTGAAGAAACCATCGCGCTGATCCAGCGGTCCGCCCGGGAGACAAACGGGCAGCTGATGCTGGCACCCGCCCCCGGCGCGCCCGGAGGCTACCTGCTTGTGAAGCGGAGTCCGAACACCGACAACGCGCGTTTCGGGCTTGCACTGCAGATCGATGCGCAGGCGCTGCTGGCCTCCGACAGCAGCTTCTGGTCACGCCCGTCGGTGTCGCGAAACCTGCACTTGCCCGATGGAACCGCCTTGATGGGCGGCGGCACAGCCGCAGGCGTGCAATTCGAAAAAATCCTCGGCAGTGCCTCGCAGCCGCTGGTCTTTGCGGCTGGAATATCGCCCAGTCTGACCGACCTGCTGCCACCGGGCCGCCTGCTGGCCGCAGCAGTGCTCGCCACCGTCCTGTACCTGCTCTCCGTTCTCGGCCTTCGCCAGCTGTTTCGGGCGCGGCAGGCAGAAACCCAGGCCCGGCTGAGCGCCCAGGACGCCCGCCTCGCCCATGCCTCGCGGGTCAACACCCTGGGCGAGATGGCCAGCGGCATGGCGCATGAACTGACCCAGCCGCTCACAGCAATCCTCAGCCAGGCCCAGGCCGGGCGGCATTTGGCAGCGCGCGGCGACCCCGATCAGCTTGCCCAGGTGTTCGATGGCATCGCAGGACAGGCAAAGCGCGCTTCGGCCATTCTCGGCCGGCTGCGCAATTGGACCCGGCCGCGCCAAGGCCGCGCCGCACCGGTCCAGGTGCAAGAGGCGGTAAAGGGCGTCGAATTGCTGCTGCGCCCGGAGGCCGAGCGCGCGGGAATCCAGCTGAAAGCCGGCCCGGTCCCGCCTTCGCTGATGGTCCGCGCCGATCCGGTCGAACTGGAGCAGGTCCTGTTCAACCTCGTGCGCAACGCCATCGAGGCCGCCTCGCAGGGCGGTGAAAAGCGCGTCTCTCTCACAGCTCAGCGCAGCGGCAGCGACGTTCTGATCGAAGTGGCAGACAGCGGGCCGGGCGTGCCCGCAGACATTCGCCCGCGGCTGTTCGAACCCTTCGTGACCGGCAAGCCGGGCGGCACCGGCCTCGGGCTTGCGTTGTGCCAAAGGCTGTCCGAACGCATGGGCGGCGACCTGTCGCTCGCACTGGATACGGCTGAGACCGTTTTCCGTTTGCGCCTGCCGGACGCGCAGACCTTGACAGCGGAGGCCGCGGAATGAGCTGCCCGGTGTACCTGGTGGATGACGACGACGCGGTGCGCGAAGCGCTGTCGCTGCTGCTGCTGACCGTCGGCATCGAGGTCCGCAGCTTTGCCGCACCAGAGGCGTTTCTCAGCGCTTTGGGCACGCTGCCGCCGGGATGTCTGATCCTCGACATCCGGATGCCGGTGATTTCCGGGCTCAAGCTGCAGGAGCAGCTGCGCGCGACCGGCGTGGACTGGCCGGCTGTTGTCATCAGCGGCCATGGCGATATCGAGGCCTGCCGCCGCGCCTTCCGTGGCGGCGCCATTGATTTTCTCTGCAAGCCGGTGGACGAGCAGGACCTGATCGACGCTATCCAGCGCGGCCAGGCGGAACTGGAGCGCAGCCGCCGCCAAGCCTCTGAAGCCAGCGAGGCCCAGCGCCTGCTGGCCCGGCTTACGGGCCGTGAAACAGAAGTTCTCGAGATGATCTCCAAGGGGCTGACCACACGGCAGATTGCAGAGGTGCTGGACTTGTCGCCCCGCACCGTCGACAGCCACCGCGCCGCCATCGGCACCAAGGCCGGAACGACCTCCGCCGCTGAGCTGACCCGGCTCTGGCTGGAGGGGCGCGGCACTCCGTAGAACTACCGAGACCGCTGCAAGCTCTACCAATTCCCGGGCATTGCCCGCGCCGCTAGGGTTCTTCCATCAGAACTGAAGGAAGACCGCAATGATCCGCAAACTGACCCTCGCCGCTGCCCTGCTGGCCCCCGTTTCCGTTGCCGCGCAGGAGCTGCCCACCGCCCCCTACCTGCCGCTGGACATGGCCCAGACTGCCGCGCAGGCCGCGGTTGAAGCCTGCGCCGCCGAAGGCCACAATGTCAGCGTCGCCGTCGTCGCCCGCAGCGGCGTGACCAAGGTGATCCTGCGCGCCGACAACGCAGGCCCGCACACCGTCGGCAGCAGCACCGGCAAGGCCTTCACCTCGGCCAGCATGGGCCGCGATACCGCCGGGCTGGCCGGCTTCATTGGCAGCAACCCGCAAAATGACGGGCTGCGCGATATGGACAGTCGGCTGGTGATCCAGGCCGGCGGCCTGCCGATCCGCATCGGCGGTGCACTGGTTGGCGGCATCGGGGCAGGCGGCGCCCCCTCGGGTGACATCGATGCAACCTGCGTCCGCGCAGGCCTGGACGCCATCGGCGCCGAGTAAAGGATTTGCAAAAGCCTGCGGCCGGCCCGTTCGGGGCGGCCGCATATCAAGGAGGTTCAAGACAATGCTGCGCACACTCCTGGGTCTGCTCCTGCTGGCTGCCGGCACCGCCGCAGAGGCACAGACGCCGCCCTCACCCGCCGATATCGCAGACTACGAAGGCCTGCACCGGGCAGCGCACGAAGGCAACGCCGCTGCCATCCGCGACCTTGCCGCTGCGGGGGCTGATCCCAATGCCCGCGACCGGGCCGGACGGACTCCGGCGCATGTTGCCGCCTTCGCGTCCAACGATGCGGCGCTGCGGTCCCTGGCCGAAGCCGGAGCCGACATGAATGCGCTGGAAGGCCGGGTCTATGACGTCCTGACCATTGCCGCGGTTGCGGATGATCCCGAAATGGTTTCGCTGGCGCTGGAGCTCGGCAATGATCCTGGCCTGACCACCAGCATTTATGACGGCACCGCCTTGATCGCCGCCGCTCATCTGGGCCACCACGAGGTGGTCCGGCACCTGATCGCCGGCGGCGCACCGCTGGATCACGTCAACAACCTGGGCTGGACCGCGCTGATGGAGGCGGTGGTGCTGGGTGACGGCGGGCCGGATCATATCGCAACCGTGCAAGCGCTGGTCGAGGCCGGAGCCGATGCCGGGATTGCCGACTTTGATGGTGTCACCCCGCTCCAGCATGCCGAAGCCCGCGGCTTCGCGGAGATAGCCGGCATCATCCGTGCCGGGGCGCATTAACTGGCAGGCAAGGGCTAACCTGCTCATCTGCAGCGCCGGCGCGGCTCTCGTTCCATGGCTGCCTCGGGAAGCGCCGTGAGCTACCCATTATTGGCAAGGATGTCTCTGAGTGCGGCCCGGCAGCGTTCCAGTTCCGCCTCAAGATCACGCTGCACCGGCGGCGCTTCGTCAAGCTGCCCGTCACGCCCCACATTTTCCAGCCGCCGCGCGGCTTCGGCAACCTGGGTAGCACCCACAACGGCTGCTGACCCTTTGAGCGTATGCGCCGCACGCCGCAGGTCTTCGGCATTTCCGTTCCGGCGAGCGGTTTCAATGTCGGCTGCCAGCTGCGGGGCTTGCGACAGGAACAGTTCCGCCATCTCCCGCAGCAGCCCTTCGTCGCCCAGCCTCCCAAGGGCGTCCTGCCAGTCAACCGGTTGCACATCAGCGGGGGCATCAGGAACCGCGCCGGCTGGTTCTGCCTCCGGCAGCTCCGTTGCTGGCGAGGACTGCCGGGGAACCGCGCCGCGGGTTGCCTGTTCAACGGCCCCCAGCAGGCCCTCAGCGCGGAACGGTTTGCCAACAAAATCGTCCATCCCGGCATTGGCGCAGCGCTCGCGGTCCGCGGGCGTCACGCTGGCGGTGCAGGCGATAATCGGCAAGCGGCCGCCCTCTGCCTGCTCACGGGCACGGATCGCTTTCGCGGCGGCCACACCGTCCATTACCGGCATGTGCATATCCATCAGCACCAAATCGTATGTCTTGCGCGCCGTGGCGTCGACCGCCTCTTGACCGTTTTCGGCCAGGTCCACGCTGTGCCCGCGCCGGGTTAAAAGATCGATTGCGACCTTCTGATTGACCGCGCCATCCTCGGCCAGCAGGATTTTCAACGGTGTAACGCCCGCCTCAGTTGCGGCGGCCTGAGGTGCAGCTTCGCGCACCTGGGTGCCAATTGCCGCAAGGATGGCGTTCAGCAGGTCGGACTGCTTCACTGGCTTGACCAGCATCCGGTGAATTTTCAACTCTCGCAGGCGCGCTTCGCCGCCTGAGTAGCCAGCGGAAGACATGATCAGAATGCGCATTGCATCCAGCGCCGGGCGTTCGCGGATTTTCGCGGCCAGCGCCATGCCGTCCATTTCCGGCATCATCAGGTCAAGCAGCGCCAGCCGCGGCTGGGTGCCGCGGGAGATCATTGCATCCAGACGTGCGAGCGCATCCGCCCCGCAGTCTGCCAGCACCGGCGTCATGCCCCAATTCTCCAGAACCTCCGCCTGTATCTTGCGGTTGGTCGCGTTGTCATCGGTGACAAGCACCGGCATGCCATGCAATTCCTTGGGCACTGCCGCCCGCGGCAGGTCGTCCTCGCTGGCCAGACCCATCTTCATGGCAAACGAAAACGTGCTGCCCTTGCCCGGCACGCTCTCCAGCGTCATTTCCCCGCCCATCTTGCGGGCCAGCTGGGCCGAGATCGCGAGGCCCAGACCGGTTCCGCCATATTGCCGGGTGGTCGAGGTGTCGGCCTGGCCGAAAGCTTCGAAGATTTTTTCCTGCTGTTCCTTTGGAATGCCGATACCGGTATCGCGCACTTCGATTTGCACCGTCACTCCCGTTTCACTGAGGCCTGCCAGCCGGGTATCGACCACCACCTCGCCTGCCTCGGTGAACTTGATGGCGTTGCCGACAAGGTTGACGATAATCTGGCGCAGGCGTGTCGGATCGCCGACCAGCCGGTCGGGAACCTCTGGCGGGATGTGATGGGCCAGTTCCAGCCCTTTTTCACCCGCCCGCACGGCCAGCGTCTGCAGGGTATCGCCCAAGAGATCACGCAGCCGGAAGGGGGTGGCTTCCAGCTCCAGCCGGCCTGCTTCGATCTTGGAGAAATCCAGAATGTCATTAATGAGATTCAGCAAGGTGTCGCCTGACCGCATGATGATCCGGGCATACTCGCTCTGCTGCGGCGTGAGGTCGGTGCCGCAAAGCAGCTCTGCCATGCCGATCACCCCATTGAGAGGTGTGCGGATTTCATGGCTCATGTTTGCCAGGAACTGGCTCTTGGCGACGCTTGCCTGCAGAGCCGCATCGCGCGCCGTTTCCAGCTCAGCATGAGAGCGCCGCAGTTCCCCGGTGCGCTGTTCTAGTTCGGCCGTGCGGGCGGCAACCAGCTCTTCCAGCCGGCTGCGGTGCTTTTGCAATTCGGTGATATCCGTGTAGGCGCTGACGGTGCCGCCATCGCGGGTCTTATGCTCGCTGATCCAGAGCCAGCGCCCGGTGGTGTGATGCACGGCAATGGGCTTGCCCGGGTTTCGGTGGACGGCCAGACGGTTTTCAATCCATTCCTCCTCACCGACATCCCCAGTCGAAACCAGCCCCGCTCTGAATACCGCGTGCAGCACATCCTCGAACGTCATCCCCGGTTCCAGCTTTTCCACCTGCGGAAAGAATTTCTCCCGGAAAACCGAGTTGAACAGGACCAGCCTGTCCTCGGCATCGTAAAGGACAAACCCCTCTTCGACCGACTCGATCGCATCCTCCAGCTGCGTTCTGGCATATTCGGCCCGGGCGCGCGCTTCTTGCACCTCGGCTTCGGCACGCTGCCGGGCAACCACAATGCCCAGCTGCGTTCCCACCTGCGCCATTACATCCTGCAAAGCAGGGTTCTTCTCTTCCACGCGGCTCGAGAAAAACTCCAGCACCGCAACGACACGCCCGCCATGCGTCACGGGGAAGCCGGCTCCGGTTTTCACCCCGATTTCCTTGGCCAGTTTGGCGCGCGGAAAATTGGGATCGCGGTTCACATCCGGAATCCAGGCCACTTCACCGCTGCTGAACACCCGCCCAGGCAGGCCGGAGCCGGGTGCAAAACGGGTTGCACAGGTCACCTTGCGGAAAGTTTGAAAGGCATCGGGATCCGCCAGATGCCAGATATCCGACGGCGCCAGGTCGCCTGCCTCTTCGTCGTAAAGGTAGACATGCCCGACCGGCCAGCCGGTGTGCGTGCAGATCTCATCCAGCGCAACCCGGAAGGCATCGCTGATGCTCTCCGCTTCATTGGCAGCCCGGGTGATTGTCTGGTTGCATTTCAGCAGCGCCGAGCTTTCCCGCAGCGAGGCCTCGGCGCGGCTGCGTTCGGCGATCTGGCGGCTGAGGGATATCAGGAAGGCAACCAGGATGGCTGTCACCGCCAAGCCGCCTGCCAATGCAATGCTCGCATCGGACGGCCATGCCTTGGGCCGGAAACCCTCCCCCGGGACCGCCAGAAATGTCCAGCTCCGCCCACGCAGTTCAAATTCGGCTGTATGGCTGAGACCAGCCGCGGCAGCCAAGGCGGCCGGATCAGCAATGCGCCCTTGCTCTGCATTGCCGTCTGCCTGTCTGTCCGGCAAATGGAAGCTCTCACCAGTTGCACCGTCGGCCAGATAGACCTCAACTCCGTCTCCGGGAAAACTGTCCAGCGCATCCTTCAGGACATCGCTCACCCGCAGAATCACGGCCACTACACCTTGCAGCTCTTCGCGGCGCAGCGCGGGGCCGGAGCGGGTGAAATACGGGGCGGCAATAGCAATGCGAGACTGCCCGGCGGTCAGGCCCGGCATAGTGATATGCGGGCTGGCCACGGCGCCGCCGCCGTCACGGGCCTGCTCGATCACCTTTAGGAACACCGGGTCGGAGGCCAGATCATATCCAAGGGTGCCAAGAGCCGCACTGCGGCGCGACTCGACGAAGAACACCGGGAAATGCACATCCCGCGGCTGCGGGGGTATGCGCGACCCGTCCGGAGCGCTCTGGTAGATGCCATAGGGGGTTTTCAGCTGTGCGGCGCCTAGGTTCTCCCAGAAAGGCAGCAGATTATTCTCAACCCGGGGCGCAAACAGCACGAGTTCAATGTTGGGCTGATCGTTCAGGAAAGGCCGCACGAATATCTGGAACTCCCGGCGCTCCACTGAGCGTGAACTGGCAAAGAGCCCGTGCAGCGCATCAATCACCGATGCCCCTTGCAGCATCTGCCGTTTGACGGCCTCCACCCGTCGCGCGGCGGCACGGTCGAACTCGGCCGCCGCGGTTTCGCGCTCCTCCTTCAGCAGCGCCTGCCAGACAACCAGTGTCAGCGCCAGGCTGAGCACCCCGACGGTGCCGGTTACCCAGGCCCGGCCGCGGACGAAAATGCGGCTTGCGAGCGACACCCGATCGCCAACTGCGGGACCGGAGTGGGTTGCTTTGTCGCTCATCTGGCCAGCCTCCAACAACCGGTTCGAGTGATCACGCCGCTATCTTGCCGCCCGGCTATGGGAACAATCCACGCAATAGCTTGGCATCAGTCACCCGCTGCACCCCCTCAACCAGCGCCGCCGTGCGCATATCGAGCCCATCGCGCGCAGCACGCGCCACCGTGCGTTCAAAAGCGTTGAGCATGATTTCCTGGAGCCGGCCGTTAATCTCGTCCAGTTTCCAGGTCAGGTTCTGGGTGCCCTGCACCCACTCGAAGTAGGACACTGTGACGCCGCCTGCGTTGCCCAGCACGTCCGGCACGATCATGACGCCTTTCTCGTTGAGGATCTCATCGGCCTCCAGCGTCGTCGGTCCATTGGCCCCCTCAGCCAGGATCTTGCAGTCGATCCTGTCCGCGTTCTCGGCAGTGACCTGGTTTTGCAATGCCGCCAGTGCCAGCACATCGCATTTGGTTTCCAGCAGCTCGGCATTGCTGAGGTGATCGGCCTCCGGGTAATCCTTGAGCACCCTGTGCTCTGCCACGTAATCCATCAGCGCCTGAACCGGCAGCCCGTTGGGATTGTAAAGCCCGGTCGAAACATCGCTGACAGCGACGATCTTCGCTCCGGCCTCCTCCAGGAATTTCGCCGTAAAGCTGCCGACATTGCCGAAGCCCTGCACCACGGCAGGCGCGCCGTTCAGGTCGAGCCCGGAATGGCGTGCAGCAGCTTCGATCATATAAACCAACCCGCGCCCTGTGGCCTCGCGGCGGCCGAGCGACCCGCCCAGCACAACCGGCTTACCGGTGACCACCGTCGGCACAGAGTAGCCCACCTGCTGGCTGTAAGTGTCCATCATCCATGCCATCACCTGCTCGTTGGTGCCCATATCAGGGGCTGGTATGTCCTTGTCAGGACCGATTATATCAATGATCTCGGTGGTATAGCGGCGGGTCAGCCGCTGCAGCTCATGCCGCGACAGCCCAGTAGGATCGACCCGCACGCCGCCCTTGGCACCGCCGTAGGGCAGGTTCATCAGTGCGCACTTCCAGGTCATCCAGGTGGCCAGTGCCGCAACCTCGCCCAGGTCCACATCTTCGTGGTAGCGCACCCCGCCCTTGGTCGGCCCCATCGTCAGCACATGCTGGACGCGGTAGCCGAACACGGTTTCCACCTGGCTGCGGTCATCGCGGAAAAATGGGAAGGACACCACTTGGGTGCGCTGCGGGAACAGCAGCCGCTGGCGGATGTTGTCATCCAGCTCCATGATCTGCGCCGCCTTCAGGAACTGCTGCTGGGCAAGACGGAACATAGGAGAGTCCCACTCCGCCGTGCGCGCCCGGGCGCGGGCCAGCGAATAGCGGATCGCGCGGCCCAGCGCGACTGCGTTAAGGTTGGATTTGACCAGGAAATCGCTGGCACCGGCCTCCACCGCATTTGCGGCGAGTTTCAGGTCGTCCATGGCGGTGAGGATAACCACCGGCGTATCCGGGGCTGCTGCGCGGACCCGGAACAGTGTTTCAAGCTCCTGGCTGTCGGGCAGAACCAGATCCAGCAGCACCAGGTCGATGCCGCCGGCAGCCAGACGGGCAAGGCCATCGGCAAGATTGGCGGCAAGATCGACAGTACACTGCAATTGAGGCTCGCTTGCGATCAGCCGTTCGACAAGCTTCATGTGGAGCGGGTTGTCCTCGACGAGCAGGACATTGACGTTTTGGTCGGCCATGCTGTTTCCTTTCTAATCGAAAGACGCATCAGGCCCTCCCATGCTGATACAAAGTTGCGTCCCAGTCATCTTGCAGGCGGCTGGATCGCCAAGAAGTGATCGCCGGGGTTGCAGCTTGTGCCCTTGCTAGAGGTTTGGTTGTCCGAAACAAGGTGACAGCCAACATGATAGCGTCAGCTTGCGGCACCAGCCGGCAACCCTGATGAACGTGCGGCAACTCTTGCGGAGGATTCCGAAGTATGGGTGCCGGCCTCATCTGCGTCGCTAAATTCCGCGATCCGCTCCAGTGCACTAGCGGCGGCCGCAACCAGCCGCCAGATTGGCCCTGTAGAACCGCTGCGACAAGGATTTCGCGCGCAGCCGGGGTGATGCCGGAATTCCGGGCAAGCTCGTCCTGGAATTTGATCGGAAACCCGGTTCAGGCGGCGCGCAGCCCCCTCTTCGCTGAGCGATAGCGCCACGAGGACGGAAATCGGCCCAAAGCCATCATCGCAGGATTTGAAGCAGCTCCTGCTGGTCAAACGGCTTAGCCAGCGTCTGGAAATCTCCAAGCAGCGTCTTGAGCCGCGCTTCGTCTGATGCCATCAGCGGAACCGACAGCATTGGAATGACTCGGCAGGATAAGGGCACTCCAAACTGTGCCACACAGGCTTCCAGAAATTCGATCCCGCTCATTCCTGGCAAATTCATGTCAAGGAACAGGATGTCGACCCGAGGCGGAGGGGCGGCGGCCAGATGTGCCAGCGCATCATGAGGGGTTGCATAGACTTCGCAGCGTGCAGGCACACCGGACCTGGACAGCAGGCGTTTGAAATGCCGCGCGTCGAAACTGTCGTCTTCGACAAGCAGGATTTGCAGGTCGGGCTGGCGGTCTTCAGGCATACTGCTCTCCTCTTGGCCGGGGCCTGCACCCAGGCCACGGTCCGTTCAGCGGCGATCAGGCAGAGCGCAGGAAGTCGCGGAAAGGGGTCAGGGCAGCCGGAAGCTCCCTGCTGATTGCGGGTTTCACAATGTACCCTTCAATCCCGAAGCTCTGCGCCGCTGCCCGGTCTTCCTTGCTTTCCGAAGTCGTGAAGGTGAACACGCGCATTGCACCCAGTTCACCGTCGCCACGCATCTGTTCAAGCAGTTCTAACCCGCTCATCCTCGGCAGGTTAAGATCAAGCAGCATGACGGTTCTGCGGATTGCATCGGAATCCATCCCGCGCAGCATTTCAAGTGCTTCGGCGCCGTCCGGCGCACGCGCCACCGGGATGTCCACGCCAAGCTTGCGGAATGTCCGAAGCACGGCCTCTGCGTCCAGGTCGTGGTCCTCGACATGCAAGATTTGCAAAATCTCTTGTACCGTCATCTAAGCAGCCTTTTGGATGTCGGCTTGGTTCTGGTGGCGGAGCGGCCAGACAATCGTGAAGGTTGCGCCCAGCCCCTCCTCAGAGGCCAGCCGAACAACGCCGCCATAGCGTTCGACCGTTTTTTGAACAATCGCCAATCCGATACCGGTGCTGCCGCTTTCATCCTTGGCTTGCAGTGTCTGGAACATCTCAAAGATTTTCCTGTGGTACCTGGGCGCAATGCCCGGGCCATTGTCCGACACATCGATCGTCAGCCAGCCGTCCTGGACCTGGGCTGAAACCGTGATCAATGCGATCTCGGGCTGATGATGATACTTCACCGCATTGAAAAGCAGGTTGGAAAGCACTTGCTCCAGACCGGTTTCATCGGTTTCAATTTTTGGGAAACTGCCAGTCACCCGGGTCTGATCGCCGCGCAATCCCAGTTGCTGCACCAGCTTGATGACCAGTTCACGGGTGTCGACGGGCTTGACCGGCCGGTCCTCCAGCTGCAGGGCCGAATACGAGAGGATCCCGGAGATCAGCGCCTCCATCCGCTGAACCTGCCGCTCCAACCGGTCCAAATGGTTCTCAACCTCCGCCGCGCCGCCCGCGGCCTGCAGAACCGGCTCCAGATCCTCGCGCAGGTAACCGGCCAGAAAAGCGATACCGCGCAGCGGTGTCTTGAGATCATGGGAGGCTACATAGGCAAAGCGTTCCAGATCCTCGTTTGATTTCTGCAGGGCCTCCGCCTTGCGGTTGGCTTCGGCAGACATCCGGCTGGCAAAAGCAATCGCTCGCCGGTTCGACCGGGTCAGCATAACAAACAGCCCGAAAAGCAATGAATCGATGGTCAGGCCGCCAATCAGGATCAGCAGCGGCTCGCTGCTGCCATTCAGCACCCTGAATTCCGGGCTTTCCCAGATCTCAAACTCCCAGCGCCGCCCATACATGCCAAGGCTGACCTGCTGGCGGAACTCTGACTCTTCGCGCAGACCGTTGCCATCGGCTTCGTCATACAGGGCTTCCTGGCCATCGCGCACGGAAAACCGGACCATCCGGTGCTCCTTTTCCAGCACGCCATCAATCAGCTTGCTGAACACAAACGGAGCATAGACCAGTCCACTGAAATGCCGCTGCCGCTGCGCCACGCTGGCCAGGTTTTCGGAGCTGTAATAGGGCATGTAAAACAGAAAGCCAGGCGATCTGTTTTCGTCCTGCACCAAGATGATCGGCCCGGTAATCTGCGCCGTTCCGGTATCCCGCGCCTTCAGAGCTGCGGTCAGCCGGTTTGTTTCATGGGCGATATCCAAGCCGATTGCAGCTGCATTCATATCCGCCGGCTCGATAAAAGTGATTGGCAGGCGCAGGCTGGCTGAGTGCTGCGGGTGGACATTGAAGCCCGGCCGTTCCGCCTGCTGGCGGGCGACAAAATCATCCAGGCCGCTTTGCGCGACAGGGTAGATAACACCGATGCCGTTGATGCCCGGATGGCGCCGCTCGATCTCCAGGCTGCTCGAAAACCGCGCCCATTGCGCCAGCGAGACTTCTTCGCCTGATGCATGGATCAGGGCGACACCGCTTCGCAGCGCATCCTCATATTTCTCCATCCCTTCCCTGACTAGGCTGGTCAGTTGGGCCGCTGCGCGCTGAAAACGTTCCTGGGTCCGGGTCTGGATCTCTGTCCGGGTGACGTGCCAGGCCGTCACCGTCAGAAGCAGCGAAAGCAGAACAATCAGCCAATGTACCCAGTGCAGGTGGGACATTTTCGCCAAAGCTGCGCGTTCTTTTGCTAGGCTGCTGCCGCCCGGCGTGTCCGCTCCCATTCGCGCCTCCACTAGAATTGTCCTGACCGGGAGTCGAAGAATGCAATTCCCGACTAAAATTTTAAAACCATTCACAGGTTAAAATTATTAAATAACAATCTCAGATTGCATTAATAATTCGCAAAAACCTTGGCAGCAAACACGGCTGCAGAAACTGCGCCCCCTCCTCGGAGGCGTTTCCAACAGGCCAGCCCGCCCAGATTTAATCCGGTTCGCAGATGACGACACTCACTTTGCAATTCAAACTGTTGCTGATTGTGCACGCTGATTTTGCCTGTGCCACAATCGCGGGAACCAGCACGGGGTCATCAACGGGCTGCCCCAAAACGGCAATTTCCATACTCTCGATCCGCCCTGGCAGTTCTGGCGCTTTTACCGCGGAAACCTTGACAGAGAATGGATTGAGAGGCGCCTTTTGCTGCCCTGCGGACCATTGCACCGACTTGATGATACATGCCGCCAGAGAAGCAAGAAGAGTGTCAACCGGGGTATCTGACGGCGGGTGCTGCGACGTGTGTTCCAGACTGGCCAGGGAATAGCGAATGCCGTCCGAGCCATCGAACAGGGCATAAACCGGGCCGAACGCTTTTGGCCGGACTTTCAGTGCCATTCAGTGTTCCTTTCAGAAAAGCAGATCCGGCAGGTACAGGGCAAGTACGGGGAACAGGGTCAGGATCAGGATTGTGAATAGGTGAATAACCCAATAGGGGACGGTCGCAATGGCGACACGGCCCAGGCTGACCTCGTTTCCGGTCAGTGCAGTCAGCACCGACAGGTTGAGCCCAACCGGCGGTGTGACTTGCCCGATTTCGATGACGATGGTGATCACCACGCCAATCCAGACCGGGTCGAAGCCCAGCCCGGTCAGCAGCGGAAACACCACCGGCAGCGTCATGATCATCAGCGACAAGCCGTCGAAAAAACATCCCAGAATGAGATAGATCAGCACGACAATCAGCAGCACGCTGTATGTGCCCAGCCCGCTTTGCGCGACACCCGCCAGGATCTTTTGCGGCACCCCAAGGATACTGACCGATTGCGCCAGGATTGTTGCCCCCAGGACCAGAAAGCCAACTGCAGAAAACAGCAGAGCTGAGCGGTAGATCGCGTCAATCAGCCGTGCCCAGGTAAGGTCTCCCCAAACCCAGGAAACCAGCACTGCCAGCACTACGCCGACGCCCGCCGCTTCGGTTGGGGTTGCCAGGCCGGCGACGATGCTGCCAATGACCGCAAGGATCAGCGCCAGCAACGGCCAGATCTGCTTGAAACCCGCAAGCGTTTGCGCCCCAGACGGCTTCGCCGTATCACGGGGCGCGATACCCGGGCTGAGGGTGCATTTGACCAGCAGATAGAGCATGAACAGGCTCCCAACCAGCAACCCCGGAATGATGCCCGCCGCAAACAGGCGCCCAATCGAGGTTTCTGTCAAAGCGCCGTAAATCAGGAAGGAAAGGCTCGGCGGGATCAGCAGGCCCAGCGTGCCGCCGCCGGCAAGACTGCCCACAACCGTATCCTTGTCATAGCCGCGCCTTGTCATTTCCGGGTACGCCACCGATCCCACCGCGGCCGCAGTGGACAGGCTGGAACCGCTAACCGCGCCGAACAATGTGCAAACGGCGATATTGGTGTGCAGCAGGCCCCCGGGAATTCTGCGGAAGAGCGGTGAAAAAGCAGCATAAGCTTTTTCGCTGATGCCGCTGCGCAGCAGCACCTCGCCCAGAAGGATGAACATGGGAACAGCGCTCAGGGTGAAGGAGTTGAAAACACTCCAGATTGCATCAATGGCAAGCGAGGTGGCACCGTTTGAGAAGAATTGCAGGATGATTAGCCCAGTCAGGCCCAGCGCCGCCCCAAGGGCCACGCCTGTTCCGGCAGTGGCCGCCAACCCGCCGATCAGAGTAAGCCAGAACGACATCAGGATTTCCCGCCATTGAGTGTTTCCGGCGTCTCGATATCGGATTCGTCAGCCCGGGCGAAAATGCCGGTCAGGCGGGCAAGATAGATCAGCCCGGTCAGCGCCAGAGACAGCGGCATGAGCGCCATCCAGGGATAGAGGAGGATACGTGCTGTCTCCGTTCGGAGGTTGCGTTTGAACGCAAACTCGAACCAGGGCACGGTTTCAATGATCAGCCATGTGAAAAAGGCGGCCCCCACCAGCAAGGCGGCAAACTGCATCGCCGTGTGCCATCTCCCTTTCAGGAAGTCGGCCAGCAGAGCGACACGGACATGGTTTGCCTTCAGGGTAACCATTGGAAGCCCCAGAAACAGTGACACGCTCAGCAGCAGGCCAACCACCTCCTCGGTGAAATGCAGCGGCGCATTCGCGAACTTGCGCATCAAAACGCTGGTGACGATGATGCCCACAATCGCGGTCATGCCCAGCGCTGCGGCAGCGGCACAGGCAAGGGCCAGGATTTCCAGCCCCCGCGCAATTCGCTTTTTCAACAGCCAGGCCATGATGCCGCTCAGCGGCCAATCGCTTTCAGAACCCGCTCGCGGTAGGACGGAGCATTGCCTCCCGCCTCTTCTGCCAGCATTTCCCAGGTCTCGGTCACAGAGGAGACGAACAGTTCGCGGTCCTCCTGCGGAAAGTCCTCGCCCCAGGTCACACCCGCAGCCACCAGATCTTCCCGCGCTTTCAGCTCACGCTCAAAGTCGTCCTCGTACTGGTTGGTGCGGTTCCAAAGGTCCTCAGCTGCCTTTGCGACGGCGTCTTTGACGTCGCTGCCGGTCTCAGCCCATCGGTCAGCGGCCACGCCGATCACATAGGGGCCGGAGGCCATCGGATAGAGGAAGGACGCATATTTTGCGACCTCCTGCAGCGAAACGGTATGGGCATAAAGCGCCGGATAAAGCGCGCAGTCGACCACACCTGTCTTGAGCGCCACATACATTTCTTCCTGCGGAATGATTTGCGCGGCCACACCCAGGCGGGTGAAAGTTTCAACCTGATCTCGCGCCCAGACGCGCAGCTTCTTCGATTTGAGCGCTTCGATCGAGTTCACCGGTTCGTCGCGGCAGAACACGGAAACCGACAGCATAGGAATTGCGACATAGCCGACGGATGCAACCCCCCAGTCCGCGAACTCCTCTTCATAGATTTTCCGGACTTCTGGGATCGCTTTCTCAAACTCTTCGATCGACCCGATGGTCCCCTGAACCACAACAGAACTCAGCGCCGGAGCATCACGCCCCAGGTAGTTGGCCCACATCAGGCTCATTTCAACAGCCCCCTTGGGCAGGAATCGGAGCGTGTCGGTGTTCGGCAGGCCTAGCGATCCGCCGCTGTAGAGAACAAATTCGGGGTTCCCGCCCAGTGCACCGTTTACATCGGCTACGAACTGCTCCAGCTCCGCAGTTTCCGGCCGGGCTTCCGGCAAAAAGTTATTGAAACGCCATTCCTCGGCGGACGCAGGGCCAAATGCGATGCATAGCGCTGTCAGGCCGGCTGAGAGAGAGTGCAGAAAATTCTTCATTTTGGCTCCTCCTGAAGCAAGGATACCGGTGCACAAAAAACCTTCGCTACCAGAATCCGGGTTTGATCCCCTGATTTTTGGATCAGTGCTTTGCAGGAAAGCGGAATCTGCTCAACGCTTCAATTTGTTTGTTTCAGCTTCGGATCGCTTGCTGCAATCCAAATCGCGACTTTCTGACAGGGGCCTGCAAACGGCCGCAGCGGGGACAGGCAAACCATCAATTTCATTTTAATTGATTTTCAACGCTTGCTTTTCAGAATGGAAACCCGGTTCTACTTTGCGGAATACGGCTGCCTTTCCCTGCCATGCCCCCTAACGCACCGGAGTGTAAATGACACAGCAGCGCATTACCCGGCGATACCTCCGGCTGCGCAGCGGTATCGCCTTGGCGATCCTGCTGGCCGCCGCAGTGGCCGCATTTTGCGTCACCCTGTCCGGGCAGAGAAGCGTGGCCCGGCGGGTGGAAAACACCAGGGTGCTGGACCAGCTTCTGGTTTCGCTTGCTGAACTGTCGCTGGCCTTTGATGAATTGAAAGACGACCCGGGCAGCCAGAGAGCGCTGATTGCGCGGGGGCGCATCCGCCGCAGCGCCAGGCCTGCAGCCGACTCGCTGGCAGAGCTTTCCGGTGCCGATGCGCTCGCAGCGTTTTCGCCGCAAGCGCAGGAAATCCTGTCCCAGCCAACGCTCAATCCCGTGTCCGAACTGCAAGACATCCTGTTTCTTTCCGGGGTTCTCACTGATCCGGGGGGAGACCGGGAAGCTGCCTCCGATACTAAGGCCGCCGCATTGGCCTCGGACTTGTCCAGGCGGTTGCTGCCAGTCTTCATGAAGGTCAAGGAGGCGGAGGCCCAGACCGCCCGGATCGCAGCAAAAGTCCAGCTGATCTATGCGCTGGTGGCTGTCGCCATCGGCGCTATTGGCGTTTACGTCGCCGCCCGGTTTGTGCATCTGCCGATGGAACGGTTCATCATCAGTGCACAGGCAGAGATTGAAGCAAGCCGACGCAAAGCCGAGGCCGCATCAGAGGCCAAGTCGGTTTTCCTGGCGACGATGAGCCACGAAATCCGGACCCCGCTGAACGGTGTTCTGGGCCTGGCGGAACTGCTGAACGATACCCAGCTTGATGAAAAGCAGCGGCACATGATCCGCATGATGATCGTGAGCGGAAATTCCCTGCTGAGCATTATCAATGATGTGCTGGACTTGTCCAAAGCTGAAGCAGGCAAGCTGGAAATGGAGGCTGAGGCGTTCAACGTCCGCGCGACATGCCTGGAGGTCATAGACCTGTTTTCCGCGCGCGCCCAAAGCGCCAGGATCGCCCTGAAACTGACTGCGGACCCGCAGGTAGGCAGCTGGCATGTGCTGGGATACAGCACTGCGATCCGTCAGATCGTTGTCAACCTGATCAGCAACGCGTTGAAATTCACCGAGAACGGGTCCGTCGATGTGAAGCTGCAGGAATTGGCGCCCGGCCCGGACGGGACGCGGCTGATCCAGATTGCCGTGAAGGACAGTGGAATCGGGATACCTGCAGAAGCGCAGGAGCGGATATTCGAGCAATTCGCACAGGCCGATGCCACCACCACCACGCGGTTTGGCGGAACCGGGCTCGGCCTTGCCATCGTGAAGAACCTCGCCAAGGCGATCGGCGGCACGATCTCGTTGCATAGCGCGGAGGGCGAAGGCGCTGAATTCACTTTGCAATTTCCAGTGGAGGATGTCCCGCCTCCCGCGGAGGCTCCAGCGCAGGCTCCTGTCAGCGCTTCGTTCAACAAGAAAGTGCTGGTCGTTGACGACAACAGGGTGAACCAGATGGTCGCGGGCAAAATGCTGGAAAAGCTGGGGTGCACCGTCATCACCGCAGGCAACGGATTTGAAGCGGTGGAGCTGACGCAAAACTGGGCACCTGATGTGGTGCTCATGGATGTCCGGATGCCTGAATTGGACGGCTTGGGAGCCACCCGGGCAATCAGGGAGTGGGAGAAGGCGCAAAGCCTGCCGCCGGTTCCGGTCATTGGCCTGTCCGCCAACGCGATGAGCGAACAACGCTCCGAGGGCCTGTCCGCGGGCATGAACGACTACCTTGCAAAACCTGTCAACAAAGCGGCGCTCGCCGCGGCTCTGACCCGGCTTTGGCCGGAAGCAGCTGGAACCGCCAATCAAGAGGACACAAAATGCGCCTGATGACTCGCTTTGCCGCGGCTTTGGCCGCCGCCGCAATGACAGCCCCGGCCGCAGCAGACCCAGAGGACGTCTGGCTTTACAACTGGAGCGGCTACATCGCCCCTGAGACCGTCGAGAGTTTTCAGGAAGCCACAGGCACCAGGATCATTCTGGACACTTATGGCGAAGCCGACGAGGCAGAGGCGCGCCTGATTGCCCGCGGCACCGGTTACGACCTGGCGGTGGCAGCCTCGGAAACTATCGGCCGTTTGGTTGAGGCCGGAGCGCTCCAGGAAATCAGCCTGGCCAGTATTCCGAACGCCGCCGCTATTGACGGTGAGCTTATGGAGATGTTTCTGGCATCCGCTCCGCAAGCCAAGGGGTACGCCGTGCCTTACCTCTGGGGCACGACGGGGATCGTGTTCGACCGGAGCGCGGTTCTGGAACGCCTGCCGGATGCACTGCTTGACAGCTGGGCGCTGGTGTTTGATCCCGCCAATGCCCGCGAGCTCGCAGATTGCGGCATCACGATTGTAAATTCGGTAGAGGAAGTTGTGGCGGCAGCGCTTGCCTACCTTGGGCTGGACCCGCAATCACACTCAGCGCAGGATCTGGAGGCCGCGTTCGGCGTCCTGTCTTCGATCGCACCCTATGTCCGCTCATTCGATTCTGATCAGTATGATGCGCTGCTGGACGAAGAAATCTGCCTTGCAATTACCTGGAGCACTGACGGGCTGGCGCCGCTGTTGGAAGAGGATAGCGACAGGTACCACTACGTCATCCCCAAAGAAGGCGCCAATCTTTGGGCCGACCTGTTTGTCATCCCCAGCGATGCCGGAGATACCGCCGCTGCGAACCGGCTTATCGATTACGTGCTGCGGCCTGACATGATGGCCCAGGCGACCGTCTACACCAACGCCACAAACAGTGTTCCGTCATCACACCAAACGATCAGCGGTTCCAAGTATGATCTCCCCGCGATTGCCATGCCGCAGGAACTTCGCAGCCGTCTCTTTTTCGTCAACCCCCGCAGCGGTGAGGAAAAGCGTGATCTCGATCGCCGCTGGAGGCTGCTTCAAATCGGGTTATGAGGCCTGCGGAAGAATCTTCCTCCATCCGGCCTAGGCACCGGAGCACAGAGCGCCAGGGATGTGGCACCTAGGGCGCCAATTGGGCGCTTTCAAACGCCATTGGAACAAAATCAAACTCTGATCCCGGCCGCGCATCAACCCGGCGCGGTTAGTGGGAACGCCATCTTGACCCAATATGCGAAGACCAAACGCGAGCCCACCACCTTCGATCGAGCACATTTCTTGCAACGTATCTGCGGTAATCTTTCGACTCGGCAAGCATTCTTGCACGGCGGAAAACTTGCCGCAGCAAATCGAAATACCTTGGTTTGCTTTCTGCGCACAGGACTTTCAACGCAGAGCTTACGAAGGAATATTTCTCAGAGGAGTTATTTGAGATCACCAAAGCATTCTCCAAGAAGTCAGCCAGATGTTCAAACTCGGCATAGGCTTCATGAAGGTCATGGGCCTCTAAACGCGACCGCACCTCAGACAAGGCGCAGTGCTTCCGCATAGCCACCCAATCAACCCATGCACGCAAAGAGACCTGCCCTGAGTGACGGCCTGCATGGACCACAAGGTGGCAGGCACGATCCTCCCAGTTTGGATAAGAGAGCCCGGGAACCCTGGCAGGAACTCGCCGGGAAATCACGCTCTCGGCGGCCAGCATACGATCTGTCAGGCCGGGACCGGTTCTTGTGTGCAGCTCGACCGGAAAGTGCCAGTCCGAACGGGTGAGTTTTGGCAGGTGATGCTCCGGGATCCGCCGCCCTCTCCAGTTAAGCTCCGGTTTCGTACCCAGACGCTCAAAAGGTGCCGTCGCCCCAATGTCGTAAAGGCACCTTTCGACCTCCAAGGCGCGGCTGATGGGCACAAGAATATCCAGATCACCTACAAAGCGGATTGACTGATCTTCGTGCAATGCATCCAGCATGTCAGCCCCGCCCTTAAGGACGACAGCAGGAACCTCAATTTCTCTTAACGCAAGGCCAATTTCAGTCAATTGGGCGATGCCAGATGCCAGACGCGCGTTATTCGCCCGATGCATCGTCTCAAAGAAAATTAACAGGTCCCGCGGCAAGGCGCCGGCAGCTTCCGGGTGCGCCTTCAGCACCGGAGCGATCATAGTGTGGACCTGGTTCAGCTGGGCCACCCGAGCGAGGTTTTCCGGACTGGTTTCCGCAAGCATTTCCGCCAACCCACGCGGGGGCTCTGCAGAGATTGCCGTTGCCACAAGCCCAAGCAGCGCGCGCATCGGCGCCGATGGGCATTCTTCTAAGAGTTGCAAGAGCTCAGCAAGTCCAAGCAGGCCGAAACGGACTGCTGAGACTCTCCAAAGATGAGCCGGTATGCGGGAAAGGTATCACACATTACGGCCAAGGGGGTGATTTGCGTGTTTCTCCGCGATGGCCTGGCGCCAGTGACAACGCAGTCAGTGAAGGCCTGTTCCGGGTCTATCTTTTCGACTGCGAGATCGCTTCCCGCTCTGAACTCGGGCAGCACAATCGATTTTATGGGAACGCGTGTTCCAACAGCTGCAGCGGGGGGAAGAGTAAGATAGTTCACTCTGTTTCGAGAACTCGCGAGCTTGCCGTGGCGGACGGCCAGCTTTCTGACCTCGCTCAACTCGCGCGCGCCATGCTTGACGGCACTGCCGGCAGGAAAGGCAAGCAAGTGGCGGCCATCCAAATGCAAAGGCAAGTGATCGTCGGCAAGGAAACCGCACCCGGCTTCGACCAGCCCTTGTGCGAGTGTCGACTTGCCGCGGCCGCTGTCCCCAACAATGAGCAATGCACCGGAGCTGCCGAGCACCGCCGCCCCATGCAGGACAGCGCCCACTTGACCGTCTCCGCATAACGTCTCAGCAGCTTCCCGGATCAGAAAATACCGTGCCTCATCCCGCGTTGAACGTCCCCAGAGTGGCCTGCCTCCCAGAAAAACACCGCGTCCGCCGTCTTCGCAATACACGCACCGTGCCTTAACCCATTCCTGCCCGGCCTTAGCCCATTCCTGCCCGGCACTGGTATCTTCACATGCGTACTGCCCAAGTATTTCATCCAGTTGCTCGGCCAGCTTCAGATCGTCGCTCTCAACCAAGAGCCGTCCGAATTCCGAGACATACCCCCGTTTATTGAGCGCCTCGCCGCCATGGTCGGTCACGGCGTCAGGAAAGGGCAATTGTTCTTTCGCAAACAGCCCGGCATCTCTCCAGCTGGCCAAGATTGCTGATGCGATTTCAGATGCCTCCTGGCTACCGAATGGCTCTGACGCCGCAGACATGTTTGAAAGCCGGGATGCTATTGTCTTCGCATCCTCGCAAGCCACCAACCCGGATAGGAGCTCGATCCCCAACCGGTCTGTAAGGACAATTGCCCCGGACGCAGGTGCGAATAATACGAACCTGCACCCCAATCCGGCGCTCTCAACCAAGCGCGCCGGACTTCGCAGCATCTTCAGGTCTCGGTCAAGATTTTGCACACTCTTGACGTCGCGGGTATCGATCAACTGCGTCACATGCTCTGAAAAAAAATTGCTAAGCCCTCTGCGCGTGGCGGGCTTTGCCAATCATCACCTTAGCCACCTCTATGGTCTCCTGGGCCTCGGCGGTCTCGGCGGCCTCTGGGGCCTCGGAGGTCTTGGCGGCCGTGGCGGCCGTGGCGGTCTTGGCCTGCCGCCTGAGCCGCTCACACTGGCTTGAGAAACCGATGCAGATGCCGACAGAACAACAGTGGATGCCCCGGCTACGGTCGCAGTGTACTTGGCAAGAGAAGCAAGCACTTCTCTGCGTTCCGCATCATCGAGGCTCTCTTCGACTTCTGAGGCTCTGCCTTCACGATCAATTGTCATGGGTCCCCTCACTCATAAAATCACACTATAAAGAGTGTAGCATGATTGAGGACATTACTCCACTTTGTTTCTCAATAAACCATGTGATCAGCCCCACCTGAGTGGTCCGGTTTGATTGGCAGAGTATGACCGGCCTCTGGTCCATCAGGACGACTGTTTCCGGAGCTGGCGGGCGATAGCGCAAGGCGCTGCGTTATCTCTTTGTGTTGCAGTGCTTCATCCATTGTTCGATCAGGATCTGAGCCTCGCGCAGGCTGTAGAAGATTTCACCGTTGAGCAGTTCATCCGAGAGGGGCGGAACCGGGCGTTGAGGCTTTCGCCGTATCCGTTCTCCCACGGCCAGCCTGAATCGAAAAAGCCCCCGCTGGTGGCGAGGGCTTGGCCGGAAACGTTGGTTGCGGGAGCAGGATTTGGCCTTTACCGAACAAGTGCCTTATTAAATAGGTGACTAGGTGTGGGAAAAACTCGCTCCTCATTGCGCTTGCGATGCGTCGGCGAGCGCTCCCTTTTCAGACTCTAGTTAGCCGCTTCCCACGCGCCCGCGCCTATAAGGCTCGGTGGCACTACCGGCAATTCATCTCGTCGAGTTTGGAGAACACATGATCGAAACGCGCTGATGCGTAAACATATGGAAAGAAACCCGCACCTCTTAGGTCAACCTTCTCAATCTCATTGACACTGTTAGCGACCAAGCGGACAGATCGCGCTTCCCTAGGGTCAGGACTTCGGTAACGAGGCCGTCCCAGTCAAGCGGTTTTAGGCAGGCAAATTGATCCGCCAAAGCGGTTCCGCCGGTTCTATTCTAGCCCTTCCTGCTTTTTGCTGCGGCTTTCGGTTGAGGTCTTTCGGGTACATGCTTCGGTCCGTGGTCAGCGCGCTGGCTGCCATGATCCGCGCAAAGACCCCTTTATCGCTCCACCGCTTCCAGCGATTGTACAGGGTCTTGTGCGGGCCGTACTCTTTGGGCGCATCCCGCCACC